>NZ_BBMP01000026.1 GCF_000755245.1 Halococcus sediminicola | reverse complement strand
CTGCATCGAACCCGCGTTCTGGAGCGGCACGGACAAACAGCACGCGGGCTCGTTCTTCGATTACTTCGAGCAGATCATCGACTTCGAGACCGCGCGCGCCGAGCGCGCCGGCGGGATGGACCACTACGTCACCATTGGACTCGAACCAAAGGAGGCGAACTACCGCGAGATGGCCGAGGAGGTTCTCGAAGAACTCCCGAAGTACCTCGACCGCGAGAACGTCGTCGGCCTCGGCGAGATCGGTTTCGATCATGGCACCGACGACGAGGAGTGGGCGTTTCGCACGCAACTGCGGATGGCCGAGGAGCGCGAACTACCAGTAATAATCCATACACCACACACCGACAAACCCGCAGGCACCGAGCGCATCGTCGACATCATCGAGGACGAGGGCGTCACGCAGGAGCGCATCGTCATCGACCACAACACTGAGAACACCATCGAGACCTCCCTGACGACGGACTGCTGGGTCGGTTTCACGCTCTACCCCGGCAAGATCGAGGACGAGGCAGCCATCGAGCTCCTCGAAGAGTACGGCACCGACAAGATGCTATTTAATAGCGCCGCCGACTGGGACCCCTCGGACCCGCTCGCGGTGCCGAAAGCCAGGGACAAGATGCTCGACCGTGGCTGGGACCGCGAGGAGGTCAAAAAAGTCGTCTTCGACAATCCATACGACTTCTTCGACCAGTCGCCGAACTTCACCTACGAGCGATGAAGTTCGGGTTCTCCGCGAACGCCTTCCGGGAGTACGACGCCATCGAGGCGATCGAGATCGTTGCCGACGCGGGCTACCACGGCATCGAACTGCTGTTCGACGAGCCACATCTCTACCCGCCCGACGCGAACGAAGCGGACATCAAGGAGATTCAGGAAGCGCTCGACGCGAACCACCTCGCCATCAGCAACTGCAACGCGTTCATGCTGACGGCCATCGAGGGCTTTCACCACCCATCCTACATCGAGCCGGACACCGACTACCGACAGCAGCGCATCGACTACACGAAGGCCGCCCTCCGGACGGCGGCCGCGCTCGGACACGACTACATCTCGATCGAGCCCGGTGGACCCATCCCGGAGGAAAAGTCCCGCGAGTGGGCGGTCGAGACGTTCGTCGAGAGCCTCCAGGAGGTTCTGCCGGTCGCCGAGGACGTGGGAGTGGACCTGCACGTCGAACCCGAACCTGATCTCCTCATCGAGACCTCGGAGGAGTTCTTGGAGTTCGCCGAGCGCATCGACCATCCCCGGGTTCGCTGCAACTTCGATGCGGGCCACCTGTTCAGCGTCGGCGAGGACCCAGTCGAGGCGTTCGATCGACTCGCTGACTACGTCGATCACGTTCATCTAGAGGATATTCCCGAAGACCGCCGCCACGAACACACTCAGCTCGGCGACGGCGCGCTGCCCATCGACGACTTCCTCGAAGCGCTCGATTCGCGGGAGTACGATGGGTTCGTGACGGTCGAACTCTACCCCTACGAGGAGACGGCGGCCGAGACCGCCCGTGAGGCGATGGCCTACCTCGAAGACGGTGGCTGGGTCTGAGGAGGTGGCCGACGAGTCCGACTTGCGCGAGAAGTTCGCGGCCTACGCGGCGTTGGTGCGCGTTCCGAATCTCTTCAGCGCACCGCCGGACGTCCTGCTCGGTGGCGCGCTCGTCGCCGCCACAGGTGAAAGGATTTCGATACCTGCGCTCGCCGGACTCGCGGTCGCGTCGGTGCTGCTGTACGCCGGCGGCACGACGCTAAACGACTACTTCGATGCGGAGGTCGACGCGCGCGAGCGCCCGGAACGCCCGATCCCGTCGGGAAGGGTTCCACGGCGGACGGCGGGCGTGCTCGGCGCGGCGCTGCTGGTCGGCGGTGTGCTCGTCGCGCTCGCGGCGGCCGGCCCGCGAGCCGGCCTGTTCGCGGCGACGCTCGCAGTCGTCATCGCGCTCTACGACGGCGTGCTCAAGGGCGGATCTGCTGGCTTTCTCGCGATGGGCAGCGCACGTGGACTCGACGTGTTGCTCGGCACGGCGGCAGGGGTGACAGCAACGACAGCCGCGCTTTCCGCGTGGGCGCTCGCGATCCCGGTCGTCGTCGCGCTGTATATCGCCCTCGTGACGTACATGGCCGACAACGAGGCGACGACGACCGAACGCGGCGCGGTCGCGGCGGCGGCCGCCGGCGTGTTGCTGGCCGTTCTCGGGGTGCTCGCGGCAGTCGTGACCCTGGGGCCGCCCCTCGTTCGGGTCGCGTTCGCGGTCGGGCTCGCCGGCGGCTTTCTGGTGTGGACCGGGCGCGCACTCGGGCCGGCGTACGCGACTCCCCGACCCGATACCGTCGGCCCGGCGGTCGGGACCTGCATCCTCGCGCTCGTCGTGCTCGACGCGGCGTTCGCGGCGCTCGCGGGCGTCGGCTGGGCGCTCGCCGTCCTCATCTTCCTCGTCCCCGCGGTCAGCCTCTCCCGTCTGTTCGACGTCTCGTAGCGCCGTCGGAAGGTGTTTCGGGAGGCCATTCCTTCACTTGTTATGGTCGAACTGGCATTTTCGACGAACGCCTACACGCGCCACGCGCTGCCGGACGCGGTCGAACGCATCGCCGACCACGGTTACGCCGGCGTCGAAATCTTGGGCGACGAACCACACGCCTACTTCCCCGACTTCGGCGAGGACGATCTGGAGGCCCTGTCGAATACGCTCGACAGCACCGGGTTGGCCGTTTCGAACATCAACGCGAACACCGCGACGGGCTACTACGACGACGCGCCGCCGTCGTCATTCTTCGATCCGAGCGTCGTCACCGCCGACGACGAGGGACGGGAGTGGCGCATCGACTACACGAAGCAAGCCATCGACCTCGCCGACGAGGTCGGCGCGCCCGCGGTCTGTCTCGCCACCGGCCGTCCACTGCCCGGCAATCCGCCAGAGAAGGCATACGAGTACCTGCTCGACTCCCTCGGGACGATCTGTGAATACGCCGCCGAACACGACGTCGCGGTGGGCATCGAGTACGAACCCGAACTGCTCGTCGAGTGCACCGATGAAGTCCTGGAACTGATCGAGGACGTCGGTCACGATACGCTCGGAGTCAACCTCGACGTCGGCCACGCGGCCGTCTACGGGGAGGACCCCGCCGAGGCGATTCGCCGGAGTGCGGGCCACATCACGGGCGTCCATCTAGAGGACATCGTCGGCGGCGTGCGCGGCAAACACTACCACCGCATCCCCGGCGAGGGCGACCTCGATTTCCGAGCGATCTTCGACGCGCTCGACGACGTCGGCTACGAGGGATTCGCCACGCTCGAACTCTACACGTATCCCGACGAACCCGACGGAGCCGCCAGCGAGGCCTACGAGGCGCTGTCGTCGTACTGCTGACTCTCGCGTTAGGACGGAAAACGACCTGTCGTGATGAACACCGGTTTCCATGTCGGTTCCGGCCGTCGTGCGAGCGGTGAACGGGAACGTCCGATACGCTCAAACCACGGCCCCACCGGTGTCCGACATGGAGTTCCACGAGGCGGCAAACTTCCTCTTCGACCTGCGTCGGTATCCGCCCCGCCCGGGCCTGGACGCCACCGACGACCTCCTCTCCGCTCTCGACGACCCACACGAAGGGATCGCGTTCGTCCAGATCGCCGGCTCCAACGGCAAGGGGAGCACGGCGAGGATGGTCGCATCGGTACTCCGGGAAGCGGGGCTCGACGTCGGTCTCTACACCTCGCCGCATCTCGATTCCGTTCGCGAGCGCGTCCGCGTCGGCGGCCGCATGATTTCCGAGAGCGCACTCGCCGAGTACGTCGCAACGATCCGCCCCTACGTCCTGGAGCGGGCCGCCGCCGGCGATGCTCCCACCTTCTTCGAGGTCGTCACCGGGATGGCGCTGTGGGAGTTCCGTCGCCAGTCGGTCGACGTCGCCGTGCTCGAAGTCGGTCTCGGCGGGCGCTACGACGCGACCAGCATCGTCGATCCGGTGGCGAGCGCCATCACCAGCGTCACGCTCGAACACACCGACACCCTCGGCGACACGGTCGAGGAGATCGGCCGCGACATGGCCACCGTCGCGCCTCGCGAGAACGACATCGTGACCGCCGCGACCGGCGACGCGCGCGCGGCGATCGAGGAGAGCGCCGGCGACGTCGTGACGGTCGGCCCGGACGGCGACGTCTCGGTGACACACGAGGGCCGAACGGGTGTCGAAAACGCCATCCGGATCTCCGGCCAGGACCGGACCGTCGAAACCCGACTCTCACTTCTGGGAGCCCACCAGGCCGAGAACGCCGGCATCGCGGCGGCGCTCGCCCGACAGATCGCCGACGAGTTCGACGTCGAGTGTGGCGAGGAGACGCTCGCGCGCGGATTGCGCGCGGCCTACTGGCCCGGCCGGTTCGAGGTGCTCGAACGCGATCCATTGGTCGTACTCGACGGCGCACACAACCCTGGCGCGTGCGAGCGCCTCGCCGACACCTTGGGTGAATTCGAGTTCGACGACCTCCATCTCGTCTTCGGCGCGCTCGCGGACAAGGACCACCAGGGGATGGCCGACGCGCTGCCGACGCCCGAGCACGTCGTCGCCTGCCGGCCGGACGTCCCGCGCGCCGAGGACAACGCGGTTCTCGCGGAGGTGTTCGACGAGAGTCGTGTCGAGACCCGCAGCGACGTCACCGACGCGCTCCAGACTGCCCTCGATGCCGCCGAGCCGGACGACTGCGTGCTCGTCTGTGGCTCGCTCTACACCGTCCGCGAGGCACGGACGCGCTGGAGCCGTCTCGACGTGCCCAAGGAGATCGACGGACTCGACGACGCCCGGCGTGCGATCAAGGGGACGCACGTGACCGACGCGGGGGCCTACCGAATGCGCGGCAAGGCCGTCCATCGAGCGCTGAAGACCCGCGTGCGCCCGCGACAGGCACAGTATCTCAAAGAAGAACTGCTCTCGCTCGGCGGCGAGTGCGCCATCTCGGGGCTCAACGATCAGGACGAGGAATTTCTCGACGTGCTCATGCTCGCCACGCTCGCGCAGTTCAAACGGCTCACCGAGAAACTCGCCGGTCAGCCCTACGGGCTGGCACCGCTCGCCGACGGGATTCGGGAGGCGCTCTCGATCGGCGTCAGTTCGGAAGCACGTGGCTACCCGTGGGAAGAGGGGACGGCCGTAATGGGCATTCTGAACGTGACGCCCGACAGTTTCCACGACGGCGGCGAGTTCGACACTACGGAGACGGCGGTCCGACAGGCCGAGGCGATGGTCGAGGAGGGCGTCGACATCATCGACGTGGGTGGCGAGAGCACCCGCCCCGGCGCGGAACCCGTCTCGGACGAAGCGGAGTGCGAGCGCGTGGTGCCCGTCATCGAGCGCATCAGCGAATTCGACGCCCTGGTCTCGATCGACACCCGGAAGGCAGCGGTCGCGCGCGCGGCGCTCGACGCCGGTGCGGACATCGTCAACGACGTCACGGGGCTCGACGACCCCGAGATGCGCTTCGTCGCCGCCGACTACGACTGCCCGCTCGTCGTGATGCACAGCATCGACGCGCCCGTCGATCCCGACTCGGCCCCGGAATACGACGACGTGGTCAAGGACACGATCCAGGAACTGCGCGAGCGCGTCCTGCTCGCCGAGAAGGCGGGTCTCGATCGGAAGCAAATCATCGTCGATCCCGGCATCGGCTTCGGCAAGAGCAAGCAAGAAAACTTCGCGATCCTCGGTCGACTGGGCGAGTTCCGCGCGCTCGATTGTCCGATCCTCTTCGGCCACTCGCACAAATCGATGTTCGACCTCGTGGGGAGCGAGGCCGGCGAGCGCCTGTCGGCGACGGTGGCCGCGAGCGCGCTGGCCGCCGAGCGCGGTGCGGACATCGTCCGCGTTCACGACGTCGCCGAGAGCGTCGCCGCCGTCGGCGTCAGCGAGGCGGCGCGTACTCCGAGCGAGTTCGACGACTCGCGCGATTAGGGCGTTTCGCTCGCCGTCGTTGTGGTCGTCGCGGTCGCGGTTTCGGTTGCCGTCAGCGTCTCCGTTGCGGTTGCCGTTAGCGTGTTCGTCGTGGCCGTCGTCAGCGTGGCCATCGTCGTCGACTGACGCTCCGCCGAGGACTCCACCGACGAGGTCGTTTCCGTGGCCGTCGGCGTTGCGGTCTCGGTGGCGGTCGCGGTTGGTGTTGGGGTTTCGGTGGCTGTCGCAGTCGGCGTTGGGGTCTCGGTGGCAGTCACCGTCTCGGTGGCGGTCGCCGTCTCAGTGGCTGTCGTGGCTGGCGTTGCGGTGGTCGTCCCCGCGGCCGACACTACGTTCGAGGTCGTCGAAATACTCGCCGCAGTCGACGTGTCTGTCTCGGTTTCGGTCGTCGAGTCATCGGTCGGTTCGTCGGTCGTTTCGGTGGTCGTCTCCGTCGTGGTCGGTGTCTCCATATCGGGTGGTGGCGTGTCGGTCGGTGACGGTGTGTCGGTCGGCGTCGACGTGCTGGTCGACGTCGGCGTGTCGGTCGGTGTCGGTGTGTCCGTTGCGGGTGGCGTCGCGGTCGCGGTTTCGTCCGGTGTCTCGGTCGGTGTCGCCGTCGCGGTTCGAGTGTCCGTTGCGGTAGTGGTGGTCGTTTCCGTCGGCGTTGTGGTGTCGGTTGCAGTAGCTGTCGGGGACGGCGTTGGCGTCGGGGTCGGCGTGGCTGTCGCGGTCGGCATCGGTGTAGCTGTCGCAGTCGGCGTTTCGACGGTCGGCGACGCCGGTTGGGTGGTCGAGGTGGTCGGCATCGCCGTCGTGTTGTTCGCCGGGGCGGCCCCTACGCCCGAGCGGTCGTCGACGGGCGCACCCGGATCGTCGCCGAAGTAGTCACCGACGAGGAGTCCCACCCCGGCGAGCAGGACGAGCACGACCACGAGACCGACGGCCGGCGCTAACCACTTTTCGACGTTCGAGAGGCCCTCACGGTCGAGCAGCCCCGAATCCGATTCCGGTCCCGGTTCGATCACGATCGAAGTCGTTAGGAGTCGTTGCCTTATCTGTCTTGTCCGTTCGTTTACTGATACTGTGATGACGACTTCGCGGTGAGAATAGGTCCGGCCGACCCGAAGCGATATGTCTCCGACCCGAAAACGAACACCGTGCCATCCATCGAGCGCTATCTCAACGTCCGCAGCGCCTACGGCGCGACCTTTTCGCCCGCCGGCGACCTCGCCTTCCTGTTCGACGCGACCGGCACGCCACAGGTCTGGTCGCTTTCCGAACCAGAAATCTGGCCCACCCAACGCACGTTCTCCGACGAACGCGTCACCTTTGCCTCGTTTTCGCCAGAGCGCGAGGAACTGATTTTCGGCATGGACGAGGGCGGCGACGAGCGCGCACAGCTCTTCTTGCTCGCCCCGGACGGCGAGACCCGGCCGCTCACCGGGTTGTCCGACGCAAAACACCGCTGGGGCGGCTGGAGTCACGACGGCGAGCGCTTCGCCTTCGCCGCGAACCGACGCGACGAGTCGGTCTTCGACGTCTATACACAAGCTCGGACCGAGACCGGCGACGACGCCACGCTCGTCCACGAGGGCGACGGCTGGCTCACCGTCGGGGGATTCTCGCCGGGCGATGACCGCCTGCTCGTGAGCGAGTCGCAGTCGAGTTTCGATCAGGACCTCCACGTTCTCGATCTCGGTTCGGGCGACATCGAGCACGTCACGCCCCACGACGGCGACGTTCGATTCCTGAATCCGGCGTGGAATCCCGCCGGCGACGCACTCTACGTCGTCACTGACTCCGACTCCGACTCGCTCTCGCTCGCCCGACTCGACCTCGCCACCCACGAGATCGAGACCGTCACGGACGGCGACGGCTGGAACGTCGAGGGATTCACGCTCGACGAGGATACGGGGAGAATGGTCTATGCGCGTAACGTCGACGGCTACACCGATCTCACCGCCGGACGGCTCGCCGGCGATGGCGACAGTATCGAGGAATTCCCCGCGCCCGACCTTCCCGAGGGTGTGGCGGGCGGGATCGCCTTCGACGCCGACGCCGAACGCTTCGCCGTGACCGTCACCGGCCGCCGCGAGAACACGAATGTCCACGTCGTCGACGTCGAGACGGGCGCGAGCGAGCGCTGGACGAACGCCTCGACGGCGGGTCTCTCGCGCGAATCGTTCCGCACGCCGGACCTCGTCCGCTACGAGAGTTTCGACGGCCGTGAGATTCCGGCCTTTTTCTCGCTGCCGGCCGACGCCGAGGAGGGCGCAACCCCGGTCGTCGTCGACATTCACGGCGGACCCGAAGCGCAGCGCCGACCCTCGTTCAGCCCCGTCACGCAGTACCTGCTCGCGGCGGGCTATGCGGTCTTCGAGCCGAACGTGCGCGGCTCGACGGGCTACGGGAAGTCCTACACACACCTCGACGACCGGGAAAACCGGATGGATTCGGTCGCCGACATCGAGCGCGGCGTCGCGTGGCTCCGTGATCATTCGATGGTTGACCCCGACCGAATCGCGGTCATGGGCGGCTCCTATGGGGGATTCATGACGCTCGCGGCGCTCACCGAGTACCCCGACCTGTGGGCAGCCGGCGTCGACATCGTCGGCATCGCGGATTTCACCACCTTCCTCGAAAACACCGGCTCGTGGCGGCGTGCGCTGCGCGAAGCGGAGTACGGTTCTTTAGAGGAGGACCGCGAGTTGTTGGAATCCATCAGTCCGCTCAATAGCATCGAGCGCATCGACGCGCCACTCTTCGTCCTGCACGGCGCGAACGACCCGCGCGTGCCCGTCGGCGAGGCCGAGCAGGTCGCCGCGCGCGTCGGCGAGCGCGTCCCCGTCGAGAAACTGATCTTCGACGACGAGGGCCACGGCATCGTCAAGCGCGACAACCGCATCGAGGCCTACACCGCCATCACCGAATTCCTCGACGCGCACGTCTGAATCGCCCGCAAAAGACGAATGAAATCGGGCAAAACGACGCGAAATCGGACGATGGACTACTGAACGATCCTCCGGCTTTATTGTGTGTGGATGTATCATGCAGATATGGACGATGCCGAACGGTCCGAGCAGTGGGTTACGAACCAACTCGACCGGCTGGAGGAGACCTACGGCTCGGCACCGGTCCACCAGCTCGGCTGGACCGTCCGGTCGGCGCGCTACGAGCGGGCGGCCGACGCCGAGGCGGCGGAGCGGGCGGCCGCGGGCGTGCGAGTGACCAACGACGCCGACGAACTCCTGTTGGTCCGCGACCGCCACGACGAGTGGGCCTGCCCGCGCGGGCCGGTCGAAACGGGCGAATCGCTCGAAGCGGGTGCCAAACGAACCGTCCGCGAGGCCACGGGGATCTCGTGTACGGTCGAGTCCGTCGAGCGCGTCACCATCGTCGCTATCGGCGACGAGACAGACCGCGAGCGCCCGCAGATATATCATCTGGTCGTGCGCTTCGTCGGCGCGGCGGGTCCCGACGAGCGCGTCGAGTGTACGGAGAGTCCCGTGCGCTGGCGCACCAGTCGTCCGACCGACCGCCTCGATGCGGGCGTGCTGGCCATCTGAGTCGGGAGACAGATACATAGCCGCCGGGAGTCTACGCCGAGTGAATGCTTCGTTCGCTGTTGCGGGCGGTCGGGTGGCTGCTCTCGGTCCTCGTCCGCGTCGCGTTCGTCGTCCTCGTCGTCGCTTTCGCCGCCAGCGTCGCACTCGGTGGCCTGCCCGCCGACACGGGCGTGGACGAGGCGCTCGGTGACTTCGACCTCCCGCCGGTCGGCGACATCGGCGCGCTCGGTGCTGTCGACAACAAGAGCGCCGGTGCGGTCGGGGACATCGGCGCACGGAACGACACCGGCGGTGCGGACGTGCCGACGATACGGGCGTCGGAGACTGGCGAACTCGACGGCACGGAAATCGAATATCTCGTCCATCGATACGTCAACGAAGAACGCGCCGAGCGCGGGAAATCCAATCTGAGCTTCGACACCGACCTCCGGCCGGTCGCGCGCTATCACAGCGCCGACATGGCCAATCGGAGCTACTTCTCGCACGTGGGCCCCGACGGCGAGACGCTCGCCGACCGCTACCGGCGATTCGACTATCAGTGTCGGGTCAAGACAGACACGTTCCGGTACGCGACCGGCGGCGAGAACATCCTCTACACCTACTACGACGCGCCGGTTGCGATGGGCAATCACACCGTCGAGTACGATTCACCGGAAGAGCTCGCCCGCGGCATCGTCGACGGCTGGATGAACTCCACGAGCCACCGGGAGAACCTGCTCAAACCCTACTGGGAGCGCGAGGCCATCGGCGTCCACATCGAGCAAGTCGACGGCCGGACGCGCGTCTACGCGACCCAGAACTTCTGCTGACCACAAACGGTATGTGGCCCGCGTGCGGACCCCGCTTATGCCAACTCGCTCGACGTGGCTGATCCTCCTCGGTGTCGTCCTGCTCTTCCTGCCCGTACCACCCTTCATCAGCGCGATCGTCGGCGTTGGCGTCATCATCGCGGGCGTGGCGCTCCGGTTCGTCGGCGACGATGACGACTGACGTCCCGTGCTAGTTACGGGTCCGGCCGCTCGTGACCGTCCCAGAATCCTTGCAATTGTGAATCGAGGAACATCGGCGTCATCGTGCGCCACTCGTCGCGCTCGGCGGGTGGCAGGTACTCGTACACCGACCGGGGTGCGTCGGGCGTGTAGCGTTCGTCCACGAGCGCGCGCACCCCGACCTCTTCGGGACCCCTGATGACCCGGCCGATGGCCTGTCGCGCCCGGCGCACGGCCGGCACCGTGAGCGCGTACTCGAAGGCGCACTCCTTGCCGAATTCAGCACCATAGGCCCGCCGCACGGCCCGAATCCGCGGTGAGGCGACGTTGACCAATGGAACGCCGACGACCGCACACGCGCTCAGTTTCTCGCCGTCGTAATCGACACCCTCGGTGAGTGTCCCGCGCGTGGAGGTGACGAGAGTCTTGCCGTCGCCGGCGAAGAACTCCCGTTTGAGTTTCTCCGTGGCTTCGTCGCTCGACGACTCGTCGAGGAGCACCGGTTTCTCGATGGATGCGGCAAGGCGGTCGTGCGCCCATGCAGCCTCCCGATAACTCGGCAGGCAGAGGAGCACGTTGCCCGGGCTGCGGGCGAGTTCCCGGAGCGCGTAGGCGTAGGTCTCCCGGACGTCGCTCTCCTCGTCGGGCGGGCCGCGATTGCGCGCGGTGAAGGCGGGTGCGTCCACGATCCAACTCGCACGATTTTGCTCGGGGTAGGCGAGGTCGTAGGTTCGCGTGGCGATTGGGCGCTCATCCTCGTCGTCATCGGTTGCGAGGCGGTCGAGGCCCACACACTCTCGGAAGACGTCCATCGGTTCGAGCGTCGCGCTCATCAGCACGCCGCCGCCGAGATCGGAAAACCGCTCGCGGAGGTCCTCGGCCGGAAGGCAGTCGTAGCAGACCAGCCCGGCGGTGTACTGGCGCTCCCAGCCCTCCAGATGGCTGCGGTCGGTCCGCGAGAGCGTGACCTCCCGGAAGTAGCTCGCGTGGTCGCGCGTCCACCAGCGGGTCACGATGCGGCCGACGTCGCCACAGACCGTCGAGCGTTCGGGGCTGAGCGTATCGAGGGCGTCCGCGACGGCCGCGCCGACAGTGTGAAGGGATTTGCAGAAACCGGACGAATACTGCTCGTTCGCCCACACGGAGAACTCGTCGATTTCGTCGGTTTCGGGGTCGCGCAGCGGAATCTCGATGTTCTCGGGCAGTCGTTCCTGCTCGGCCGCACGGCCGAGGTCGCCGTACTCCTCGTCGAGATAGCGCTCGACGCGGCGGTCGAGCCAGTCGATGGCGTCGTCGAAGAACTCGCTGACCCGGTGGAGGTCGTCGGTCGAAACTTCGTAGGTGGCGAGCTGGGTGGCGACCTCCTCGCGGTGCTCGCGCGACTGGCCCGCGAGCGTGCGGAGGTGGGAGACGTCGTTTCGCGCGCGCCGGAGTGATTGGATGCCCACACGGTCGCTCAGGAGGTCACGCACTCGTCCCTCCAGTCGGTGGGCCTCGTCGACGATGACGAACGTCCGGTCGTTCACCACGCCGTCGGTGAGCGCGCGCGTTCGCGGGTCGAACAGGTGGTTGTAGTTGCCGACCACGATATCGGCGTCGTCGAGCAGCGTGCCCATCGCACGGTGGGGGCAGGTTCCGCGGGGGACTGCACCGGCGAGCAGTTCGTCGGTGGTGACGACGTGGTTTTCGTCGTCGTCGAAGGCCACGGGGACGGATTTCTCGCGGGCGTACCAGTCGGCTTCGAACGGGCAGTAGGACTGGTCGTTCTCACCGAGCGAGTCGGGCGCGGTCGGTCGTGCGGTCGGGTAGGGGGCCGTGTGACCGGCCGTTGAGAGGTTGTCGTCGAGCGTGCGCCACGAGTCGGCGTCGGTGCGGGCCTCGGCGACGAGTTCGCCGGCGCGGGCGCTGTCCCACCAGACCTCGCCACCGCCGTCGTGGGCGACCAACCCCGCAGTGTTCTCCCGGAGATCCTCGCAGGCGTCCTGTGTGCCGCGGTCGAACGCGCCCGCGCGCTCGTACGGACAGAGTGTGGGTTTGCCGACGAGGGCGAGTCCCGTAAACGGATCGTCGAGGTCGGCGTTGATAGCGCGCAGGTCCTCGATGAACTGTCGGCGCTGCTGTTTGACCGGCGTCACGACGAGCACGTTGTCGTAGCGGTCGGTCTCGCGGAGCAGCGTGCCGGCGGCGGTGAGCGCGGCCATCGTCTTGCCCGTGCCGCAGGCCCCCTCCATGACGAGGTAGCCGCCATCGGTCCCCGTCTCGATGGCCGTCTCGATGGCGTCGGCCTGTCCCTCATAGGGCTGCTCGTAGCCGAAGCGGGTTCGCCAGTCCGGCTCATCATGGGTGGCTGTGGCGGACTCCTCACCGCTCATCGGTCATGGGCGGGGTTCGTGCGCCATTCGTTATAGGACTTCGCTCGCGGCGTCGCGGTGGTGTGGTCGCGGCAGCGGCCGCGGAGCGGCGGCGGAGCGGCGGCGGTGCGGCCGCCGGCGGTTGCGGTTTGCGGTGCGGGCCTCGGCGGATGAAGGGCGAGGGCGCGAACAGAGTGAGTGCCCCGAGGGCTTCGGCGGCCGGTGTGGAGAGTGGCAGCATCCACGCGAGCGAAGTGAGCGCGGTTCGCCGCTCGCGCGGTTTGCGAGCGGGAGTTTTTGGTCCAGATTTTTGCGAGGAGGGTGGGCAAGCGAGTGAAACGAGCGAGCGCACCCGACGAGTAAAAAGGTGGGTCTTAGATTCCCTTGCCCATCAGATGACTCCGCAGGATGTCTGCCTCCTTGTTCGCGCTCGCGGTGTTCATGAGAACGATCGTATCGTCGGCACCGAACACGCCCCGTTCGGCGAGGTCCCACGCGCCGCTGGCGGCTGCTGCGCAGGTCGCGCCCATCTCCACACCCGTGTGCTGGGCGACCGTGATCGCGCTGTCGAGGATGGATTCGTCGGGCGTGGCGACGGCCCCGCCACCGGATTCGTCGAGTGCGTCGAGAATCAGCGGGCTTGCGCCGGGGTCGGGGATCTCGATGCCGCCGCAGATGGTGTCGGGCACGTCCCACGGTTCGTGGATATCCTCGCCCGCCTCCCACGCCTCAACGATGGGTGCACAGCCGCTCGATTGGGCGGCGTACAGTGCGGGGATCTCGTCGGTGAGGCCCAGTTGCTCGAATTCTTGTGCCCCCTTGTGCATGCCGACGAGACCGACGCCGCCACCGGTGGGATAGACGATGCCGTCCGGCACGTCCCAGTCGAGCTGTTCGATTGTTTCATAGAGCATCGTCTTCTTGCCCTCGTGGCGATACGGTGTCGAAAACGAACTCGTCGAGTACCAGTCTTCACTCTCCATCGCGTCGGCACAGGCCGCGGCGGCGTCGGGAAATCGTCCCCCGATAACGTTCATATCCCCACCGTGGACGTTTATCATCGCCTTGTTGACGAAGTTCGCGCGTGAGGGGACGAACACGTGTGAATCCAGTCCGGCGCGGGCGGCGTAGGCCGCGGCCGACTGACCGGCGTTGCCAGCAGATGTGAGCGCGATATCGCTCGCGCCGTGCTCGCGGGCGGCCGACACCGCGAGCGCGTGGCCGCGGTCCTTGAAACTCCCCGTCGGATTGCGGCCCTCGTCCTTGATGAGGACTCGTCCGACGCCGAGTTCGTCGGCGAGATTCGGACACTCGACGAGCGGGGTGGTCCCCTCGTCCATCGTCACCGCCGATTCACGAGGGATGGGCAGCAGTTCCTCGTAGCGCCACATGCCGTCGAACGGCCGGTTTTCGAGGTCGTCGCGCGCGATGTCAATACGGTCGTACTCGTAGTTCGGGTCGAGAACCCCACCACAATCGGAACACTCGTGGGTCACCGCCGTTGGGTCGAACCGTTCGCCACAGTCCGTACAGACGAGTCCGTCGAACGCCGCCGTCGTCTCCATGTCCCGACTACCGACGCAAGCGACTAATCGGTTCCCTTCACGGCGGACCGCCAGCGGTTTGCCGTCGCCGGCATATCGGGTCGTATGACCGAGACGGCGGGCGAAACCATCACGTTCGACATCGAAGGGGCAGGCGAACGATCGGAACTCGAACTGCCGCGTGCGCTCGTCGAATCGCTCGCCGACGAGAGCGATAGCCCGACCGACGTGGTCGCCGATGTCGCCCAGTTCGACTTCACGCGCCGTGCCTACGAGATGGACGAGGACGCGACGGCCGATGCACGCGCCATCGAACGCGACGCGCTCGCGCTGTTCGAGGCCCACTTCGGCGTCTCGTTCGAAGAACTGGTCGAACAGGGGTAGGCAGAGCGCCGTCACGCAGTCGTTTTGTGGGCGGCCCCCACAGGGAATCTATGACACAGGTCATCGTCGTCGGCGGGGGTCTCGCTGGGCTGGTCGCGGCCCGACATCTCGCCGAAGGCGGCGCGGACGTCGAACTCGTCGAGCGACGCGACTCGGTCGGCGGGCGCGTGCGCAGCCGACGGGTGGATGGCTACACGCTCGACCGTGGCTTTCAGGTGCTCTTTACTGGGTATCCGGCCGCACGGCGCGAACTCAGGTACGAAAACCTCGATCTCCGCTATTTCACGGCCGGCGCGACGCTCGCCCGGCCCGGCTCCCGAAGCGTGCTCGCGGACCCGCGACGAGACCCCTTCTCGCTGACTGAGACGCTGTTCAACGCGAATGTGACGATCGGCGATATGACCCGCCTGCTGAAACTCTGGCGCGAGGTCGGCGGCACGGACGAGAGCGAGGTTTTCGTGGGTGCGGACGAATCCATCGGATCGTTCCTCAAAGATCGAGGGTTCTCGACGCAATTCGTCGAGCGGTTCTTCGCTCCCTTCTATGGCGGGATCACGCTCGACAGGTCGCTCTCGACGTCGGCGGCGGTGTTTCAGTACACCATCCGGATGCTCGCCGACGGGTCGATCGCCGTGCCCGCGGGCGGAATGGGCGCGATCGCCGATCAGCTCGCCGCCAGCGCGCGGGAGGCCGGAGCCGAAATCACGCTCGACAGCGAGGTCGAAGCGCTCGAAGCCGGCGACGGGACGACCGTCGAGATCGGAAACGAGACCCGCGCGGCGGATGCGGTCGTGGTCGCCGCCGACCCGAAGCGTGCCCGCGATCTCACCGGCATCGAGTCGATTCCGACCGACGCACGCGGCTGCGTGACACAGTACTTCTCCCTGCCGACCCACCAGCAACTCGATACCGAGAGGAAACTCATTTTGAATGCCGGCGGCACCGAGCCGAACCACGTCGCGCCGCTCTCGACGGTGGCCCCCGAGTACGCCCCTGCAGGCCGCGAACTGCTCAGCGCGACCTTCCTCGGCGAACAGGAGCGAAGCGACGAGGCGTTGGCCGAGCGCGTGCGCGAGGCGCTCGCGGCGTGGTATCCCGAGCGGCGCTTCGCCGACTGCGCGCTCCTCGCCACCGACCGCATCGACTTCGCCCAGTTCGCCCAGCCGCCGGGATTCTATCACGACCTCCCGACGACTGACGCGCCCGACGGTGAGGTCTATCTCGCAGGCGACTACACGAACTGGTCGTCGATCCACGGCGCGATGGAGAGCGGTCGCGCGGCCGCCCGCGCGGTGCTCGGCTCGCGGTAGTCGGAAATCAGCGGCCCATCCGACCGACGATGAGCGCGTTCTCGATGAGCGTCTTGTGGCCACGGTGGAGTCGTTCCGAGAGCGCCTGGTGGGTGATGCCGAGGTCGGCGGCCAGGTCGTCGAGCGTCGACTGCTGTGGGATGTCGAAGTAGCCAGCCTCGACGGCCGCGACGAGCGTCTCGTGCTGGAGTTCGGTCAGCCCGTAGCGGTCGCGGTTCTCGCCGCCGAGTTCGTAGATGCGCTCGACGGTCATCGAGAGGTTTTCTTCCCGACAGAAATCGTAGGTCGCCGACAGCGAATCGCGGTCGGGAAAGAGGATGCGCAGCTGCCACTGCTCGTCGCGGCCGTCGGCGTTCAGCACCGTACCCTCCTGGTCGAGCAGGACGTGGAGGACGATGCGGATATCCTCGACCCACTCCATCCGGTAGAGCCACTCGTCATCGAAGGCCGCGAGTTCGGTGAAGTTTTCGACGCTCGGGTCGGCCGACAGCGCCTCGTCGAGGCTCTCGCGGTCGGTCTCGCCGGTCGCCCAGACGAACGGCATGACGCGCTCGGTCTCGTGGGCGACGACGCGCTCGATTTCGAATTTCACGTGGGGAAACTCATCGAGCGTGGCAGCCAGCGCGAACTCGGGGGCCGGAATCGACAACTCCGCGACGGTGCTCATGGATGGACTATCCGGCGGGCCAGCATAAACTTCGCCGATGATCGTGTGGTCCGAGCCGACCGGACGGTTTTTGCGATTAGCGCGTGCGGACACCGCATGGAGCCATCGAAGCGACTCGCGCGCAACCTCGTCGCCGAGTCGAAGGCGTATGGCTACACGCTCACTATCTGGGGTGGTGGCGCGATCCTCGTCGCTCACTACGGGACGCCCGACATCGTGCGGGTCGCGGCTTACGTCGGCGGCGCGCTCGTCGCCATGACGCTGCTCGCGGCCGTCGCCTTCGGCGGGTTGCTCGCCGAACAGCACCAACCCGAGGGCGAGCGCCCGCCCGTCGCCTCGATGGTCCACATCGCCGCCACCGGCGGCAGCCTCCTCGCGAGCTATCTCGTCTCCGTCGGTGGGCAGGGTCGCCTGCCGCCCGCCCTCGTGTTCTCGCTGGTCGGCTTCCTCGGGACGGCGCTGTACAACACGCTGCTCGTCTTCGAGGACAGCCTCGGGCGCGTCGTCGGGTCACGGTAGGACTTTCATGGCGGCCGTCCGAGTACCCCCATGACCGACGTGCTCGACGACAAGCGCGACGCGACCCGCTTTCGCATCCTCACCGAGATCGCCGAGCGCCAGCCGGCGGTGAGTCAGGGCGAGATCGCCGACAGCGTCGGCGTCACGGCACAGGCCGTCAGCGAGTACATCCGCGACCTCAGTAGTGATGGCTTCGTCGCGAAGGAGGGTCGTTCGCGCTATCGCGTCACCGAGGAGGGCGTCGACTGGCTGCTGCGCTCGGCGGCCGACCTCCGACGGTTCGTCGACCACGTGACCGATGACGTGCTCGGTAGTGTCGGCGAGGACGCCGCCATCGCCACCGCCGAAATCGCCGAGGGCGAACAGGTGTCGCTCTCGCTCGCCGACGGACTGCTCCACGCGACGCCCGGGGATAGGGGACCGGCGACGGGCGTGGCGACGGGGGCGGCCGCTGCTCACGAGGCCGTCGGCGTCACGGGCTTCGAGGGCGTCATCGACCTCGACCCCGGTATCGTTACCGTCCAGCAGGTCCCGCCCGTGCGCTCGGGCGAGATGAGTTCGCCAGAGGCGCTCGCGGCGGCCTGTGAAGGAGCCGACCTCGTGGCGGCGGTGGGCGTCGAGGCGGTCGTGGCGCTGCGCGAGGTCGATATCGATCCCGTGAGGTTCGCGGCGGGAGCGGTCGCGGCCGACGCGGCCGGTCGCGGGTTGGACTGTGTGGTAGTCGTCACGAGCGACCGCGTGGGTGAAGTGACCGACGCGCTGCGCGACGGGGGCGTCGCCTACGAGGTCTCGACCGTCTAGCCGGCGTGCTCTCTTGCCGTGGTGTAGGCCTCGCGTACGCGCTGGAACTCCTCGTGGTCGCCGCCGTGGTCGGGGTGGACCCGTTTGATCTTCTCGCGGTAGGCGGCGGTGACCTCGCGCGCGCTCGCGCCAGAGGGGAGACCGAGCACGGCGAAGGCAGCGGTCGCAGGGTCGATCTCGCCGTCCTCCACGTCGAGATCCGGCGTCTCGAAGGGCAACCGCGAGCCGAGATGGACGCCGGGCAGTTCATGTTCGACCAGTACTGGGTGGGTCGGCGAGCGCCGGAGACGGTAGTACGCCCGCGCGTCGAACGTGATGGCGACGTCCCGTTCGGGAAGGTAGAACGCGACCGACTGGCCCTCGATGGAGTGGTTCTCGACGAACGACTCGCCGATGGTGTCGAGGTATTTCTGGATTTCCCGGTGGCGTTTCGCGTCGCTGCTTCGCTCGCCGGTCTCGCCGTCGGTGCCGGTGGGGACCGTCGGGTACAGCCGCGCGGCGAGGGCGAACACGCCGGTGATGAGCAGAAGCGAGCCGGCTCCGAGCACCATTCCGACCAGCCACACGGGCAACGACACCACCTCGGGCACGCGCCGTGCTAGCCGACGGTGGCTAATAAATCGTCCGTCGGTGGCGACGGGGATGGGGCGAAAATCACAACGGCTTTGTGCGGTCTCCGTCCATCCCCGTCGATGCTCGCGGTCTCGACGACGACGGCGTACACGCTGTCGGTCGCGCTCGCCTCATTCTTCGTGATGGGCGTCGGCGCGGTCGTCTTCTTGCCGCGGCTCGACCCCGTGGGCTTCCTCAAAGAGTTTCTCCGCACGGACTGGAAGTACCTCGGCGTCGCGTGGCTCGTCACTAACGGTGTGAACACCGTCGCCCACCGTTTTCACGCCGAGCAAACCTTCACGTGGCTCGTCTACGAGTTCGAGGGTCCCGTCGTCGCGGCCTTTCAATCCGTTGCGAACGAGCCGCTCACGCTCCTGTTTACCGCCGCGTATCTCGTGGGTTTTCCGACCATCGTACTGTTCACCTACTTCAAACTCAAGGCCCACGACGAGCGCGAGGCGCGGCGCTACGCGCTCGCATACGTCGTCCTCGTGCTCCTCGCCGTCCCCTTCTTCGTCTTCGTCCCGGTCGGAATTCCCGCGCTCTACCCGGCGGTGGCGGTCCAGCCGCTCATCTTCGACGTGAGTCCGGTCATTCGAGCCGGGATGCTCGCCACCGACACGATGGTGAAGGCCTTTCCGAGCCTCCACACTGGACTGTCGGTGCTCGCCGCGCTCTACGCCCGGAAGGCCGGTGTGAGGTACGCCGCCACCGCGGGCGCGCTCGCCGCACTCATCGTGTTTTCGACGTTCTATCTCGGGATTCACTGGCTCACCGACGCCGCCTTCGCCGTCGTACTCGTGGGTATCGCCTACTGGGTCTCCCGGAACGTCGCCCCCGAGCGCGTGCTTCCGGTGCCCGCTTTCGGCGGGTTGCGCCCGGCGTTTCTCGGTCCCGACAGGGAGAGCGAGTGACAAAGTCGAAGGAATCGAGAGCGGGGGCTACCGATTTCATCCTTCCTATCGGGGGATGATTCGAGCTAGCACGTCTCCGCGGCGAAATTCGGCCTGTTCGGCGACGAGTATCGCGGCCACCTCGCCCGTCGCCGGGGCGGGGACGTCGATACTCACCTTCTCGATTTGGATCTCGGCGATGGGGTCGCCCGCCGTCACCGCTGTCCCCTCACGGACGAACCAGTTCGCAACGATCGCCTCGTCGACGTCCTCGGAATCGGCGGGCCAGACCGTCTCGGAATCGATCGCCACGCTCTCGTCGCTCATTCGTCGGCGGTGCCTGCGAGATCACGAACCGCCTCCACGATGTCCTCGGTTCCCGGATTGACCTCCTGTTCGAGCGGCCGGGCGTACGGAATCGGCGCGTCCGGCATCGTCACGCGCCCCACCGCCGAGAGGTCATCGAGCGCACCCTCCGTGGCTCTGGCGATGATTTCGCCCGAGACACCGAACGAGTGGTAATCCTCGTCGACGACGAGCAACCGGCCGGTCTTGCGAACCGATTCGAGGACCGTCTCGGTGTCGAGCGGCACCAGCGTCCGTAGGTCGATCACCTCGGTATCGACCGCCCCGTCGAGTTCGTCGGCGGCTTCGAGCGCCCGGTGGACGTGGAGACCGAGCGTCACCACGGTCACGTCGTCGCCCTCGCGCTTGACGTCCGCCTCGCCGAACTCGATGGTGTAGTCGTCTTCGGGGACGGGGGTCTTCGGTCCCGCCGGCGCGGGCATCCAGCCGATGCCCATCAGGCGCTTGTGAAACATGTAGACCACCGGATCGTCGTCGCGAATCGCCGTGTGCATCAGCCCCTTGGCGTCGTAAGCCGTCGAAGGAACCACCACCTTCATTCCGGGGAGGTGGGCGAACGTCCCATAGAGGGTCTGTGAGTGCTGAGCGGCGTCGTTGTACGCGCCGCCGACGGCCGTCATGAGCACCATCGGGACGTTCACCGAACCCCCACTCATGTAGGTGTTCTTCGCCATCTGGTTGTAGATCTGGTCCATGCCGACGCCGAAGAAATCGACGAACATCAGTTCCGCAATCGGGCGCATGCCCGCCTGTGCGGCCCCGACGGCGGCTCCGATGAACCCCGTCTCGCTGATCGGCACGTCCATGATCTTCTCCCTGCCGAACTCATCGAGCAGGCCCTCGGTGCTGTCGAAAATTCCACCGTAGTCGGCGACGTCCTCACCCAGTACGAATACGTCGTCGTCCGTGCGCATCTCCGCCGCGATGGCGTCGACCATCGCCCGGCTCATCGTCAGTTCGCGCCCCGTGGTCGATTCGGCTCCGTCGGTCTGTTCGGTTTCGTCGGCTTCGGCCATCAGTCGTCACCTCCCACTGGTTCAGCGGGTTCCGAAGTGGGCGTCCACCCCGCCGGCGGGTTCGAAAAGACGTCCTCGTAGGCCTCCTCCGGGTCGGGTTCTGGCTGGTCTTTCGCCCACTCGATGGCTCCCTCGACCCGTTCGTGGCTCCGGTCGCGGATGTCGTCGATGGTACTCTCGTCCACGCCTTCGTTCCGCAACGTGGTCTCCATCCGTTCGATGGAGTCGCGCTGTTTCGCGCGCTCGGTGTCCGCATCGGGGCGGTAGCCCTCGGCGTCGCCCATGAAATGACCCATCCGGCGATGGACCTGCACTTCGAGCAGCGTCGGCCCGTTGCCATCGCGTGCGCGACCGACCGCCTCGCCCGCAGCGTCGTAAATCGCAACTGCATCGTCGTGGTCGACGCGAATGCCGGGCATGTCGAACCCGTCGGCACGCTGTGCGCCGTTTTTCACGTCGGTGACGCGCTCTTTGGGCATGCTGATGGCCCAGTCGTTGTCCTCGATGACGAACACCACTGGCAAATCGTGGACGGCCGCGAGGTTGAGCGATTCGAGGAACCCACCCTGACTGATGGCCCCCTCGCCGAGATAGGCGACGGCGACGCTGTCCTCGCCGCGCTTTTTCGCTGCCAGCGCCGCCCCGACCGCCGGCGGACAGCCCTCGGCGATGATGCCGCTGCCCGCGAAGTTCACGTCCGGGTCGAACAGGTGCATGTGGCCGCCCTTGCCCTTACAGAGACCCGTTCGCCGGCCGAAGATTTCGGCGGTCATCCGCTCCAGATCGACGCCCTTGGCGATGGCAACGTGATGTGGCCGGTGCGGCGCGGTCACGGTGTCGTCGTCGCGGAGGTGAGCGCAGACGCCGGCGGCCGCGGCCTCCTGGCCGGCGGCGAGATGCAACTCGCCCGGAATCGGCCCGGCCGAGATGTCGAACGCCGGCTGCTTGCCCTCCAGATACTCCTCCTGAAGGCGCTCCTCGTACCGGCGAGCAGTCACCATCCAACCGTACATTTCCTGCAATTCGGTATCACTTGGCATGTGTTGCTCGTGTGTCTATGGCACGATGTCCACATAAGGGTGAGGGTGTCAACGAAGCCATACGGCACGTTTCATTCGAAGAACGGTGCGTCCGGTCGGGGTCCGCCCACCGTTCGCCGGATACGACAGATCGTGAGATTCTCTCGGTTCGATGGATCGAGAAGGTCCGCACGGGAACAAGCACATCGTTTTGCGTCCGACTGGCCGATTTCGGCGGCCGTCAAGCCCGTTTTTGGATCTCCTCGCGCAGCAGTTCGCTCACCTCGTCACCCTCCGCGCGACCGCCGAGCGCGCCCATGCACTCGCCCATCAGCCCCGAGAACGCGCCCATGCCCTGCTGCTCGACCTGCTGTTCGTTTCGCTCGACCACTTCGACGACGGCCTCGCGCACCTCGTCGTCGCCAGCACTCCCGAGTCCCTCGCGTTCGGCGGCTTCCGCCGGCGAGAGTTCCGGGTTCTCGGCGACCGCCGCGAGTAGGTCAGGAAGCCCCTCGCTCGTCACCTCGCCCTCCCGATAGAGGTCGAAGATGGCGAGAAAGCGCTCGTCGTCAACGTCTTGGATCGGGACGCCGTCGCGTCGGAGTTCGGTCGCGGTGCTTTCCACTGTGCCCGCCGCGAGCGTGGGGTCGACGCCGCGTTCAACGGCCGTCTCGAACAGGCCCATCCGCCGGCCATAGGCGACCTGTTCGGCGAGTCCGGCATCGAGTCCGAGTTCGGACTGGTAGCGCTCGACTCGTTCGGTGAGGAGTTCCGGCGTCTCGATACCCTCGAAGTCGAGTTCGACGGGTGGAACGTCGGTCTCGGGATACATCCGTGCCGCGCCCGGGAGCGGTCTGAGATACCGGGTGGTGCCGTCGTCGTTCGCCCCGCGGGTTTCCTCGGGCACGCCGTCGATGGCCGTCCGCGCACGGTCGGCGACCGCCTCGATGGCTGCCTGCGCAGCCTCGGGGTCGGCGGCGACCATCGCCACCGCATCGCGCTCTTCTCGCGGGCTTCGCCCGCTCGAACTGTCCGAGGCGCTTCGCGCCTCGCTGTCGGCGTCGACCGCCTCGCGCAGCGCCGCGACCTCGTCCTCGGTAACGCCGTAGGCCGGCAGCTCGTCGGTGTGGAAGATGCCACCGACGCCGTGGCGTTTCGCGTGGTCGGCGAACTCGGTGCCCAAACGGCGGTCGGGCTGGAGTTCGCGGCCCACAAGCCCGTCGAACCCTTCCAGCCGGACGGCCATCGCCACTCCATCCCCGGAAAGCGCGCCGCCGACGAGACCGCTGTCGGTGTCTTCGAACACCGCCGAAACGTCCGCCGGTTCGCTCACACCCGCATTCCTGCCCGCGAGTTCCTCGCGAATGTCGAGCAGTGCGGCCTGCCTGCCGACCTCGTTTCGCACGATGTCGTCGATATCGTCCAAACTCTGGACGCCCTTGAGTTCGACGCGCGCGCCCTCGGCGATGGAGACGTTCACGTCCTGGCGGATGGTGCCGAGGCCGCGCTTGACTTTTCCCGTCGAGCGCAACAGCATGCCGATGCGCTCGGCGGCCTCCTTGGCCTGTGCCGGCGAACGAATGTCGGGCTTGGTGCCGATTTCGACCAGCGGGATGCCCAGCCTATCGAGCGCGTAGCGCACTCCCGCATCGGTCTCGGCGACGCGCCCGGCGCTCTCCTCTTCGAGTTCCATGTCCTCGATACCGACCGTGCCCTCCGAGGTGCTGATTGCGCCGTCACCCGCGACGCGTGCCGAGCGCTGAAAGCCTGAAGTATTCGAGCCATCGACGACAATTTTACGCATGACGTGCGCCTCGTCAACGGGCGTCATGTCGAGCAGGCCGGCGATTTCGAGGATAGTATGAATAGCCTCGTCGTCGATGCGATGCGGTGGTTCCTCGTCGGCCTCCACGAGACAGGTGGAATCGAAGGCCAGATACTCGAACTCACGCTCGACACTCGCCTCTTCGAGCGCCGCGACGTCGATTTCGCCGAGTTCGCTCTTCGTGGGGTGGAGATACCGCCGGAAGCGATGGGTGGATTCCTCCGGTTCGCGCCGGTCGGTCGGACAGCCACAGAACAGTTTCGACCGGGTGTCGAGTTGCTGGTGAATCTCCAGCCCGGCGACCAGCCCCAACGCCTCGTAGTCGTGGTCCGTGTCGTGCTCGGCACTCATTGTGTGGCCGTGCGGCGTGGAGCGACAAAAGTCCGTCCAGTCGTCGCTCGTCGGAGGTTACTCGTCGCTGGCGTCTGCTCGCACGCTGGTCGATTCGCCCGCGCCACGGCGCACGGCGAGATTTTCGCCGAGCCGCCGTCGCACCGTCTCGCGGAGGTCGGTCGCCTCGCTCGCGTCGAAATCGACCGCGCGTGCGCCCCGATCGGTCACCGACAGCGAGCCGGCGGTGTCGATGGCCACCGTGGCGAGGTCGCGCCAGCGCTGGAACGGCGTCGCGGTTTGGATCACCGTCTGGACGCGATAGGCGGGCACGACGGCGGTGGATCGCCGCCAGAATCCGTTGCGCGTCAGGACGTGTTCGGCTCCCGCCGCGTAGCCACGATTGCGCCACTTGTAGTGGGCGGCGAACGGCACGAACAGGAGTCCGGCGAGCGGAAGATACCAGAATCGGAGTAACGGTATCCCGATGGTGGCGTTCGCGGCGAACAGCATAGCCCCGATGAACGCGATAGCGAGCGCGTAGCGGACGGCGTAGCGCCGGCGCGCTCTGCGGGGCGGGCGCGAAAACTCCGGCTCGCCGAAGTCGAACCCGTCGAGCGAGCGCGCGAACGCGAGCACACGCCCGCGCTCGGCCAGCGGAATCGCGGCCTCCGAACCGCCAGACGGTCCCTCGCCGGGCGTGTAGCCGGCGGTCTCGACGGCGAGCGAGCCGTAGCCGAGCCGGCGCATCAGGACGTTCTCCCGGATGTCTATCTGTTGGACCTTGTCGAGCGGAATCGAGCCGTCGTAGCGCGAGAGCAGGCCCCGTTCGTAGCGGAGTTCGTCCCCGGAGCGAGTCAGCCGGAAGTCGTAGTAGCGCGCGGCGGTCACGGCGGCGGTGGCGGCCCACGAGACGAGCGCGAGCGCCGCGCCCTGCGGCCCGACGCTGACCGCACCGCTCTCGGCGAGCAGGTCGGGAATCGAGATGCCGAGGGTGGGAACGGCGAAGAAAAGCACCGGCAGGAGTGCACGGAGGTCCGGCGCGACCAGCCCCAGAATCACGAGATTTCGTGGCGTGAGTTCGAACAGAAGTTCGGCCTGTTCGTCGCGTTCGCCGGTGGCCGGTTCGTCCGTTTCACCGCGTTTGCGCCGCTGGATGCCCCGCTGCAGGCGCTTTGCCTCCTCGTAGCTCACGTAGCGGAGGCTGGCCTCGGTCTCGCCGCCGCCGGCGGTCTCGATACCAACGGCCGCGATGGCGAGTGCGCGCTGGATGATACCCCGTGAAATGTCGACGTTCTGAATCCGTCTGATGGGGATCTCGCGCTCGCGCCGCGAGAACACACCCGAGCCGATGTCGAGCGTGTCCGTCGTGAGGTCGTACGCGAAGCGGCGGTAGTAGAGCGTCTCGTAGCCCACACCCACGAGAAAGCCACCGACGGTCGCCGCGACGAGCACGGGGAAAAAGCCCGGTATCGAGACCAGCGAGGAAGCGATGGAGACGACGAAGAAGCCGAACGAACCGATCTGCACGCCCCGAGGCAGCGCCCGAAGGGCAAGCGAGAGGGGATGGAGCTTCACACCGCGTCCTCCGGGTCGCCCGGTTCGCTCTCGATGGCGAGTCGGCGAAGGTCCTGTCGGATGGCGTCGGCACGCTCGGGCGTCAGGCCGGGAATCGTCACGTCAGCGCCGCGCGAGCCGGCGGTGTAGACCACGACGCTCGACAGTCCGACGAGGCGCTCGATCGGCCCGCGCTGGGTGTCGACGTGTTGGACTCGTACAAATGGGACGACGGAGGTCACGCGGGTGAGGACGCCGCGTTCGAGCACGACGGCGTCGTCTTCGAGGGCGAAGCGCCAGACGCGATAGCGCGCGAGTTCGTAGCCCGCGCCGAGAGCGGCGAGGACGACGAATACTACTGGGGCGACCCAGAGACCGATTTCGAGCACGAAGCGGTCGGCCGCGCCCGCGAGCGCGCCGGCGACGAGCGCGGCGACGAGTGCACTCACGAGCCAGACGAGTCTGACCCGCCCATCGAGCCGTTCCATGCGTCGAACACCGACCGCACCCCACATAAACCGCCGGCCTCCGCGCCGGCACCTCGACTCCGTCCCTCAAGTTACGGATCGACATCGGTGGGTTTGTCCGTCCGAGACGGCTACACTCGGCCGATACAATGGACCGAACGAGCGACCCCACCACCGCCGGCGATGGCTCGACGAGCGACGGTCTCCGGACCGAAGTCGACGAACACCGCGACCCGAACCACGACATCGATCCGCTGTTCGTCAACCGCTGGTCGCCACGGACGATGACCGGCGCACAACTGGACGAAGACGAACTGCTCTCGCTGTTCGAGGCCGCCCGCTGGGCGCCATCCTCCTACAACAATCAACACTGGCGGTTCGTCTACGCCACGCCCGACCACGACCAGTGGGACGATTTCGAAGACCTGCTCGCCGAGGGCAATCGCGAGTGGGCGAGCGACGCCGCGGCGCTCGTGGTCGTGCTCTCGAAGACGACCTTCGACCACAACGACGAGCCTGCACCGACCCACTCGTTCGACACCGGCGCGGCCTTCGAAAACCTCGCACTCGAAGGGGCGCGCCGCGGACTCGTCGTTCACGGCATGCAGGGATTCGACTACGACGGTGCGCGCGAACTGTTCGCCCTCACCGACGAGTACGACGTCGAGGCGATGGCGGCCATCGGGGTTCACGATGAGGACGACGCACCCGACGACGAACAGCCGAATCAGCGAAAGGAACTGAACAAAATCGTCTTCGCCGGCGAGTTCACGCCGAACTGAGCTACTCCTCGCGGCCCGGAATCCCGCGTTCGGTCATCGCGCGCGCGTCGAGGACATCGTCGGCTTCGCCCTCGTCGAGATAGCCCTCCTCGACGACGATCTCGCGGACCGTCTTGTCCTGCTTCAGGGCGTCCTTGGCGATCGTGCTCGCATCGTCGTAGCCGATGTGAGCGTTCAAGGCGGTGGCGAGCGCCATGCTCCGTTCGACCTGGTCCTCGCAGCGCTCGCGGTTGGCTTCGAGGTTGTCGACGAACTTCTCGGCGAACGCCTCGCTCGCGTTCGTGAGCAGCTCGATCGATTGGAGCGTGTTGTGGGCGATGACCGGCTTGTAAAGATTGAGATCGATCTGGCCGTTCTCCGCGCCGGTCGCGACGGCGGCGTCATTGCCGACGACCTGGACGTGGACTTGATTCACGGCCTCGGCGACGACGGGGTTGATCTTGCCCGGCATGATCGACGACCCCGGCTGGTTTTCGGGTTGGTCGATCTCGCCGATGCCGTTTCTGGGGCCCGACGCGAGCAATCGGAGGTCGTTGGCGATCTTGTGCATCGACCCTGACACCGTACGGAGCGCGCCGTGGGCCTCGGCCATCGCGTCGTGGGCGGCCTGGGCCTCGAAGTGGTCGGTCGCCTCCTCGAATGGTAATCCAGTTTCGCTGGAGATGTACTCGGCGGCGAGTTCGGGGAACTCCGGATGGGTGTTCAATCCCGTGCCCACCGCCGTGCCACCGAGGGCGAGTTCCGAGAGGTTGCGAGTGGTTCGACTCACCCGCGAAATGCCCTTGTCGATCTGGGTGCGGTAGCCGCCGAACTCCTGGCCGAGTCGCACGGGCGTCGCGTCCTGGAGATGGGTCCGACCCGTCTTCACCACCGTGTCGAACTCGGCTTCCTTCTCGCCCAGCGCCGCCCGCAGGGTTTCGAGCGCGGGCACGAGGTCGCGCTGGATCGCTTCGAGCGTGGCGACGTGCATCGCGGTCGGAATCACGTCGTTCGAGGACTGGCCGAAGTTCACGTCGTCGTTCGGGTGGACAGTATCGGAACCGACCTCGCCACCCCGAATCTCGCTCGCGCGGTTGGCGATGACCTCGTTGGCGTTCATGTTCGTCGAGGTGCCCGACCCGGTTTGAAAGACGTCGACGGGGAACTGGTCGTCGTGTTCGCCGTTGATGACCTCCTCTGCGGCGTCGATGATGGCGTCGGCGGTCGCCTCCTCGATGAGGTCGAGGTCGCGGTTGGCTCGTGCGGCGGCCTTCTTGACGGTGCCGAGCGCGCGGATGAACCGCCGGTCGAAGGTGATCCCCGAGATGGGGAAGTTCTCGACGGCGCGCTGGGTCTGTGCGCCCCAGTAAGCCTCCGCCGGGACCTCCATCTCGCCGAGACTATCGGATTCGGTTCGGTAATCGTCGCTCATGCACGCCCGGTTCGGGTGGGGGTGGATAAAACCCACGGGAACCGGCGGCGTTCTCGCTTACTCTCGGGTGGTGTATTCGTCGGGCGTATACGTTTTGAGTTCGAGCGCGTGGATGTCCGTCGTCATGTGCTCGCCGAGGGCGTCGTACACCAGTTGGTGCTGGTTCACGATGGTCTCGTCCTCGAAGGCCGGGGCGACGACCACGGCGGCGAGATGGTCGTCGTCCTCGCCGCGCGGCTGGGTGACGGTCGCCTCCGCGTCCTCGATGCCGGATTCGATGAGTCGTTCGACGTCTGCGGTGTCCATACTCGATGGGGACGGGCCGGCGGTAAAACCCTCACGTCCAGCGGTCGAGACCCGACTGCACGGTCGCGTCCTCGATGCGCTCGAACCCGCGCTCGACCTCGCCTTCGGGAATCTCCCACTCATCGGTGACGTACGCGCGGGCGGCGTCGAGATCCGGCTCGATCTCGGGATCGAAATCGGCGTCGGTGACGTCCGGGTTCAAAAACAGCTCGCGGACGAGGTCGGCGTTCTCGATGTAGGCGTCCTCGGCTTCGAGCGCCGCCCAGAGGTCGCCGTGCTCGCCGATCGATTTGACCGCCGTCTTCGGCCCGATGCCCGACACGCCGTCGTTGAAGTCCGTCCCGCAGAGGATGCCCACGTCGACGAGTTGCTCCCACGTGAGACCGTGTTCGTCGAGGGTCGCCTCGAAATCCATGCACTCGGGGTCGCCCTTGCTCGTGAGGTCCCGAAGCGTGTGCGGTGCGCCGAACAACAGGGTATCGTAGTCCTCGCTGCCGGCGTAGTCCACAGTATTGGAGCGGGCCATGTGGGCGGCCTGCGCCTCGCCCTCGGCGGGCGCTTCCACCACCGGGACGTCGAGGAGGTCGAGCAGTTCGCGCGTCGTCTCGTGAATCGTGCCGGTCAGGCGCTGGGTGCGCGATTCGAGCCGAGCAGCCTCGATGGCGTCGCCCGCCGCCCGTGCCTCGGCGGCCCGTTCCTCTGCTTTCTCCTTCTGTTCGCGCCGGCGCTCGACCTCGTCGGTCTTCAGGTCGGTGACGCCGCCGTCGAAGACCATTATGGGTACGATATCGTGTTCGAAGAACTTCGGCAGGCCCTGCACGACGCCGATGAGGTTGGCGACCTCCTTACCCGCGGCGGTCGTATAGACTGCATCGCTGGTCCACTTGACTGTGGTCGTGAGATACCGATAGAGCCAGTTGTGCGCGTCGATGGCCACCGTCGCGCCGGCGAGTTCGGAAAACTCGATCGGCTCGATGGCCGCGAGCTGGCGGAGGTCTGCGTTTCCCATTGCTCTCCGTAAGCGGGAATGGCGCTTGAATCCCCCGACTACGCATGGTTGGTCGTCCTCGATCAAGAATAAACGATCATTCCGGCGCAGCGAGCACCGATGGCGGGTCGACGTCGCTTCGCATCTCCAAGAACTCGTTCTCGCCGTCGGTGAGATCGCGCTCGCGATAGATGTCGAGACCCGCCTGATAGGCCGCCCGTGAGCGCTCGTCGGGGCGTTCGAGGACGAGTTCGGCGAGACCGGTCTCTCGGCCCGTGTAGCCGAATCCAGCCTTGTAGAGGGCTTCGTAGGCGAAGGGATTGTTGACGGCGATGCGGAGGCGTTCGTAGCCACGGGCGAGCGCTTTTTCGGACGTGAACATCGCGAGGCGCGGACCGAGAGCCTCGCCGCGGCGGTCGGCGCGCACGGTGATGTAGCGAAACCAGAGGGTATCGGGGTCGGTGCGGTCCGCGTTGAACGCCAGCGCCGCGACGATCTCGTCGTCCCACTCGCCGTCGGTCGCTTCACGCGGGTCGCGGACGACGGCCTTGCCGGTCGAGGACATTACGAACTTCCCGGCGTAGGCGAAGTCGTGATAGTCGAGGCGCAGAGTCGGCTCGTCAGCCGGCCAGCCATCGAGCGCGTACTCCATACCACTCGTCGACGGCGAATCGGCATAGGCGCTGCGCCGGACGATTTAAATCCTGCCCGCCACGAGAGCGCTCATGCACGCGCCGGGGGACGTCGCGCTCTTCGAGCGGTTCGCGCGCTACTACGAGCGGTTCTCGCCCGCGACCAACGAGCGCGCGCTCCGGGCGGGACTCGCCCTCGCCGACCGCGATATCGAACGGGTTCTCGACGTCGGCGGCGGCACGGGACGCGCGGCGCGGGTTCTCGACAGTCCCGAACGGGTGGTCATCGACGCCGCGGCGGGGATGCTTGCCGAGGCACGACGGGTCGGACTCGACTGTGTTCGCGGCGACGGTGCGGCGCTGCCGGTCGCCGACGATAGCGTGGACGCGGTCGTCGTCGTCGATGCGCTCCATCACGTCGCCGACCAAGCGGGGGCGCTCGCCGAGGCCGAGCGGGTCCTTCGCCCGGGCGGCGTGTTCGTCTGCCGGGAGTTCGACCGTGCGACCGTGCGCGGGCAGGCGCTGGCCGCCGGCGAGCATCTCGTGGGGTTCGATTCAGAGTTTTTCACCCCAGAGGAACTCGCCGGAGCGGTCGAGCGCACCGGATTAGATGCGGCGATTCCGGCCCGCGGCTTTGGCTTCACCGTCGCGGGCGTCAAGCGCTGAAACGATTCGTACATACCGCTCGCGTACCGATGGGAGGCCATGAGTGCCGTCGCTTCGCTCCGGACGCACGTCGACGCCTCGCCGCGGACGCTCGCCGTCGCCCTCGGTGACGTGGCGCTGATAGTCCTCTTCGTCGCCCTCGGCGAACTCCAGCACGGCTACGATCTCCTCGCCCAACCGGGGCGGGTCGTCGGCACCGCACTCCCGTTTCTCATCGGCTGGGCGGTCGCGTCCGTGCCCGCCGGCGTGTACGCACCGGAGATCTATCGGTCGCTCCGAAACGCCGTCACCCGGACCGCGCTCGCGTGGGTCGGCGCGGTGCTCGTCGGACAGGCGCTGCGCGCCACTGCCATCTTTCACGGTGACTTCGCGGTGACGTTCATGCTCGTCTCGCTCGGCGTCGGTCTCGCCCTGCTCGTGCCGTGGCGCGCGGCCGTCGGCTATCTCGGGCGCGCCTGAGAGGCGCTCGAACGGGACGTGCGCTCCCAACGGTCGTGCGTTCCGACGCGATCGCTGTCCGATATCGTGACCGTTCTATCGGTATTTTTGGGTGTAGAGCGTCCGTAGGCGTAGTTGCCCATCCATAACTTATAGATAAGCATTCAGTGAATAGTCGCGTCGATATCCCTCGCCCACACCCCACCTATGGGAAACACTTATCAGTAGCACTCCCATACAATGGTGTATAATGGCTCACTACTACGATCTCGTGCTCGGTCTCATCCCGCTCGCCCTGGGCGGCATCACCACCGTTCTCGCCGTGCTCGGCGTCTCGCTTACTCTCGCCGTCCCGTTCGCGGCCGCGGTCGCGGTCGCGCTCATCGGTCACGGCATGTTCGTCAGGTCGCCCGGCGCGACGCCCGCGCCGTGTCCCGAACCCCAGAAATTCAACTCCGCCGACTGATTGCCTCACTCCCGTTTCTCTTCTCCCGCGAGCCACCAGTCATAAGCGCTCGCCCCACCTTCTTCGAGTATGGCCGATGCCACCGACGGAACGCTGTTTCTGACGAGTGCGGAGTGTGCCGGACTCGCAACCCCCGAAGAGTACATCGAGGCGGTCCGTGAGGGCTATCGCCAGCGCGGGCAGGGCGCACCCGCGGCCCCGCGAACGAAGCTCACGAACGAGAACCCTCCAGGAATGCTCACGGGCTACAGCGCCATCCTCCCCGAGACGGGCGCGATGGGCGGGTACACGTATGCAGCGGGTTTCGGTGCCGAAGACGCCCACTTCATACTCCCGCTGTTCGATTCGCAGTCCGGACGGCCGCTCGCGCTGCTCGACGGCGCGAGCCTGAACCCCTTCAAGACGGGTGCGACGGGTGCGGTCGGCGTCGATGCACTCGCACGCGAGGACGCGGCGACGCTCGCAGTCATCGGCAGCGGCGCGCAGGCACGGGGCCAGCTTCGGGCTGCGGCGACGGTGCGGGAGTTCGAGACCGTCAGCATCTACTCGCCGACCGCCGAGCACCGCGAGAGCTTCGCCGCGTCGATGAACAAGACCCTCGATGCGGGCGTCGCGGCCGTCGCTTCGAGCGCCGCCGCCGTCGAGGGTGCGGACGTGGTCATCACCGCCACGAATAGCTCCGAACCAGTCTTCGACGGCGAGGTGCTCGAAGACGGTACCCACGTGACCGCGATGGGCCAGTACCATCCCGAAAAGCACGAACTCGACGCGAGAACCATCGAGCGCGCGACGTACGTCCCCGACCTGCGCGAGCGCGTCATGGACGACGCCGGCTCGTTCATCAACGCCGTCGAGGAGGGTGTCGTGAGCGAAGACGACATCCACGGCGAACTCGGGAATGTCGTTGCGGGCGAGGTAGCGGGCCGCGAATCGGACGACGAAATCACGGTCTTCGACTCGGGAGGAACCGGCATCGAGACCGTCGCCGCCGCCCACATGCTCTACGAGAAGGCGCGCAAGCAGAATTTGGGGACCGAAATCGAGTTCGCGCCCGCGAGCGAGGCGCTCACCGGGGAGTGAACACCCGTCGATTCGCGGGGAAAGAGCCAACACACCCGCACGAGAGGAATCGATATGGCCGAGATTCCGTTCGCGTCGGCGGCAAGGCTCGCAGGGGAGATTCGAGATGGGGAACGGTCGCCGGTCACCGTCGTGGATGCCTATCTGGAGCGCATCGCCGCGCGCAACGACCTGACGAACGCCTACGTTACGGTCATCGAAAAGGACGCACGCGAGCGCGCACGGGAGATCGAAGCGGCGATAGACCGTGGCGAGGATCCCGGCCCGCTCGCGGGCGTACCGGTCGCGCTCAAGGATCTGTTCGGGTTCAAGGCTGGCGTCCCGGCGACGATGGGATCGGCGGCCGTCGGCGAGTTCATTCCCGAAGAAAGTGCGGTCGCCACTGAACGGCTCGAAGCGGCCGGCGCGATCGTCCTCGGAACGACCAACGCTCCTGAGTTCGGGCACAAACTCGTCACCGAGAACCCGCTGCATGGACGGACGGGGACACCGTTCGACCCCGAGCGAACCTCAGGGGGTTCGTCGGGCGGGAGCGCGGCGGCGGTCGCCGACGGGCTGGCGGCGTTCGCACAGGGCTCCGATACTGGCGGTTCGATTCGGATTCCGGCCGCCTGCTGTGGCGTCTACGGCATCAAACCATCCTTCGGGCGGGTACCGAACGCCCTTCGTCCGGATGCGTTCGGCATGGCGACACCGTTTTCGAGCACCGGCCCGCTCGCGCGCACGGTCGAGGACGCCGCGCTCGCGCTCGACGTCTTTTCCGGTCCGCACCCGAGCGACCCGCACAGCCTGCCCGCATCCGACACCAGCTACCGCGCGGCCACGGAGCGGTCGACCGACGAACTGAGTGTGGCGTACAGCCCCGACCTCGGGCTGTTCGACGTCGCCGAGCGCGTCCGCGATGTGCTCGACGACGCGACCGAGGACCTCGTGGGTGTCGTTGAAACTGTCGAACAGACTGATCCACCCTACGAGGGTTCCCTATCGGATCTCCGATATGCGTTCACCCAACAAACTACTGTCCTGTTCGCCGCGCTAGTCGACGGTCTCGAAGCCGACGGGAAAATCGACGAGGGCGATCGCGAGAAACTCATGTCCTCGACGGCGACCTTGGTCTCTATCGGCGAGGACTCCGATGCGCTCGGCTACAAACGGGCCGACCGTCCACGAACCGCCTTCTACGACGCCGTCGAGTCGGTTTTCGCCGATCACGACCTGCTCGTGAGCGCGACCGCCGCAGTCCCGCCGTTCGCGCACGGTCGGGATGGGCCCGCAGAGATCGACGGCGAATCGGTCGCCAATCCAGTAGTGGATTGGTGTCTCACGTGGCCGTTCAATCTCACCGGCCATCCGGTCGCGTCGATACCCGCAGGATTCGTCGATGGGCTGCCAGTCGGACTCCAGATCGTCGGTCGCCGACACGCCGAGGAGACGGTGCTCGCCGCGAGCGCGGCGCTCGAACGCGTCCGTCCGTGGCAGGACGCCTACCCGCCGGGCGAGTAGGCTGAGGAGCCGATTCAAAGATACGGCCCGAGTCCGAGCGCGTTCACCAACGAAATCCCCGAGGCGAGCGCGCCGAGGAGATAGCCACCGATTGCGCCACCATTGAGCAGTGGAAGACCGGCGTGGGCGCGACCCTTCATGACGAGCCACAGGAGGACAACGAGACCGCAGACGGTGCCGATCATCGCCGTGAGCGCCGGCAACGAGAGCGCGAATCCCTGAACGAGGGAGTCAGCGGGTGCGAAGACGGCGGCGCTCGCGACCAACACGGCCGGCATCACCGCGTCACCCAGTCCGACGAAGAAGACGTCCCGCTCGGCGGCGTCGGGTCGGTCGGTGCTCGTCTCGCCGTTGTCCCCCGCTCCACTACCGCCGTCGGCTTCGACCGGTTCGTCGGCCTCGCTTCCCTCGGTCGCCGGCGTATCGTCGAGAAACGAGTAGGAGAGGGTGAGCGGAATCACCAGCACCACGGGCAATTTGAGATCCATCACGCCGTCGGCGAGCGTGAGCATGTGCTCGGTGCCGTAGACGGAGATGGCGTCGTAGATGGCGAGCACGGCGAGGAGGACGATTGCGGGGAGGAGACCGAAACTGATGCCGAAAATCCCGGCCGCGCCAGCGCCCATGACGACGCCGGCGGCGTCGATGACGTACCACTCGGGATAGACCAGTAGGGCGAGCGCGAGCAGCGCGGCCGGGCCGACCGCCAGTGGGTTGAAAGCGACGCCACCGACGGTGATGAGAACGGGAGGCGCGAGCACCGAAAAGACGTACAGCGAGATGAGTCCACTCGAGAGGATGACGAACCCGCGGAGGAGCCACTCGACGCCGAACTTGATGACCGCAAGCATCCCCGCGGTCGCCACGAGGATCGCGCCCACGTAGGCGATGCTGTTGGCCGGGTTCGAGGGATTCTCGACGGCGCGATAGCCGGCGCTCTCGAAGGGACCGGCGAGCGCGACCGCGCCGAGTTGGACCAGAAGAAAGACGACGACCGTGGCCGCGCCGGCCGCGCCCACCCGCGTGCGCTGGTGCATGCGTCCTCAATTTGGGGCGCGGCCTTCGGGGTTTCGTTGTCGACGAAGGCGAAGAGTTAGGCGTTCGCGTCCCCTCGTTCGGGAAACCCCTCTATGAGTTTCCGCTCGTCGCGACCGGTCGCCATCCTCCGGGCGATGGTCGCCGAAACGACCGAAAACCACCTCACCTTCATGGCGGGCAGCCTCGCCTTCTACGCCTTCCTCTCGCTGATCCCACTCTTTATCCTCGCGTTCATCACCGCCTCGGTCGTCGGCGGCGAGGCGTTCGCCCAGCAGGTCACGAGCCTGCTCGAATCGGTACTCACCGACAGCGCGCGCGAGGTGCTCGCCGACGTGCTCACCGACCCGTCCGGCCAGACGGGAGCCTCGGCGCTCGGGCTGCTCACCCTGCTCTGGAGTGCGCTCAAGCTCTTTCGCGGCCTCGACATCGCTTTCGACGCGGTCTACGGCGTGCGTGAAGCCAAATCGTTGCCCAAACAGCTCCGGGACGCAGTCATCGTCCTCGCGGCAGTTGGTCTCGCGGTCGGCGCGATCGTGCTCACCGGCGGCGTGCTCGCACTCGTCCCGCTCTTTCCATCCGTTGAGCGCTTCAGCGCGCCCCTACTGGTCGTCGGTCTCTTCGTGGCCTTCCTCCCTCTGTATTACTTCGTGCCCGACGTCGACCTCTCGCTGCTCGAAGTCGTTCCCGGTACTGTGCTCGCCGCACTCGGCTGGACGGTCACGGAGTTCGTCTTCCAGTTCTACGTCGCCTACGCCGGCCAGTACGCCGCCTACGGCGTCGTCGGCGGGGTCCTGCTCGTGCTCATCTGGCTGTACTACAGCTGTTCGGTCCTCCTCTTCGGCGCGGTCGTCAACGTCGTCCTCGCCGGGCGCTCGGGCCATCTCGACCCCGACGGCGAACCGCTCGAGTCCCCGAACCTACTCGATTCTTCGGGCGACTCCGGGCGCTGGCGCTGGTGAGAACGAATCAGTCGCTGTACAGGCGTGCGCCGAGCAGCGCCGCCGGGCCGTTCGTGGTGTCGACGGCGAGAAACGGCCGCTCGACGGGACCGAACACGTCGACCACCTGCCCCGCGGTCGAGAGGTCCTGTTCGAGCAGTCGCGTCCCGATGGTGGGATGGCTCTCGTCGGGCGTGCGCACGATGGCCATCCCCTGTGCGACGCCGACGACCTCGCCGGCGCGTTTCATTCCCGGATCGCGCTGACGTAGGCCGCGATGGCCTGGAGGAGGTCGGATTTGCCGTCGTCGTCGGCGTCCTTGACGAGCACCCGACCCCGTGGGGAATACTCGCGCGGATACGTCTTCTCGCGTTCGATGGCGACATCGTAGCCGACCTGTCCGGCCGCGCGCGCGATCTCGTCGACGGTCGGCTCCGGGACGGCGACGGTGCGGGGCACGCGCCGGCCCTCGTTGCGGCTCAACTCGGCGTCGAGGTAGGCCGGCCAGATGACGTTCTCGACCATATCTCGAGTTCGCCGCCCGGCGGATAAACCGCTTGCTACACGCCCCTACGTCCGCCGGGCGAGCAGCGCCGCGCCGAGGAGTGCAACGACCGCCGCCCAGACCCCGAAGCCGGGACCGCTACCCGAACTCGTCTCGGTTCCGCCCGTCGCGGTGCCAGTCGTCTCGCCGGTTGCCCCGCTGCCGGCGTTATCGACGGTGTTCTCGTCGCGTTCGGTTTCGTCGGCAGTGGGTTCGTCAGCGGGCGTCCCACCGTCGGTTGCGACTGCGGTACCGGTTTCGGCGCTCGTGGCGCTCGCGTTGCTACTGTTGTCCTCCACAACTTGTTCAATGGTGGTCGTGTTGCTCAGATTCGCCCGCTGCATCGCTTCGGGATGGAGATTGCGGGCGATTTCGGTCATCGGAATCACGACTCTGGGTGCGGGCTGGCTGAGCAGCGTCGTGTTGAGCGCGATAACCTGATCCTCCCGCAGTGCCGTCGTGCTCGCGTACGGTTCGCCCGCGGGGACGAGCGAGGCGTCGGAGGCGATGATCCAGTCGGGGTCCTGCGCGGCGACGGTCTCGTTGCTGATTCGCTCGTAGCCCTCGATGCCGACGTCCGCCGCGAGATTCTCGCCGCCCGCGGCCTCGATGATCTCGTGAATGAACGTGCCATTACCGGCGACGAAGCCGCCACCCTGTGCGTAGAGCACACTGGGGCGCTCCTCGCCCTCGATGGCCTGTTCGATGGCGTTCACACGTGTCTTGGTCGCTTCGACCGTCTCGCGCGCGCCCTCACACGCGCCGACGAGTTTACCCGTCTGATTGGTCTTCTCGTAGATACCCGACAGCGAATTGCCGAACTCGAATTTATATACTGTGAGTCCCGCATCGCGCAGCGCTGCGACCGACTCGTTTGGGATGACGCTCGGTGCGAGCACGAGGTCGGGTTCGAGACCCACGACCTCCTCGGTGGCCACGGAGAACTCGTCGGCCTGATAGATGTCCGTCCGCTCGGTCGACCCGTTCAGGTACGCCGTGGTGGGATTGACCGGTATCCCGACGACCTTCTCCTTCGCACCGATGTCCCACAGCGTCTGTGCGGTGCTCGCCCCGAGCGCGACCACCTTCTGTGGTTCGTCCTCAACGGTCACTTCGGTTCCCGTGGCGTCGGTCGCCGTCACCGGGAACGAACAGTCCGCGGTCTGTGCGGGCTGGGAACCCATCTCGGCCGTCGCCGCAGCCGGCCCGACGCCGGCGACCACGACCAGCAGTACCATCGCCGCGCTCGCAGCCTTCGTGAACATACCGGCCGTGCGACCCTATGCAATAAATATTTATCTAACCCAATCGCAGTTGGTGTCATGGACAGCGAGGCGTCCACAGTTACGAGAACGGACGCCCCCAGAACCACCGGCTCGCGCACGCTCGCGTGGTCGGCCGGCCTGTCGCTCGCGCTCGTCGTGACGGTCCTCGGGAGCGCGACGCTTGGGCCGGTCGGCATCCGATACGAGGTCGTGGCGCGGGTGATTCTCGATGCCCTGCCCTCGCTTTCGTTCACGGTTCCCGCGACCGCACGTACCATCGTCATGGAGATCCGCCTGCCGCGCATCGCGCTCGCGGCGGTCGTCGGCTTTGCCCTCGGCGCTTCTGGGACGGTGATGCAGGGATTTTTCCGCAATCCGATGGCTGACCCCTCCATCATCGGCGTCTCGACGGGGGCGGCCACGGGCGCGGTCGCGTGGATCGTCCTTCCGATTACCGTGCCGTTCGCGCTCGGTCTCCAGGGCGCGGCCTTCGCCGGCGCGCTCGTCGCGGCCTTCGGGGTGTATCTCATCGCCACCGAGAGTGGGAAGACGCCAGTCGCAACCCTCCTTCTTGCAGGTGTCGCGATCCAGACGTTTCTGGGGGCCGTCATCTCCTATCTGCTCGTCAACGCCGGCGAGAGCCTCAAACGGGTGACGTTCTGGCTGATGGGCCACCTCCACAACGCGAGTTGGGGCGACGTCGTCACGACGCTGCCGGTCGCGCTGGTCGTGTTCGCCGTGCTCGCCGCCTACGCGCGCGACCTCAACGTCCTACTACTGGGTGAGAACGAGGCTCACTCGCTCGGCATCGAGGTCGAGCACAGCAAGCGCATCCTGTTGGCCCTCTCGAGTGTGCTGACCGCCGCCGCCGTCGCCGTCTCGGGCGTCATCGGCTTCGTCGGACTCGTCGTCCCCCACGTGATGCGCCTGCTCGTCGGTCCCGATCATCGTATCCTGCTCCCGACGAGCGCGCTCGCGGGCGGCGTCTTCCTCGTCGCCGCCGACACGCTCGCCCGGTCGGGACCCGCCGAACTCCCCGTGGGAATCGTGACGGCGGCGGTCGGCGCGCCCTTCTTCCTCTACCTGCTTCGCCGCCGGGAGGTGCACGCGCTGTGATCTCTATACAAGACCTCTCCGTGAACTTCGGCGGCGTGCAGGCGCTCGACGACGTGACTCTCGACGTCGAGCGGAGCGAACTCGTCGGGCTGGTCGGGCCGAACGGTGCGGGCAAGAGCACGCTCTTGGGCACCATCAACGGCGTTCTCGAACCGACCGCGGGCCACGTCACGGTCGGTGGCGACGATACGACCACCCTTTCAGCGCGCGCCCTCGCCCGCCGGGTGGCGACGGTCCCACAGGAGACGAGCCTCTCGTTTGCCTTCCCCGTCCGCGAGGTGGTGGCGATGGGCCGGACCCCCTACCGCTCGCGCTTCGAGCGCGTTTCGGAGATCGACCGCGACCACACCGAGCGCGCGATGGAACGCACCGACGTCGCGCGCTTCGCCGACCGGACCATCGACGAGGTCAGCGGCGGCGAGCGCCAGCGCGTCGTGGTGGCGCGGGCACTCTGTCAGAATCCCGACGCCCTCCTGCTCGACGAACCGACCGCCAGCCTCGACATCGACCATCAGGTACGGATTCTCTCGCTCGTTCGGGAGTTCGTCGCCGAGGGGCGGGCGGCGCTCTGTGCGATTCACGACCTCTCGCTGGCCGCGCGCTTCTGTGACCGACTCGCGCTCGTCGCCGACGGCGAACTCCTCGCAGCCGGCACGCCCGAATCGGTGCTCGCCGAAGAGCGCGTCAAGCGCGCCTTCGGGACGGAAGCGGTGGTGACGACCCATCCCGTCACCGCCACCCCCGACGTCACGGTCACGAGCAGTCCCCCGGAGCGCGACGCGCGCGTTCACGTGCTCGGCACCGGTCGTACCGCCGCCCACGCCATCGTGGTGCTCGCCGAAGCCGGGTTTTCGGTCTCGGCGGGCGTCCTGCCGGACGGTGATGCAGCACTCGACACCGCCCGCGCACATGGCGTCGAGACCGTTTCGACAGCGCCGTTCGCGCCGGTCGACGCCGCTACTCGCCGAGAAGTCGCCGAATCGGTACGGGCGGCCGACTGCACCGTGCTCGCCGGCACGGACGAGACGAATCGCGCGCTCGCCGAGAGCGCCACCCGGTTGGTCGTCGTCGAAGCGGTCGCCGACGAGTTCGGTCCGGATTTCGAGCGCACGCGCGTCGTCAGCGCCGATGGGTTGATCACGGGCGTCGAAGCGCGACTCGACGGCGAGCCGCGACGACTGGAGACGCCGGCCGACGACTGATTCACCCAAACCGGTCGTAGAGCGCGTCCGCGAGCGCGGTGGCGACGAGGAGGGGAACGAGCGCCGAGAGCAACGCGAGGAGCGCGAGCGTCAGTTCCCGACCGGAGACCCCATCGAGGAGCAGTCCCGAAAGCGTCGCAAGCGGCTCGCGGAACTGGACGAACAGCCCGAGAAAGACGACGCCGATGACGAACAGTCGTGTCGTGGTCCGTGGATGCAGACCGGGCCATCGCTCGTCCGGCATGCTACACCGTCAGCTGCTCGTCGGCCGAACGGTGCGGTCGGTCGGTACGTGCGGCCTCGCCGAGTCTGGTCGTCACGAGCGCGTTCACACGTTTCGGGTCGGGCACGTCGCGCAGCGAGAGGTTCACCCCGCCGGTGCCGGCGGTGTAGACGTCGATGTCGCCGTACGAGAGGGAGCGCTCGACGAGTGACTGTTCGAAGGCGGTGTTCTGGACGCGGTCGAAGCGGACCTGTGTGACGGTCCGCGAGAGGAGTCCCCGCTTTTCGTAGACTGTCTTCGTCGTGAACACGTAGCGCGTGCTCCAGCGTGAGAGATACGCCCACACGGCGACGAGCGCACCCACAGGGACGAGCGCGAGCGCGGCCCACGCCGGAACCAGCGGCAGGGAGACGTCGCGGTAGAGCCAGACGCCGAGGAAGCTCAGCACGAACCCGAGCGCGATCGTCGGTATCGCCGGATAGAGACTCGGCGTGCCGGCCCAGAGCACGCGCTCGTCGCCCGTCAGGTGGACCCACTCGCTCGATTCGGCGGCCGATGCCATCCCCTGAGTCGAGGGCGGGCACGGACTTACGGGTTGTGACCTCGTCGCCCGGCCGGGCACCTGACGAGTCGCGGACAACACTCGCCGGAAGTGCTAACGGTTTTTAGCCCCCGGCGTAGATGGTTGGCCGTCGTGACCGAGCGCCCCAGTCACCGCGGCCGCGGTATCACAGCCGACAGTCAGCCGGGAACGGAGCACAGCCGCCGCGAGGACCGCTCGACGGCGAGTCGCGGGCGCTCGGTCTCCATCATCATCCCGACGTACAACGAACGCGAGAACATCGAGCGCGTCGTCGAGCGCTGTCGCGACGCCCTCGCCGACTTCCGCTTCGAGATCGTCGTCGTCGACGACGATTCGCCGGACAAGACCTGGCAGCTCGTCGCGGACTCCTACGCGGACGCCGAGACGGTCCGCATCGTGCGCCGCACCGAGGAATCCGGGCTCGCGACCGCCGTCTCACGGGGATTCGACGAGGCCAGCTACCAGAACTGTGCAGTCATCGACGCCGACCTCCAGCACCCACCCGAGAAACTGCCCGCACTCGTCACGGCGCTCGCGAACGGGGCCGACATCGCCATCGGCAGTCGCCACGTCGCCGGCGGCGGCGTCGAGAACTGGTCGCGCTTCCGGCGAATCGTCAGCCGCGGCGCGATGGCCATCACCAAACTCGCCCTGACGCCGACCCGGGGCATCGCCGACCCGATGAGCGGCTTCTTCGCCATCCGACACGAACTCATCGACGACGTCGCGCTCGCGCCGACAGGGTACAAAATCCTGCTCGAAGTGCTGATGAAATGTGACTACGACCGCGTCGTCGAAGTGCCCTACGTGTTCACCGAGCGCGAACGCGGCGAGTCGAAGCTCACGCCCGACGAATACTTCGAGTTCCTCGAACACGTCTGGCGACTCCGGCGCTCGACGGCCTGAGAGCCGACCCATCGCCCGCGACGAACAGCCGAACAGCCACCCGGGCATATACGGCGAGCATACGCAGGCCTCGACGTCTTTTTCGAGTGGCCCCGTTCGATAGGTATGGCAAGCACCGTCTACCCGACCACGGATGGAAAACCAATCTGTGCCCGCCCCACCGGCGACGGGCCGTGTCTGCGCGAGGTGTCGGTTCCGGGCGCACCCTGTCGGGACCATCGTGGCCTCAGCCCCGTCGAGACCGGTCCCGTCTCGTGGGAACCCGCCGACCCGCAGTGGAGTCTGTAACACCCACTTTTTTAGACGGGGGTAGTTCGAGAGAGCGAAGCTCTCTCGTCATTACGAAAGGCGCTCCGCGCCTTTCGAACAACATCGCGCGCTCGTTTCACTCGCGCGCTCAACCCCCGACCAAAAACCTGGACTGAAAACTCCCGCTCGCAAACCGCGCGAGCGGCGAATCGCACTCACTCCGTTCGCGCGGACGATTCTGCAGACCGCACCGCATAGCGACCGCACCGACCGCAGAAGCCCTCGCACCCGTAGGGTGCTCGCCCTTCATCCGCCAGGCACCGCCGCATCGCAGCCGCAACCACTCAGTCGATATAGCCGAGGTTCCGGAGTCGTTCCTGGACTTCCTTGTCACGCTCGACGCCTTCGCTCTCACCGATGTCGATGGTCGCCAGCCGGTCATCGAGCGCCGTTCGGAGATTCCCCCAATCGTCGCCGACCGGGTCGGGAATCGGCTCGCGTTCGTCGGGGTCGTCGTGAAGGTCGAACGCCACCACCTCGCCGTCGGCGTGGATGAGCTTCCGATCCGGCGTGCGGGCCGCGACCTGTAACTCGTCGGGCGCGAGCCGACCGGGTTCAGTCGCCGAGGAGGCCACCTCCGAAATCGCTACCCGACTCTCGATACCGTCGCCCTCGACGGCCGGCCGGAGCGAGCGCCCACGATACGAGGCCGGCGGCTCGACGCCCGCATAATCGAGGATCGTCGGCGCGATGTCGAGGTGTTGTGCCTGCGTCTCGACCAGCTCCGCCGCCGCGCCGCCCGGTGGACGAACCAAGAGTGGGACGTGGGTGAGTTCGTCGTACAGCGCCGGCTCGTGGCCCACCTGTCCGTGTTCGAACAGCGCCTCGCCGTGGTCGGCCGTCACGACCACGAGGGTATCGTCGTCCACCGCGTCGAGCAGTTTTCCCGCCTTCTCGTCGGCGTGGCGCACCGACGCGGCGTAGAGTCCGCGGACGACCTCGCGCTCGTGTTCGGTGAATTCCTCGGGACTGTGCTGGGCGCGTGTGACGAGTTGGGAGGGCGTCGCGTCCGTTTCAGGAACACCCACCGCATCGCGGTGGCGCTTCGGCGGCGTATATGGTGCATGCGGTTCGAGCAGATGCGTCCAGACGAACGTCTCGTCGCTCGACTTTTCGAGCGCCTTGCGTGCGACCTCGATTTCGGCCGCATCGCCGCCACCGAGCATCCGCAGTGGTCCCTGCACAGTTCGATAGAGCGTCTGTGCCGCACGATAGACGGAACTGTCGAGCGAGAAGTTGTCGAGCAGGAACTGTCGGCCCCGTTCGAGTCCGGGCAGCCCGAACTCGCCGACGTCGCGGTAGATGTCGTAGCCACGGCCGTAGCCGTATTTTTCGCCGAGCCACGGGTTCGCGTGGACGCCCGCGGCGCTCCAGCCTCCCCCTTGGAGGGCTTCACTCACCAGCGTCCGCTCATCGCTCAGGCTCTCGTAGCCCCCATAGTCGAGCGGGAGCGTCGAGGTGAAAACGGAGGGAAAGGCATAGGGCGTCGCCGGGCCGTGGCTTACGGCCTGCGAGAAGGCGGTCCCGTCCTCGGCGAGCGCCGCGAGGTTCGGCGTGTGGTCGCCGACCGCGTCGGGCATGAACGAGGCGTGCGAGGCGCGCCACGCGTCGATGGTCAGCAGTAGCGTCTTCATTGGTCGCCACCACTGCGCGCCCGGGCATTTGTTTTGCCATTCGTCGCGATAGCCCGCGGCGACCGAATCATCGATAGAAGAATCACTTCACTTGGCGAATAATTATGTTCCTGCAACCGGTAGCGCCGGATATGGCGTCCATCTTCGAGCGCGACACGTCAGCCATCGGCACCGTCGTCGGACTGCTCGCGGTGGCAGTTGCGCTGTTCGGGTCAACGGTACTGAGCTGGGAGTGGAGTGCGTCCGGCCAACCCGTCGCGTTCGTCGTCGGAGCGGTCTGCGCGATCGCCGCCGGCTGGATCGCACTGCGGAACTATCGCGGCTGAGACGGTCGAAAAGCTGATTTGAACCACGACAGGTGTGCACTATCGACGTGATTTTTAGATTTCGTCCCGCAGGCGGACCGCCGAGATCAATCGTCCATCACTGACGTCTCCGCTCCCGCGACGTCCGCGCCGACGTTCGATTCGGTGAGGTTCTGATCGCGCCAGGTATCCCGCTTGAACCAGAGATACGCCACGATCCCGCCCGCGAGATTCGAGATCGGGAACGCGATCCAGAGACCGACGGTGCCCAGTGCTGCCGCCCCGAGCCACGCGATCGGCAACCGGACGAGTCCGAGCGAGACGAGCGAGATCACCGCCGCGACCATCGTCTTTCCCGCACCGCGGAATCCACCAGTGTACGCCCGCATGACGCCGATGAATCCGAACGAGAGAGCGGAGTACCGGAGAAAGGTCGCGCTCTGGGCGACGACCGCGGGGTCGTCGGTGAAGACGGCCGCGATCGGTTCCGGGGCGATCAGAACGAGCGCGCCGAGGAGGGTCAGGCCGACGAGCATGGCGCGAGCACCGAAGTGGTTGGTCTCCGCGGCGCGATCGAGTTTGCGAGCGCCGATGTTCTGGCCGGTCATCGTCTCGATACCCTGCGAGACCGCGAGCGCCGGCAGGAAGATCACCGAGAAGACGCGCGTCCCGATCCCGTAGGCGGCGACGACCGATTCGGGGAACGCGGCGATGACGACCAACAGCAGGTTGATCGACAGCGAGCGCGCCGTCCCCTCGACCGAGGCGGGAACACCGATATCGACGACCTTGCGGGCGAACGAGAGGCTGGGAACCATCTGTCGGAGGCGGATCTTGACGCCGCGATTCCCGCGAAACATGACGACGAGGCCGACCCCGAACGCGAGCGCCCGGGCGAACACCGTCGCGATCGCGGCCCCGGCGATCCCGGAACCGGTGTAGCCCGTGAGGCCGAACAGCCACGTTTCGATCCCACGAGCGCCGAGCAGCCCGAACAGTGGGTTGTCTTGAAAACCGAAGATGAGGATCGGGTCGAGAACGATGTTGATGACGACCGATCCGGCCATCACGTACATCGGCGTGAGCGTGTCGCCGTAGCCGCGCATCAGCGACATGAAGACGGCGAATCCGAAGACGGCCACGAGGCCGACCGAGTACACCTGCATGTACTCCTTCACCAGCGGCGCGATCTCGGGGCTGGCACCGAGCAGTGCGAGCAGTTCGTCGACGAAGAAGTAGCCGACGGCACCGAGAACGAGCGAGGCGACCACCGCGTAGATGATCGTCTGTGAGGCGGCGTACTCGGCTCTCCGTTCCTCCCCGGCACCGGTATACTGGGCGACGAGCACGCTGCCCGCGACCGAGAGCCCGAGCGCGAGCGAGATCAGCAGGAAGACCATCGGGAACGCGAAACTGATCGCGGCCAGCGCGGTCGTATCGAACTGCCCGAGCCAGAACGTATCGCCCAGGTTGTAGGCGGTCTGAAAGAGGTTCTGGACGATGATCGGCAAGGAGAGATAGAACAGCGGTTTGCCGATGCTGCCCGACGTGAGATCGAACTCCTCGCGGGATTTGAACAATCCGCCGAGGCGACTCCGGAGACTCACTCCGTGACGGCCCCCCGATCGACGGAGACGCTACTAGTGGGGCCGGGACAGCCGCATGTCGTGGCTCCATGGTCGTCGCAGTAGACGGCCGCCGGTCGAATCGCCGTGATGGTCGTGTCGTTCGTGGACGTCGTGATTCGGGTCCACAGCGCGCCAAAACCGCACCCATACAGCGTGCGAGAGATGGCATCCGTGATATTAGTAATCGTCTCGTCAGTCATAGTCGGCGAATGCTGACTGGATAGTCAGCCGTTACCGACACTACTAACCAGTTAGTTAAAAAGGTTTGGTTTCACCTCCAAGTGCCACCTCTCCCTGCGAATTCGACGGTTGGAGCGGACGGCCGCAGACAACGTTGCAACACGATCACGGCAACCGGTCTCGAAGAAGGGCGAGCACGTGGCGTTCCGAATGTGGACGTGACACATGCATCGAGACCGATAGGTAATGCTTAATTGGTCGGGGTCGGTTCGTTCTCGTAATGAATCACCGCTCGCGCGAACGGTCCCCTCTCGGTCGCTCGCTCCGAACCGAACCGGCGATCGGACACCGCTGAGATGTCGGGAACACGCATCGCTCTCTGCCCACATCTCTCGGTCGAGCACTACCGCGGCGGCGAGAAGTGGGTCTGTGCGCTCGCCAACCGACTGGCCGCCGACGGCATCGACGTCTCGGTGCGCGCGCTGCCGTACGCTCCGGGAGGTGAGCGCCGCGTCGACGTGCGCGAGGTGCTCGATTCCCAGGTTCCCTACCGCGAGTCGTGGCACCACGACCTCTCGGAGTTCGATACGGCCTACGTCTTCTACAACCCCTTCTCGGAGGTGTTCTTTTCGGGTGGTGGCACCCGCATCGCGGGCATCCACTCGTGGGTCTACGTCTCGAAGAAGCTCTACGAGGCCCATTATGGACTAGTGCCCACGACCACGAAACTGCTCTACCGACTGCTCGGCAAACACGACCTCTCGCGCTTCGACGTCGTCCACTCGGTGACGCCGGCCTACGAGTCGCCACATCCCAACACGGTGCACATCCCGAACTTCGTCGACGCCGAGCAGTTCACCCCCGACCGGAGAGACCTTGACGATGAGTTTACCGTGCTCACGACCGCCGCACACATCCGCGAGAAGGGCTGGGACACGATTCAGGACGTGGCCGCACGCCTCCCGCCGGAGATCCGCGTCGTGACGACCGGCGATGGCGCGGGCGACGTTGAGGGGCTGGGCTTCCTCACCGAAGAAGAACTCGCCGACGCCTACGCACGCGCTCACGTCGTGCTCCACCCGGCGCGCGTCGACACCGACAGCATGGTCATCAACGAAGCCTGTGCATCGGGTACCCCGGTGGTGACGACGCCGCTTTCGACACACGTCCGCGAGAACGAGGCCGTGTTGCAAGCGGAGACCGCCCGCGGAATGGCCCACGCGATCGCCCGCCTCCACGGCGAGTGGCTCCACGACGACGGCTACGAAGCGCGCTGTCGGCGTGCGCGCGCCGAGGGCGAATCGCACAGCTTCGAGGCGATCTATCCCAGACTGAAATCGCTGCTCGTCTCGCCGCCGGTCAGAGACGAGAACGGCCCGACCCGGACGGAGGTGCGCGCGTGAGCGTCCTCGACACCGTCCGCGAGCGCTCGCTGTTCGACCCGCAGAACAAGCGGCTCGTGATGTACATCATGGTCGGGGTCGTGGGGTTGGTCATCAATCAGGGACTGACCGTCGGACTGCCGCGACTCGGCATCTCGTACGTGATCGCCGGACTGGCTGGCCGCATCGTCAGCACGCTCTCGAACTACGTGCTGAACGATAGCTGGACGTGGCGCGGGCGCGGCGCGGCGGGCTTTGGCCAGTGGTGCTGGCGCGGCGTCAAATACGTCGCCACTCGCCTCGTCGGCATCGCCATCGGCACCGCCGGTCTCGTCGTCTTCTACGACTTCGTGGGCGTGCCCCTGTTCTGGGCGAACCTCTTCTCGATGGGGCTCGGTCTCCTCTGGGGCTTCGGCGCGAGCGAGAAGTGGGTCTGGGCGACCGAGGACTCCTCGCTGTCGCTCGATTCGGTCAAACGCTACGTCGGCGAGGACAAGCGTGAGTAAACTCACGGAAACGCTCACCCCCGGTTCGACCGGCTCCGCGACCGAGCGACTATTCGACGCCCTCCCCGAGCGGGGCAGCCCGACGTGGTACGTGCTCGGACTCGCGCTCGCGCTGTTCGTCGGCTTTTCGATCTACACGTCGCTGATGCACGCCCGCTTTCAGACCACGGGCGCGGACCTCGGGGCCTACACGCACATGTTTTCGAGCACGCTGCAGGGCGAGGGGTGGCTCCAGCACGGCAAATACCGTGCGAGCCAGCCCTACGGCTCGTACTGGGGGGCACACTTCTCGCTGACCCTGCTCCTCTTTCTCCCGCTGTTCGCGCTCGTTCCCTCGGTCTACACGCTGCTGGTCGCCAAATCGTTCGTGCTCGCGGCGTCGGTGGTGGTCCTCTGGCTGGTCGCGCGCGACCGCCTCGACAGCGACCGCCTCGCAGGGATCGTAACTGTCTCGTACGCGTTCAACCCGTTCCTCTGGTCGGCGTGGTCGTTCGACTTCCAAGAGCAGGTGTTGATTCCACCGCTCCTGTTCGCCGCCTACTACTTCTACCAGCGCGACCGCTCGGTGCTCTTTCTGGCCTTCCTCGCGCTCGTCCTCTTCACCAACGAGTTCGTCATCTTCCCGGTCGCGGGCTTCGTCGGTGGGCTGTTCGTCGCCGCAGCCGTAGCGGGCCGACTCAAAAAACGCAGCCCGGCCATCCTCGGTGCGGGCGTGCTCGTGGTCGTCGCACGCGTCGTTTCGAGCGCCGTCATCGACCGGTATAGCGTGTTCGGCGGCCTTCCCACGTACGTGGTCGCCGAACCGCTACAGCCGTTCATTCAGGGGATGGGACGGGTGTCACTCGTCGACCTCGCCGCGACCGTCCTCGCGAACCCGCTTCTCCTGGTCGATTCGGCCACCTTCGCCGTCGCGGACAAACTGCTCTTCTTCGCGGCGTTCATGCTCCCAGTCATGTTTCTCGCGCTGTTCGACGAACTTTCGCTGGCTGCGCTCGTTCCCTATCTCGGCTTCGCGTGGGTGTTCACCGGCGAGGCCAAGGCGGTGTACTTCGAGTTCGGTGCCCACTACCCGCTGTACCTACTTCCGTTCATCTACATCGGCACGATACACGCCCTCCACAGGCTCTCGAAACGATTCGACGGGCTGGCGCGGCCCTCGCGTGCGACGTTTTCGGGACTGCTCTCGGCGGTGTTGGTGCTCTGTCTCGTGAGCGGGGCGGCCTCCGGCGGTGGCCATCTCTCCGTCCCGCCGCCGGCCGACGACGACCACCGCGAAACCCTGGAGACGGCCATCGACTCCATCCCCGAGAACGCCTCGCTCATCGCCCAGAACGACATCTACCCCCACGTGGCGACGCGACCGAACGCCTCGTTCATCGTGAGTCCAGGCACGTTCGGGGCCTACGAGAAGCGCTGGCACCCCGTCATGCCGGACTACCTCCTCGTCGACACACAACTCAACCCGAACGCGCCGTGGTCGAGAGCCGTCCAGGGAACCTACGCCGACCGCCTCGGCGACGAATACGGGTTGTATCGCTATCAGGACGGCATTCAGGTATTCAAGCGCGGCTACGACGGGCCGGTGCGGGGAATCAAGCAAACCGAGCCCGGCGCACGCCGCTACGACGCCGCGAGCATGGCGACGGGCACCGGCGAGCGAAAAGAGGGGACCATCGTGAGTACCAACGGCTCGGAGGGAGATTACATCTGGTTCGGTCCCTACGACACGCTCACGCCCGGCACCTACACCGCGACCTTCCGGGTCGACGTCTCGGGCAGCGGCTCCGACCCCGTCGTGACGGTCGACGTCGGTGGCGGCGACGACCACGGCCGCATCGCCAGCGAGCAGGTCGCGCCCGCGAGCGGCTGGCAGAACGTCTCCGTTCGGTTCACGCTGAACGAGACCACCTCCGACGTCGAGTTCCGTGGGATCCGTGAGGATGATGGTCGGGTCGCGTTCGATGGCGTCCGCGTGAGCTACGAATCGAAAAACGCTACTACGAACGCCTCCGGGGGGAGTTCATGAGCACCGCAGAACGGGTCGCCGCGACCGCCGGCGACTTCCTCCCCGAGCGGGGCAGTCCGACGTGGTACGTCCTCGCGCTCTCGCTCGCGCTGTTCGTGGGGTTCTCGGTCTATCTCTCCGTGCTCTACCGGAGTTTCTGGTTGACGGGTGCGGACTTCGGCAGCTACATCCACATGTTCGAGACCACCCTGCACGGGCAGGGGTTCCTTGAACAGGGCAAGTACACCGTTCGCGGTCCCGATAGTTCCTACTGGGGCGGCCACTTCACCGCAACCTTGCTGGCTTTCCTGCCCATCTACGCGCTCGTCCCGTCGCCCTATACCTTGCTAGTCATCAAATCCGGCCTGCTCGCGGCGAGCGTGCCGATGCTCTGGGTGGTCGCGCGCAGCCACATCGACAGCGACCGGCTCGCGGGGCTGGTGACGGCCTCCTACGCGCTCAACCCGTTCCTCTGGTCGGCGTGGCTGTTCGACTTCCAAGAGCAGATACTGCTTCCCCTGCTGATCTTCGCGGCCTACTACACCTACTCGGAACGGCGCTACATCGCCTTCCTCGCCTTCCTCACGCTCGCCCTCTTCACCAACGAGTTCACGACCATCCTCATTGGAGGCTTTCTTGTCGGGCTAGTCGTAGTCGCCTATCGCGGTGGCCGGCTCCGGCGTGAGATTCCGTACATCGGCGTCGCGTTCGGCATCCTCGTCGTGGCGCGGGCGGTCGCCGGCTGGGCCATCAGTCAATATAGCAACACTTCGGGGTTGCCGACGGACGTCATCGCGGCCCCGATACAGCCGTTCGTCGAGGGCTCGCGCGTCGGCATCGGCCAACTGGTCACGATAGTGCTCGCCAACCCGGAGCTCATCGTCGATTCGCTCTCGGTTGCCATCTTCGACAAGGTGGTCTATCTCGTGCTCTTGCTCCTTCCGGTACTCTTCCTCGCGGTCGCCGACGAACTCTCACTTGGATCGCTCATCCCGTTCATGGGCTTCGCGTGGGTCTTTGCCGGGCGGGACGTCTACTACACGTTCGGCGCACACTACCCGCTCTACTTGCTGCCGTTCGTCTACATCGGCGCGGTGCGCGTGCTCTCACACGTCGACACCAGCGAACTCGTCGAGACCGAGAGCGCGCGGGCGTCGGCGCGCACGGTGTTGTCGGGACTGCTCGCGCTCGTACTGGTGGTCAATCTGGCCGTTGGGGTCGCCATCGGCGCGGAGAAAGACGCCGTGCCGCGGACCACCGAACACACCGAGACGCTGGAGGAGGGTATCGACACCATCCCAGACAACGCCTCGCTGCTTACCCAAAACGATATTTATCCGCACGTCGCCGAGCGGCCGAACGCCAATTTCACCGCGAATCGCACGCTGTTCTATCGCTATCAGCGTAATAATCAGAAGCCGACACCGGAGTACATCCTCATCGACACGAAACTCGAAACGCAGGGCGTCGAGTGGGCACAGCCGGTCAGGACGACCTACACCGACCAGCTCGGCAAGGAGTACGGACTCGCGCGCTACGACGACGAGGTGTGGGTGTTCAAGCGTGGGTTCAACGGCTCGCCGGAGGGAATCGGCGGCAATTATACCGTGGAGCCGCGCACGTACGAACTGTCGGACGTCATCCCGAACGACGCGCTCCGCATCGACGGCCAGCTCGTCGGCTCGGGCGGCGGTGAGGGCACCTACTATTGGTACGGCCCGAGCGCGATGCTCCCGCCCGGCGAGTACGTGGCGACCTTCCGGGTGAACGCGACGAGCGCCGGCGAGCGGCCGGTCGCGAACCTCGAAGTCGCCGCGGGCACCACACCCCGGCCGGTCGCGGCCGAGAACGTCACGGACACCGACGGTCTCGAAACCGTCACCGTCCCGTTCACGCTCGATCGAATGCACTCGAACGTCGAGTTCCGCGCCTCGCAGGCCGGCGGCGCGGGGCGGTTCGCGTTCGAAAACGTCACCGTGCAGTCGGCCGGCCGGACGAACGAATCGTCCCCGACCGACCGTCGGGCCGCGGTCGGGGACGGCTCGAATGCAGAAACGGTTTTCCATCCGAACAGCGAGTAGTACGTATGCGAGAGGACGTGCGGGCGTATTGTCGGGCCGTCGCGGCGCGCTCGCGGCGGTTCGAGCGGCGCGAGCTACACGAGTTCCGTCGCTGGCTCGAAAGCACGCGCAACCTCGTCCATCTGTCGGTCGTGCTGTTCGTCCCCCTGCTGGTCGGTCTGGTGACGCTCGTCTCGAACGCGACGAACCTCTCCTTTCTGCTCTTTCCGCCGTTGGCCTCCGGGGCGTATCTCCTGTTCGCCCACCCCGAAGAACGCTACTCGTCGCCGCTGCGGTTCGTCGCGGGGCTGACCGTCGGCGCGCTGTGTGGCTGGCTCGCCGTCGAGGCGACCGGCTGGCTGTTCTACACGGGCGGCTCCCAGCCGGTTCACGCCTCCAGTGCGGCGCTCGCGATGCTGCTCACCGGCGGGGCGACGTGGGCGTTCGGCGTCGAGGAACCGGCGGCGTTCTCGACGGCGCTGCTCGCGGTCGTCGACGACGCGCCCGGGTTCAGTTACGTGCTCAGCATCGCCGTGTCGAGCCTGCTCGTCGCCGGCGTGTTCGTCCTCTGGCACCGGCGGGTCTACCGCCACCGGGCGCGCTATCTCTACCAGTCGACCAAGGGCGACGACCACGTCCTCGTGCCGATGCGCGGCGCACACGCCGACGCGACGGCCACCTTCGGCGCACGTCTCGCCGCCGCCCACGACGCCGGCAAAGTGGTGCTCCTCGATATCGTTGCGCCACCGGAAAACGTCGCCACCGACGGCGGGACGGACACCGAAGTCTCGATGGCGACGAAGACCCACGCGAGCCACCTCGAAGCGTGTGCCGAGCGCATCGAGGAGACGATGGACGTCCCCTGCGAGGTGGTCGTCATCGAGCGCGGAGCGGAATCGCCAGCGACGACGGCGCTCGGAGCCGCTCGCGAGGCGAACTGTGACCTCATCGTGACGCCCTACGAGCGCTCCGATGGGCAGACTTCGACGTTCGTCACGTCGCTCTTTCGGACCGATATGGACGTCATCGCCCACCGTTCGGCCGACGGCCGCACCGAGTGGTCGCGGGTGCTCGTCTCGGTCCGGCGCGCGAGCGACGTCGCCCACAGCATGCTCGATTTCGCCTGCCGGCTCACCGGGCGCTCGGGCAAGGTGAGCATCTGTCACTGTGTCGATGGCGAATACGAACGCCGGGACGCCGAGAGCATGCTCGCGGGGCTGGTCGAGACGTTCGACGCCCACATCGAGACCCGCGTCGCACACGGCCCGATCGAGGAGTTCCTCGCCGACGCCTCGACGCGACAGAATCTCCTCATGCTCGGGGCGAGCGCCGACCGGAGCGCCGTCTCGCGACTGCTCTCGCCGGCGACCTTCCAGCGCCTCCACGACATCGAGTGTGACGTCGCCATCGTCGACCGGCGCTACCGGCCGCTCGAACGAGATTGAGAGTGTAAAACAGAGAAATCAATAGAATCATCCCGATGACGATTCCTCTATCTTTTCGGCTAGCTCTTCTGCTTTCTCAGACGAGATTTCAAACAAATTGAGGTCGCCTTCAATGTTCCCGATATACGTTCCACCAGCCTCTTCGACAGTAGTTTCGCTGATTTCGTCTGCGTAGATATGGTGGCCGTTTTCGACCTTCATAATTCCCACCGCAGAATCATCGCGTTCGTTCAAATATCGATACGTCTGTATCAGAAGAGAGGCGCTGCTCACACCGAGCACGGGCGAAAGCTCTCCGGTAAGGAATGCCTCGCCACGTTCAGTGATCTGGTAGACACCTCTCTGAGTTCGTGTCAAAAGTCCGTGGTCGGCGAGATCGCGGCAGCGGTTCCCGACGTGCTTTCGGCTATATGGAAGATCGAGTGCGATGGATTTCGGGGGCGGGCTTCGAGCAGATATCCTCGATTCACATTTCGCGTCAGCCTCGCCCTCGACGGATAAACGTGACCGCGACAGCGAGCGCAGCGAGCGTGTGGAAGGCGTAGCCGACAACGACCAGTAGGCCCGCCGGGCTGCCTGCACCAACGATGGTCCCAAGGTAAATCCCGATTGGAATACCCCACTGACCGCCGAGCGCGGCGATCGTCAAGAGATCAACCCATCCGGCGAACACGTCATCCAGTACAGTGCCATAGAACAGCACGGCGAGTGACCCACCGAGTAAAGGGAGGACGAGACGGCTCATCCATCCCGGAACTGTTTGTGCGCCCTCGAGGAGGATTGGATCTTGGAGCACTGCGATAACGAGTTGGACGGCGAAGCCAGCGACTAACCCAACAAACCCAGAGGCTCTCAGAACGTATGCGAATCGGCTCATAATAGTGGGAAACCGCGGAGTTAGTTGACGGTCGTGGTCGTCTCGTCCGCCGTATCCGCACCAGTCGCGGTGGCGTTCGAGGAGTCGATGGTCGCGGTCACAGTTCCATCAGGGTTCTCGATGATGACATCGAAGGTGAGATTAGCCGTTGAAGCCGAGACGTTCGACCCTCCCATCGATGTGACACCGCTCGCGTCAAGCGAGAGGCTCACTGTCGCCGAGGCGGATTGGCCCTCACCCACCGAGGTCGGGAACGTGGAGCTCGAAATTGTGTTGCCGATGATACTAGTTTGGGGGAAAGTAACGGTAGTCGAACCCTGATAGTTTCCAGGGCCGTCCCCCTGAATTGACTCAACACCCGGAGAACTGAACGAACCGCTGTCGGTCGTGATGCTGACATCGAGAGGCGTGCTGGTGCCTTGATTGACATCTGCACCAACGGTAAGATTGAGCGAGTCGACACCGCCACCGAAGTTACTCCAGTCGAGACTAACTACTGGTGCAATGCTGACGTCCATAACCTCACCGGCGTTCGTAGTGACGGTCACGTCGCCGCCCTCGGCGGCTTCGTACTGCGTCGCCGCGAGCGAGGGTTGAGTACCGTACCAGAGACCCATGCCGGCGAGAGCGCCTGCGCCGACGAGGCCGGCAGCCCCTTTCATGACGCCACGACGGCTGAAGAAGGTGGTCGGTTCGGTGCTGCTAGATTGGGTGTCTTCGTTGTCTGTCATTGTTGTATTCTTTTCACATAGACCCGTTCCTATGCGAAACCAAGATGGGTGTAGGTAGTTTCAACCCCCAACTGGTTAGAATAGTAATTGTTGCATGGGTATAAGTAATTTCCGCTACTATTTTGATAATATATTGGCCCATACCTACAATATAAATTGTCTAGAATAGGGGCAGATGTTGATCTCCATAGAGTAGACTTTTCTGGAAAGGTGAAAAGGCCCGCCCGAGATTCAAGAGTAGGCGCTCTGTGGGTTAGGGTGCAATGGGCGAACAGGAACGGTCACTCGTCGGGCGAGACTGTCGAGGCGTCGAACTCCTCGTCGAGGTAGGCATGGCCGTGTTCGGAGAGGCGATAGAGACCATTGTCGACCGTCTCGATGAGGCCAGCACGAGTGAGTGCGCGCGGCCGGACGCCGGCATATTTCCGAGAGATATCAACACGGAAGACATCGCCTTCTTTCGAGATCGCCAGCGGCGTCAGGTCCCCTCATCATGGAGCGCTTCGAGCAACGAATCGTCAGGGGGTTTCATCCAGTCGGCCCGCTGTCGCATTTCGTCCCGTTCTGCGCCCATTACACTCAAACCCATGTCGGTATAGTGACGAGTAATACCTGAAGGAGTTTATCTCTGTCCCATCAACCTACGTTCCGAACCCGATGGGTATGGGAAAGTATCAGTGAGTGCGACCCTCATGCATTAGACAGCAAGCGCTGGTGACAGATTCCCGCGAAAACGGGAGTCCGAGAGGTGCCTGGCGTCGGTCGGGCCGCTGCGTCGCGGCTCACCGATCGTGCGGTCGACATTACGGGAACCGAGCGGAACGGCATCGGCGGCGACGTCCTCGACAGCGAGCGCGTCGAGACGGCCCTAGAGTCGGTCGGCGTGCCGGCCGCTGTCTCGGCGGCCGATTTCATCGACGCGATCGACGAGAGCAGACAGACCTTCGGCGCTGCGCAGGATCTCGACATCGCGCGCGGCGACGTCGCGGATCTCGTGACTTGCCTCGATCTCAAAGAGGAACTGAAGGCTGGCAGTGGCCGCGCCGCCGAGCACTTCGAAGGAGGGTCGGCATGAGCGCTGATGGACGAGCGGACGAACCGGAACTACAACAGTCCGCGCACGCACGGGCGGCCACGCAGTTGCGCGTCACCAGCGACTCGATGGAACTCGGCGACGTCGAGGAATCGATCGAGCGCGTCGGGCGGGCGCTCGCCCTGATCAACGAGATCGATGACGAGCGCCGGACGTTCGGCTACCCATCGAAAGATGACGACTGGGAGCGTGGTCGGCGATGAGCGCGCTCACGCTGCTGGCCGGGCTAGTTGCGATTGTCGTTTTCACGTGGGCAGTCTACGTGTTTGCGCGGTTCATCACCGGCTATCCGAGCCACAGAGCCGATGCGTGGGAGCGTCGCGAACTGCGAGGTGAAAAAACGGTGAGCCAGACTGTCGAACGCGAGAGCGTGGCCGACATCGTCGACGAACACCGCGACGTGTTGAGACCGTCGCCGACGGCGACGACGGCGCGGCCGAACTGGCACAGAACATCCTCGCCGAAGCGGAGGCCGACAATAGTTGATAAAACAAATACCGCGATACAGAACTCAGTCCCTGGCCGCCTCGCGGAGGAATGGATACTCTTCGAGGAGTGCACCGATTTTGGCGACGGCATCGGCCCGCTCTCCGGACGCACTCGCCGCCGACGAGACTACGGTACTGTTCTGTTCGGCCACCACGTCCGCACCTTCGGGCGAGAGCGCTTGCCCGCACCACACAGGTGTCTTTCTCGCGCGGCGTCTTCTTCAAGCAGCGCAGGCATTCGAGCGGTCCGATCGGGTCCGGTTTGGATTCCGAAACGTCCAGCCCGTGGGCCGCAGCGAGAGCGCGGTCGGCGTCCTCACTGAAGACGGCGACGTAACGGGCGGCGACCGACGACCCGCGCGTCCAGCCGTGGTGATCCTCGATGTGTGCCTGCGGAAGGCCCTGCGAGGCCAGAAACGACGCGCTTGATTTACGGAAGTTCGTGAGCGTCACCGGCCGACTGATACCGGCGCGGTCGGCGGCGTCCTTGAAGATGCGCTTGAAGCCGTTGTAGGACAAACCTATAGCGTTATCCGATTCACGCGGCCAGAGCGGGGCGTCCGGGTCGTCAGCATGGGAGTGCGCCGACAGCCAGCGATTCAGGTAGGGAACGCTCGGGATGAGTGTTACCGTGCGCTGGCCGGTCTTGCCGTCGACGGTGACCTGCAGGCCATTCGAATGATCGGTGACGTCGCCGACTTCGAGATCGCGGAACTCGCCCGAACGCGCGCCCACATCCCACGCGACGGCGACCATCGCGGCGTCGCGGACGTTCTCGCAAGCCTCAATGAGCGGCTGGATATGATCGTTCCAGTGGAGGATATCGCCTGATCGAACACCAGGGTCGTAGTTGCGCGAGGTCTGGCCCGACACCCACGCGATTGGATTCAGGCGGGTGCTCGCTATCGTGCGTGGTTTCGGGCGCGACGCGGTAGTCACGGTTGGTCTCTTCGTTGTCGTAGGTCCGGTTGATCCAGCGGACGATGTCCTCGGCTGCGTTGCGCTCGTCGAGTGCGTCGGCCAGCCCGCCGACCTCTTCAGCCATGCGCGTACAGTGACAGAGGAGCTTCTCGTGGCGGTGGTCGGAGTATTCGGTGGCGAGCAGGAACAACTGGTGGGAGAACTTGATGAGCACCTCGATGTCATCGTCAGTAATGTCCTCGGAGGTGCGAATCCGGTCGCGGAGAACGTCGATGTTCTCGGCGGGGGTGCGGGCCATACTACCGCCGAGAAGCCCCGAGGCTTTGAATCTAGGCGAGAGAGCCGGTGGGGGGATTTGAACCCTCGGCCTAATCCTTACGAAGGATTCGCTCTAGCCAGTCTGAGCTACACCGGCCCACTCGGTACTGGACTCACGAACGGTATAATCGTTGCGAATCGATGCCGCTGGACCATCATCGGTCGTCGATTCACGCCCGCAGTCGCACGTCGAGGCGGACGTTCAGTTCGTGGGGTGCGTACGAGCGCACCGACTGGCGGGCTTCGACCGTGACCTCGTAATTCTCGGCGGCCGCGCGGACGGCGCGCTCGCCCGGACCGTACGGGTCAGACTCGTGCTGGATGTCGTAGTAGTGTATCAGACAGTCCTCACCCGCGAGGCACACCGCTGCCTCCAGAAACTCGTCGGCGCTGTGGGGCAGGTTCATGACGAGCCGGTCGGCCCAGTTCTCGTACTCTTCGGCGACCGTGCGCACATCGCTCTCGATAGCCGTGATCCGTTCGGGGACATCGTTGCGCCGTGCGTTCTCGCGGAGGTAGTCGACGGCCGCAGGGTTCAGATCGACGGCGACAACCTCTGCACCGCGCTTGGCCGCCGGAATCGCAAAGGGGCCGACGCCGGCGAACATGTCGACCACCCGCTCGCCGGCTGCGATCGTCTCGGTGACGCGGTGGCGCTCGGTCGCCAGTCGAGGCGAGAAGTACACCGCGGCGACGTCGAGGGCGAACTCGCAGCCGTATTCGCGGTGGACTGTTTCGGTGCTGTCACCGGCAAGGTGGTCCCACTCGCGGGTGCGGAACTCGCCGGTGACCTTCGAGGCGCGATTCAGGACGGTTTTGACTGGGAGCGCCGAGTCCATCACCGCCGCGGCGATCCGCTCTGCGCACTCGGGATCGTCCTCGTCGACGAGCACGACGTCGCCGAGGCGCTCGTAGGTCGGCTCGAATCCGAGAATATCGGCGGGCATGACCTGCGTCTCGCGTGCCGGTGCGTCGTGCGTGACGATCGTGTACTGGTCGGGAACCGCCTCGCTGTCGGTGACGGGGATGAAAATCCACCCGTCGACGACGGTGATTTCGTGCCCGCGGTCGACGAGTTCGCGCTCGGCGAGTGCCGCCCGCACGGTTTCGCCGTTCTCGCGCGCGGCGCGGACGCACGGCAGTTCCATGCCCGCAATCGCCGCCGGGCCGGCCTAAGCGTGGCGTTTCGCGCCGGTGATCGACGGTGCGAGTCGTTTAATCCGCCCGCCGCCCGAGGCGGGCCATGCTCACCTTCGTTGGCCTCGGTCTCTACGACGAGCGCTCGATCACGGTCGAGGGTCGAGAAGCACTTCGGGACGCTGAGCAGGTCTTCGCCGAGTTTTACACCAGCAAACTGGCGGGAACCACGGTCGAAGACCTCGAAACCTCCCACGATATCTCCATCGAGGTCCGCGACCGCGCTGGCGTCGAGCAGGACCCGGACCCGATCCTCGATAGCGCCGAAACACGTCCAACGGTATTTCTCGTCGCCGGCGATCCGATGGTTTCGACGACACATACGGACCTCAGGCTCCGCGCCCACGAGCGCGGCATCGAAACCCGAATAGTCCACGGAACGACCGCTCAGGCCGCCGCGGGCTCGCTCACCGGCCTCCAGAACTACCGCTTCGGCAAGGCCACAACTGTGCCGTTCGCCTACCGGGATCGACCAGTGCCGAAAAGCGTCGTCGAAACCATCGAAGCGAACCGCGAGCGCGGCCTGCACACGCTCTGCTATCTCGATATCAAGGCCGCGGAGGATCGGTACATGAGCGCCGACATCGCTGCCGAGCGACTCGCGCCGGAATTCGATGGGTTGGGAGTGGTCGTCGCCCGTGCCGGCAGCCCCGACCCGCTCGTGGTCGCCGATCGACTGTCGGCGCTCGCGGAGGGTGAGTTCGGCGACCCGCTCCACCTGCTCGTGCTTCCGGGCGACCTGCATCACCTCGAACGCGAGGCGCTCGAAGCGCTCGCCGACGCGCCGCCAGAACTACTTTAGCCGTCGTTCGTCACGGGGCCGCCGTCGGCACACACTCACGGGCGATGCCCGCTCGTGCTATCCGAGGCGCGTTGCGCCTCGCGCACCCCGACGCCGAGCGCACCCCGGAGGTCGTATTCCGTACCCGTGGCCATGAACAGCACGTCCTCGATGACGACCATGATCTCGGGCAGTTCGCGGACGACGACCCACGTCACCCCCACGAGCGCCAGCACGGAGAGGCTCTGGGCGAGCACGCGATCGACGATGAAATACGAGACCTTGTAGGGATCGCTCGCGCCGAACAGCCCCATCACGAGGTCGGGAAAGAAGTGGAACTTCTGCAGCCCGAACCCCAGCCCGATGAAGACGTTGCGAACGAGGTTCAGCGCGTAGATCACCGGAATCGAGACGGCGAGTGCACGGAGTTTCCGGGAGAGCGGGGCCGCAACCGCCGCGATGAGACCCCCGAAGATGGCCATGCTGCCGATGCCGGTGCAGGCGATGAGGATGGTGTAGGTGATAGTGTGGCCGCCGTCGACGAACCAGAACGTGCTCTGGTAATCGGGATAGCTCCCCCCGGGAACCGCCGTGCCCGAGACGATCGTGGGGTTCGCCCCTATCAGTTCCATCAGGAAGGCGGTCTGACTCGTCACACTCTCGATGAGGAACTCTTGGAGCGCGGGAATCGTCTCGAACGGAAAGAAGATCAGCCCCATCGCGGCGATTGCCCGCGAGAGCACGAACAGCGAGTCGCGCCCGCGAGCGAGCAGGAATCCGGCATACGCACTCGTCGGCACGGCCACGAGCACCCCGATCCCCTCGATGAAGCTCTTCTGGACGAACGCGAAGTGATGGAAGACCGACAGCCAGAAGACGGCGAAGACGCCCCATGCGGCGACCGTCACCGGCCGGGCGAGACGGCTATCGCGCCACGAGAGCAACCCACCGGCACCGAAGGCGAGCACCGAGAGCCACGCCAGCGGGTCCGAGAACCGACCGAACCACGCGAGCGCACCCAACAAGCCGTCGAGCATTCGCCTGCTCTACGGCGATGTGGAGTATAGGTTTTGCCGTTCCCGTCAGTCCCGTCGCCACGCCAGTCCGGCCAGCGAGAGCGCGAGCAGTGCAGCGACGACGCCGAAGCCGGGACCGCTTCCGTCGGTCGTCCCGGTCGTCCCGGCCGCGGTGGTCGCGGCCGTGGTGTTCGTCGTTTCGACGGTCGTCGTGTCGACGACCGTCAATCGGGCACGCGCGGTGACGGGGCTGCCGTTCGTGGTGTACGGCTCGTCCTCGCTCCCGTTGGAACTGCTGAAATCGTACACCTGATTGTCGTTGCTGTCGGTGTGGGCCATCACGACCACCCGCGTGTCCTCCCGGAGTGGTTCGGCAAGCGAGACGGTGACGTTCTCGGCGGTGCCGTTTTCGAGATAGCTCGACGCCCCGAGGACGCTTCCCACGGGATCGGTCGAGACGTTCGGCGCGTGAACGACGACGAACCCACCGTCGGGGAGCGTCGCGTTCCGCACCGTCACCGTCTCCCCGTCGGTCGTCCCGTCGGCGACGGCGAGCGCTGCGGTGCCGTTGGTCGATTCGTTCGTCCGGTCGGGTCGGACGGTGACGTTCGTCCGGTCGCCGGTTCCCAGGGGCCCGTCGGCCCGCACGGAGACGGTGGTTCGGGGCGTCACCGCCGAGAGGTTGAACGAGGCGACGAACGAGCCGTTCGGCTTCACGCGGGTCGTGTTGGTCTTGACGAACGGGCTGGTGCCGTTTCGCTGGAGGCGGACCGTCACCTCGCTACCGGGCGCGACGCTCGTCGTGCCGGTGACGGTCTGGTTCGAGTCGGCGGCCAGCGAGGGGTCGCCGAGACCGAGTTCGGTACCGACGAGCGTGACGTTCGCGCCGACGGACTCGTCGCTTTCGGCGAGCGCGCTCTCGCCGTCGAGGGTGAGCGTGTTCTCGAAGGTGTCGCCGGCGGCCACCGTGCCGTTTTCGAACACCGCCGCTCCCGTGTCGACGTTGACGTAGAGCACGTCGTTGCGCGGGTCGGGAACGACGCGAATCGAGTCGTTCGCGAGGCTGCGACTCAGATCGAGGCGTTTGGGCGGGCGGTTCGTGGCCGGGTTCGTCTGAACCATGCTGAAATCGAGCGTACCGTTGCCGAGCAGTTCCGTGACGTTCGCGACCGCGAGCGCGCCGTAGACGCCCGAGAGCTTGAACTGGTTGACCGAGACGTCGCCGATGGCCACGCTGTCGGTCGCTGTAATGCGGCCGCTCTCGACGGCGGTGGCGACCTCGCTCGCGTTCGTCGCGTTGTCGAAACTCGCCGCCGGCGCGGTCCACGTGATGAGTTCGCCGGTCGTGCGCTCGGTGAGCGCGAGCGTGGCCGTGTCGGTCCGCCGGTCCTCGACTCGTACCGAGAGGTTGTAGCGACTCGTTTCGAGGGGGCTGTCGAGCGGGTCGGTCGTCCGGTTCGTCTCGACGACCGCGTCGCCCTCGGCGGTCTCGTACACCCGGTCTTCGGTTCCCTGGCCGGCGATGTACGTGTTCATCAACAGCGTCACGTGCCCGTCGCCATCGCTGTCGTTGACGGTGACGTTCGTCTCGTAGTTGACCGCCTCGCTGCCGACCGTGACGGTCGCACTCGTCGTTCCCGAGAGGTTCAGCCCTATCGCGGCGATGTCGCCACGCTCCTCGCTCACGGTCGAGCGCTCGAACGACGCCGTCGGCCGGTCGGTCGCTCGACCGGAGTCCTGTGCCGTCGCCGGTATTGCGCCGACGACCGCCGCGAGCACGACGACCGTCGCGAGCGCGACCCCGTACCGGGCGCTCACGGTCGCCACACGGACGAGTGAGGTTCCGAACTCGGGGGCGATACGGGAGGGGCTATCGAGGGGTCCCGGCGCATCGACCGGGAGCGAATGGGCTGGCCTGGCATCGTTCCTCGGCGTATGGCTGAAAGGATAGACTCCCCTTATAAGTGTTTTGTGGTGGAAGGTCCATCGGTGACGAATCCCCGAAGACACTCAGCGCGGTTCGGCGACGACCGCGAGGTGGTCGGCGTGGAACGGGTCGAGCCGACGGCTGTCGAGAACCGTGTATGTCTCGCGCAGTTCGTCGAGCGCGTCGGCGAAGACCGCCTCGGGGTCGCACGTGGCGTCCTCGCTTCTGGCCTTGATGGACAGACAGAGGCGTCCGTCGTCGGCCAGAAACCGTCGGTTCGCCCGCGCGACCCGTGCCTGTCCACGCGTCGCCACGTCCTGAACGAGGAGGTCGAGACCGCTCTCGACGACGTGGGCGTAGGTCTCGGGGCGGCGGGCGTCCTTGAGCAGCGGCAGGAGGTTCGTGCGCGTCTCGGCGACCGAGAGCAGATCGCGCAACGGCCGTGCGGCGAACTCGACGGCGTAGGTTGGACCAGAGACGTCCGCGACGTGGCTGACGGTCGTGCCGTTGGCCGCCCCGAGATAGAGGACTTCACTCCCGCTTTCGAGCCCCGGCTCCATCCCGAGTTCGTACATCGCGCCGACCTTCGATCGGTGGGCGTCCCACGCGCGCCAGCCGTCGGCGACCGGTTCGCCGTAGACCGCTTCGCCCCGCGTGGCGAGACGCTCCTCGCCGTCGAAGGCCCGGTACTGAATCCCGTCAGGCAGCGCCATCGTCCCCTCCGTCGTCGCGGATCTGGGCCATGCGCTCTTCGAGGTCGGCATCGAGGGTCGGTCGCCGGTCGCCGGAGTAGTGGTCGATACGTGCGGCGATGGTGAGTTTGCCCGCGAGCGCGCGCGCCGCCGATCCGCGTTTGTCGGGGCGCGTGCCACGGACGTACTCGTGGACGTAGATGACGCCGTGTTTCGGCGAGGGGGCCTGCCCCCGGAGGTGGGCGAACAGCGCCTCCTCCGCGCCGAGGACCTGCACCGTGCTGCTCGACGTCTTGGCGAGCGACTCCAATCCGCCGCCGAGCGCGAGCAGCCGCGCCGCGAGCGTCGGCCCGGCGAGCGCTGCGAGGTTCGGTGCAGCGTCTCTCACTACTCGCTCGACGAACCGTTCGAGCGATTCGCGTTCGTCGTCGAGTTCGACCGCCCGTTCGGCGAGCGCGACCAACCGCTCGTCGGCGGGTTCTTCGGGTAGGGTGTCGGCGAGTTCGCGGCAGTAGTCGAGTCCGGTCCCTGATTCGGAGTAGCGACTCGCGGCCCACTCGGCGACGCGTTCGGCGAGTTCGTTCGCCGTCCGTCCGGCGTCGTCCATCGCGCGCACCGCGTGGATGACCTGCCGGTCGTCGGCGCGCTCGCGTGTTTCCATCCCCTCTCGCGCCGCCGCCATCGCCGCCTCGTGCAGGCGGGCGTAATATGCCTCCTCGTCGGCGGCAAAGCCCGATTCGATGGCGCTGGCGGGCCAGTTTTCGGGGGTTTCGGCGCTGCCCTCGCGGATGCGCGTCGCGCCCGTCGCGTCGCCCGCGAGACCGGCGAACCATCCCTCGCTCATGCCCGCCGTAGCCGACCGGCGGCGAAAAGCGACCCGGTACGTGCGTGGCGACGACCTCACACGAAACCCCTCGTTCACGTTCCCAGAAAGAGCCGGCTTCGGCGAATCATCCATCCGCCGTCTCGACCGCCGAGACGTGCTCTTTCGAACGGTTCCAATCGAATTTGGGCCTGTTTTGGGGATACTTTCATATGCGATACCGGCGAAGTGATCCTCGTGCAGCGGTGCACGGAACAACAATGACAGACGAAGAAACCATTCGTGAGAACTCGGACGGCGTTCTCGATTTCGTTGGACAGGTAAGCGATCAACTGCGCTCGCGGCGGGCGTTCATGGGCGACGCGGCGAAAGTCGGGGCCGGCGCGGCCGCGCTCTCGGCGGTCGGAGCCGGCACCGTCGCCGCGAACGACGGCAACGGCGACAGCAGCGATGGCGGCAACGGCGACGGCAGCGACGACGTGAGCGACATCGACATTCTGAACTACGCGCTCACGCTCGAACACCTCGAAGCGGCCTACTACAACGACTTCCTCGACAACTACTCCGAGAGCGACGTCGAGCGCTCGGAGGTGGCCAAGTACTTCGCGCGGCCGACCCTTCGCTACTCGGTCTATCAGCAGATCGAGGACGTCCGTGACCACGAGGAGGCCCACGTCGACGCGCTCACCAAGACCATCAATGACCTCGGCGGCACGCCCGTCGAACCGGCGAACTACGAGTTCCCGTACTCGTCGATTCAGGAGTTCATCGCGGTCGCCGACCGCCTCGAAGCCGTCGGCGTCTCCGCCTACGCGGGTGCCGCACCACTGATCTCGAACCCCGACATTATCCCGCCGGCGCTCTCGATTCACTCCGTCGAGGCCAACCACCAGACCTACTTCCAGCTGCTGAACCTCCAGCGGCCCGCACCGAACGCGTTCAACCCCGCGCGCTCGATGGACGAAGTGCTCGGCATCGCCAAGCAGTTCATCGTGAGCGAGGAGGACGCCCCGGAGATGGCGTCGGCGACGTTCGAGGATCAGAGCTCCGACGGGTCGAGCGTGACGGTCGCCTCGGCGGCACTACCGGACGGCGGGTTCGTCGCCATCCACGACAGCAGCCTGCTCGACGGCAACGTCGCCGGCAGCGTCATCGGCGTCTCGGAGGCCTACGACGCCGGTACGCAGATGGACGTCGAGATTCCGCTCTACTCGGGCGTGCCCGGTGGAGACTTCGACCAGTCGAGTCTCGACGGAGACCAGACGCTCATCGCCATGCCGCACCTCGACACCAACGGCAACGGGAGCTACGACTTCATCACCTCGGGCGGCGAAGAGGATGGAGCCTACACCGCCGACGGCGAGGCGGTCGTCGACGACGCCGAGATCACCGTCGAGTAGACACCTCACTACACCGTTCGAGAGATCGCTTCCCGACGAAATCGCAACCGCAACCGAAGCCGACCGACGATCACGTCGTGGAGTCGTGTGGAATTTTTCGATTCGGAGGTCGTGACCGGGCAAGTAGAGAGTCGGTTGACGGTCCGGAGATCGATCGACGGAACGGTCGCCGTGTCCGGTTCAGTCGAGTTCAGCCGTGGCGTCCGGCGTGCCGTCGAGGCGCACCGCGCGCTCGGCATCCGCCGACCGATAGATGGCGTCGATGACGCGCTGGACGGTCAACCCCTCCGCGATCGTATTTCGCTCCGGGGGCGTGCCGCTCTCGATACCCTCCAGGAACGCCGCCTGTTCGGCCAGCATGGCGTCGTTGGGGCGCGTCGTCACCGTCGTATCCGTCAGGTGGTCCGCACCGGCAGTGCTGCTCTCGTAGATGGTGAGGCTGTTCTCGTTGCGGTCGAACAGCGCTCCGGCGTCGGTTCCCCGGAGCAGGAACTCGTGATTGGTCGGGCGGTTGGTCGCCCACGCGGCTTCGAGGCTCACCGTCGCGCCGTTCGCACACCGGATGAACGCGCTCACCGAGTCGTCGACGTCGAAATCCGACGGTCCGAGGTCCTCACCGAGCATTTCGAGATAGGCGTAGTCCTCGCGCGAACCGAACGCCGAGCGCGTCGTCGCCGACACTTCGACGACTTCGGGGAAATCGAGGAAGAAGAGGGCGAGATCGATGGCGTGGACGCCGATGTCGATGAGCGATCCACCACCCGAAGCCGATTGACTGGTGAACCACGATCCCCGTCCGGGGATGCCGCGTCGCCGGATGTAGTTGGCCTCGACGTGGCGTGGGGTACCGAAGCGCCCCTCGTTCTGGAACCCTTTCAGCACCTCGACGGGGTTCGCAAAGCGGTTTTTGAACCCGGTCATGACGAACCCGCTGCTCTCGTCGGCCGCCGCGGCGATCGCCTCGGCGCTTTCGAGCGAGTGGGCGACCGGTTTTTCGAGGAGCACGTCGAGTCCGGCGTCGAGCGCCGCGACGGCGTACTCCTCGTGATAGCGGTTCGGCGTCGCGACGAGCACGCCGTCAGCGTCGGCGAAGAGATCGGCCACGTCCTCGTACGCGCTGGTCGCGTACGATTCGGCGAAGCGGGTGCGGGCGTCGGGGTCGATGTCGCTGCCGACGACCGTGGCCCCGTTGTCGATGAGACGGTCGGCGTGAAAGCGGCCGACGTTTCCGAGACCGATGATACCGATGGTCGGAGAAGAGGAGGGCATATCGAGCGGCTAAGCGACCATCGGTTGTAAGAATACCGTTCTCCGTATCTTTCAATACAACTGCTCTTCGCGCTCCTCGCGCTCGCTCTCGCGTTTGGCCTCCTCCTTCTCGCGCCGTCGACCACGGAGATACTGCCGGGTCAGTGGGATGAACTTGTTCTTCACGTCGAGGACGAACGACACCAGTCCGTAGGCCCAGAAGACGAACAGCAGCGTCATCCCGCCGACGTAGAGCAATCCGATGTCCGTAACCATATCAGTCGTCCGTCTCGGCCTCCGTACCGGTCGTTCCCTCGGTCCGTGTCGGCTGGATTAGCCCGTGTTCGAGCGCCGCGCCGGAATCGGTATCGAACAGATGGACTTTCTCGCGGTCGAGGACCACCGTCACGGTGTCGCCGGCCTCGATATCGGAGGCGGGATCGACACTCATCTGCAACTGGTCGCCGGCCTCAGGGTCTTCGAGGTCCGTCTCGGCGTCTTCGGTGAGCAGGAGATAGACGAATATCTCGTCGCCCATCGGTTCGAGCACGTCGACGGTCGTCTCGATCTCGGCCGTCGGATGCGAGACCGACCCGGCCTCGTCGGTGGGATAGATGTCCTCCGGCCTGATGCCGAGCGTGACCGCATCGCCCTCGCCGAGGTCCATCGGTCCGGCGTCGAACTCGACGTCGACGTGTTCCGATCCGAAACCGTTGGCACCCACTGTGCCCTCGACGAAGTTCATGCTCGGCGAGCCGATGAACCCCGCGACGAACAGGTTGTCCGGTTCGTTGTAGCAGACGAGAGGGGGATCGATCTGCTGGAGCTGTCCCCCGTCGATGACCGCGATGCGGTCGGACATTGTCATCGCCTCCGCCTGGTCGTGGGTGACGTAGATGATGGTCGTGTCGAGTTCGCGGTGGATGCGCTGGAGTTCCGTGCGCATATGCACCCTGAGCTTGGCGTCGAGGTTCGCCAGCGGCTCGTCCATCAAGAAGACGTCCGGTTCGCGTACCAGCGCCCGCGCGATGGCGACGCGCTGGCGCTGGCCGCCCGACATCTCGCTGGGCATTCGGTCTAACATCCCCTGCATCTGGACGATCTCGGCGGCGTTCTCGACCCGCCGATCCATCTCGTCCTCGTCGAAGCTCCTGAGTCGAAGCCCGAACGAGATGTTGTCGTAGACGTCCATGTGCGGGAACAGCGCGATGTTCTGGAAGACCATCGCGATTCCCCTGTCTTTCGGTGGGAGGTTCGTCACCTCCCGCTCGCCGATGTGTACCGTTCCCTCGGTGGGCATCGTGAGACCGGCGACGGTCTCCATCGTCGTCGATTTCCCACAGCCCGAGGGTCCGACGAGGGTGACGAACTCGCCGTCGGGAATTTCGAGATTCATGTCGTCGACCGCGACGACGTCGTCGTAGCGTTTCGTGACTCCTTCGAGGGTGACTTTTGCCATGTTCTTACTCCTTGAGTGCGCCGCTGGTGAGACCGCTGACGATCCGTTCCTGGGCGATGACCACGAGGATGGCCACCGGCAACACGCCGATGATGCTCGCGGCCGCCATCAGGTTGTACGATGCGGTGTACTGGGTCTGATAGCCCAGAATGCCCCAGACGAGCGGGGCCCAGTTCTGTGCCTGTCCGTCGGTCATCAGGAACGAAAAGAAGAACTCGTTGTAGACGTTGATGAAGGTGAGTACGCCCGCGGTCGCCACGCCGGGTGCCGACAGCGGGATGATCACTCTGAACAGTGCGCCCAGTCGGGTAGTGCCCTCGACGCGCGCGGCGTCTTCGAGTCCGTCGGGGATCTGCCCGTAGAAGGTGGTGAGGATAAATATCGACAGCGGCATGAACAGCGCGCTGAGTGGGAGTCCGATGCCCACTGGCGTGTTGAACAGCATCGGGCTGCTGAGACCAAGTATCTCGACGTTGCCCGTAAAGAGCCGGAACAGGGGCAGGAGAAACGCCGCCGGCGGGAAATACGAGATGGCGAGCACCACCAGCATCAGGACGCCCCGGCCGGGGAAATCGAGTCGGCCAAAGACGTAGCCCGCGAGACTCGCCAGGACGAGCACGAATACGGTGGTCCCGAGCGCGATAACGAAGCTGTTGAACAGGTAGATGTGAAAGGGCAGGCGCTCGAAGACGGTGATGAACGCGCCGGGATTGAATCCCTTCGGCAACAACCCCATGTCGATGATGGCGCTCTCGGGCGTGAGCGCGAGCACCAGCAGCCAGTAGAACGGAAACAGCGTCGTGATGAGGAAGAAGATCGTCACCACGTAGAACATCGCACGGTAGGTTCGGTCCGGGTTCTGAATCGACCCCTTTACCCACCGGGTGAACGGCCCACCCTCGGTTTCGCTCTCGTCGGCCTGTGCGCTCGCCATCTCAGGCCACCCCCTGGGAGCCCTGCCAGTATCTGACGATGTAGATCGACACCACGACGGCGATGATGGCCGCGGTCACGAACGCCACCGCCGCCGCGGTCCCGTACCGTCGCGTGCTGAACGTCGTCACGACCAGACAGGACAGCGACGGCACGGTCGTACAGCTACTCGCCGTCTCGATGAGCCCGTAGATGCGCATCGAGGAGATGGTCCGAAAGAGCATGGCGACCAGCACCGTCGGCAGGATGAGCGGGAAGGTGATCATCCGGAACTGCTGCCACTTCGTCGCGCCCGCGACCTTCGCCACGTCGTAGAGACTCCTGTCGACGCTCTGGAGGCCGGCGAGGATCAGGAGCGCCATGAACGCGGTGGTCTTCCAGACGTCGGCCAAAATGACGATCGGCAGCGCCTCGGCGCTGTTCACGAGGGGAGTTCCCGACCCGCCGAGCGCCGTGACGACGTCGACGCCGAAACCGATGCCGGGCTGGAACATGAGGAAGAAGATCATCCCCTGGATCACGATGGGGACCGCCCACGGGATGATGATCGCGACGCGAACCCAGCGCCGGCCGCGGAAGTCCTGATCGAGCACGAGCGCCTGCCCGAACCCGATGAGCGTCTCGAAAAAGACCGCGACGATCGTGAAGATGATAGTCACGATGAGCGCGCTCTGGAACGGCGCGCTCGGGTCGAAAAACGGCTGTGGCAGCGCGACGGTATCGAGCTGGCCGGTGAGCAGTGCGACGTAGTTCCTGAGGCCGACGAACTCGCCGAGCTGTGCCGCGCCCGTGATACTGTCTGCGTGCAGCGACATCTCGAAGGTGCTCGCGAGCGGCCAGAGCGAGATCACCAGCAGTACCAACATCGCGGGTATCAAGAGGAGATAGGCAAAGGCCGTCTCGCTCAGGTTTTCGAGCCAGCGCACCGCGCCGGCGTAGATTCCCGAACCGCCCTGTGCACCCGTTTCGGTCGATTGTTCTGTGGACATCTATTGTGCGTTGAAGTCTTCGATGGCGACGAGCTGGTCTTTGAGCGTGTTCATCGCCTGTTTCGGGGGACTGGCACCCGAGAAGCCGGCGTGAACCTGCTGGGCGATCTTGGTCGCCTGCTGGGGCCAGACGACGGTGACGGGCCGGGGAATCGCGTTCTCACCGGCGACCCGCAACTGGTCGATGTAGTCCCCGGTGTACGGAATCTGTCGCACCTTCTTCGAGGAGAACACCTCCCGGTTGGGCGGCAGCCAGCCCGTGATCTCGACCAGCGTGCGCTGGAAGGACGGTTTCGTCATCGTCTGGAGCACCTGCAGCGCCTTTTCCTTCTGGTCGGAGTTCGGATTCACAGCATTATGCCAGCCGCCGAGGGCGGCCGTCGGACCGCCGATGTTCTTGTACTTCGATTTCTTCTGTGGCGTGGCGTACGGGATCGGCATCACGCCGAGTTGGTCCTTCGATTCGAACGCCTCGCCGGCCGAGGGGATCGCGTACGGCCAGTTGCGCAGCGCGACCGCGTTGCCCGCCGTGAACGCGCTCAGCGAGGGGTCTTCGGTCCAGCTGAGCACCGCGTTCGGCGATATCTGCTCGTAGCCGTCGAGCGTGTTCGGGGCGTCCGAGCCGGAGATGAACGTCTTGACCATCTTGACCGCGTTGACGACCGGCTCCTCGGCGACCGTCACCGGGCGTTTGCCGATGGGTCCAAAGAGGGAGTCACGACCACCGAAGTACGCCCCGCCCCAACTCGTCATGAACTCGTTGAAGTCACAGCACGAGAGGCCCTCGTAGATGTTTCCCTGAAAGGCGAAGCCGTAGGGGACGTTCGCCTGTTTCTTCGCGTCGGCGACGACCTTCGAGAACTTCTTCCAGCGCATCGACTCGGTCGCCCAGTTCTCCTTTTCGGGGTTGTAACCGGCCTTCTTCACCAGATCCTTCCGGTAGAGCATCGTCGGGAAATCCGGAAACAGGGGGACCGCATAAAGGTCGCCGTCGCCGCCTCTGGCCGTCTCGACTGCCGCTTGGAAGTACTTGTTCTCGATGAGTTTGACCGTCGACTGGGGGAGGTTCTCGGTGAGATTGAGCACCTGCGCCCGGTTGATGAAGTTGAGCGCCCAGCCGCTGTCCATCATCAGCAAGTCCGGATCCGCAAGGTCCGCCGACAGCCAGCGAGTGTACTGTGATTGGCGGGCACCCGTCTGGGAGGGACCGGCGATGACGTCGACGTAGATGTCCTTCGACAGTCCCGCCTTCCAGAGCGCCTTCCGTATCGCTCCCGCGCTGTCGGCGGCCGTCGAGTCGGTCACCCAGCGGACGGCGTTCGGGCCGGCCTCCGTGCCGCCGGCGGTACAGCCCGCGAGCGCGACCGCCGCTCCCGACGCGCCGGCCGCCCGCAGGAAGTTTCGACGGGAGACACTCCCGTGTGTGTTGGAACCGTTCATCATTGTTTGGTGGAATCTACACACTTACTTATATCTATGGGCGACCATCGCAGGCAACCGCCCGCCGGCGGTCGCATCGACGGGACCATCACGTCGTGTCCGCTCGGACGAACGTCACCGGACACGGTGCCGAGAGCATCACCGTCTGGGCCGTGGAGCCGAAGACGGCCTTGCCCGTCGGCGAGCGCCGCCGCCCGCCGACGATGACCATGTCGGCTCCCGACTCCTCGGCCAGTCCGATGATGCTGTCGCCGTGGTCGCCGACCGCGCCGCCGACGGCGAACTCGACGCCCGCCTCGTCGAGTCTGTCGCCGAGTTCGCGGACCGTCGCGTGGCGGTGTGCCACCTCGTTCGGCGAGACCTCGCCGGCCGTGACGTCGAAACCGAGCCTGTCGATGGCGCGCTCGTACTCGGCCTCGGTGAAGACGTGGCCCAGGATGACTGTGGCCTCGGACGGCCCGGCGATGTCGATGGTCTCCTCGGCAAGCCTGTCGGTGCGCTCGGCGTCACCCGGCCCGAGCGCCAGAAGAACGGTTTCGAGTGCCATATACCCTCTTTCGAGGGCCCTTATATAATTCTACGGGCGATCGTCCGAGCGTGCGCCCGTACCGCTCCCCTCGACGCCAGCGAGGTCGATGTCGCCGCCTCGGATCGCCACTCCCTCGTAGGGGTCGTCGGCGAGCAACAGCGAGCCGTCGAGGTCGGCGTAATCGAGTAGCGGCGCGAGCTGGCAGGCGGCCGCGATGGCGGCGTTCGACTCGATCATACAGCCCAGCATCACTTCGAGTCCGTGCGCGCGCGCCGCGTGAACCATCCGTTTGGCTTCGCGCAACCCACCACACTTCATGAGTTTGATGTTGGCGATGTCGGCGCGCTCGGCCATATGGGAGATGTCCGAAAGCGTCACGCAGGACTCGTCGGCGGCGATGGGAAGCGACGAGCGCTCGTGGACGTATTCGAGTCCTCGTGAATTTTCGGCAGGCACGGGCTGTTCGACGAACTCGACGTCGAAGTCGGCGAGCACGTCGATGTTCGAGAGTGCCTCGTGGGGCGTCCACGCCTCGTTGGCGTCGACGCGCAGGCGCACGTCGGGGGCTTCCGCCCGAATCGCCTCGATGATCTCGCGGTCGCGCTCGGTGCCGAGTTTTACCTTCAGTACCGTGTGACCGGCTTCGACCGCGCTCTCGGTCTTCTCGCGCATCCGTTCGATGGTATCGAGACCGATGGTGAACGAGGTCTTCGGGGTGTTCCGGGGGTCGAGACCCCAGTAGCGATAGAGAGGAACACCGAGACGTTTCGCGGCGAGGTCGTGCAGCGCGATCGAGACCGCCGTGCGCGCGGCGGGGTTGTCACGAACTGCCTCGCGCATTCGTCGTTCGATACGCCCGAGCGCGTGCGGGTCGCCCACTTCCTCGACGACCGCGAGCAGGTCGGGGAGGACGGCTTCCACAGTCCGAGAGGTTTCGCCGTAGTGCTCGGAGGGTGCGGCCGCACCGATTCCCTCGTGGTCGCCGTCCGAGACGCGCACGATGACGTTCTCGGCGGTCTCCTGCGTGCCGCGCGCGATGGTGAACGGGTCTTCGAGGGCGAGTGTCAACCGCTCGAAGTCGGTGTCGAGGCTCACAGCAGTGCCTCCAGCAGTTCGTCGTTGCCGAATCGAATCGGGTCGCTCGCTGGCACCGAGAGCGTCCGCGAGTACGCATCGACCGCCGAGCGCGCACCCTCGTCGGTCTCCAGCGAGCGGGTGTTCAGCGCGCCAGCGACCACGTCGGCGTCGTGAACCGGGCCAGCGAGGTTCTCGTAGAGGTCGATGTAGTCGGGCAGCGCCGGCAGCGAGAAGTCCTCGTAGCCGTGAATCGCCTCGCGGCCCGCCTCGTGACAGAGCACGAGTTTGTCGGGCATCGACCCGTGCAGAATGCCGCAGGTCACCGCCGAATAGGCCGGATGGACGATCGAGCCTTGCCCCTCGACGAAGAGATAGTCGTGGTCAGCTTTTTCCAGGATCATCTCCTCGACCGCCCCGGCAGTGAAGTCGCTCACCACGCGGTCGATGGGGTTGCCCCAGCCCTCGATCATGATGCCCGTCTGTCCTGTCGGGATGAACGCGGCGTCCACGCCCCGCTCGCGCGCGGCCTCGCAGAGTTCGAGCGTTGCGGTCATCTTCCCGACCGAGCAGTCCGTGCCCACAGTCAGAATCACCTCGGCATCGACGTCGCCGGCGACGCCCTCGCTCACCGTCAGATCGGGCGACGGCTTGCGCACGTCGTGGAGTTCACAGTTATGTTCGGCAGCGAGTTCCGCGAACTCCTCGTCGTCTTCGAGGAAGTAGTGCAGGCCAGCGGTGACGTCACAGCCGCGTTCCAGTGCAGCTCGGACATCCGGCCGCCACGACTCCTCGAACCCGCCGCCGATGGGCGCGATGCCGATGAGCAGTTCGTCGCAGTCCTCTACGTCGTCCATCCCGGCGACGATCGGCGCGTCCTGCACTCCTCCAAGATGGTCGGCAACGCGCGTGCCGGCGCGGTCGCGGTCGAGCACCGCGACCACCTCGTCGTCGGCGTAGCGAAGGATGCTGACGGCGGTCTTTGCCTCCTCGGGGAACTTCTCGTGGGCGAGCAGCGCGACGGTCATGTCCGTCCGGAGGGCGAGCGGGGGCTTAAACTCCGACCATCCGGGCGAGCGCGTGCGTCTCCGAAGCGGGTAAGTCGGTCACGGTGATAGGGAGACCAATGTGGCCGTGGGGACACCTCGCCGTCGGCTATCTCGCCTACGCCGCGCTCTCGCGCTGGCGCTACGGCGAACCGCCCTCGGCGGCAGCGACGCTCGCCGTCGCCGTCGGGACGCAGTTTCCCGACCTCGTGGACAAGCCGCTCGCGTGGACCTTTCACGTCCTCCCGAGCGGGCGCTCGCTCGCACACTCGCTGCTCACCACCGCCATCGTCTGTGCGCTGGTCTACGTGTATGCCCGCCGGCACGGGTGGACGCGACCGGCCATCGCCTTCGCCGTCGGCTACATCACTCACCCGTTCGCCGACGCGCTCTCGCCGCTGCTCGCCGGCGAGTACGCCTACGTGCGCTATCTCGGCTGGCCGGTGCTCGACCAACCGCCCTACGACACGAGCAGGGGCTTCGGCGCGCATTTCGCCGACCTCGAACCGTCCTCGCTCGTGCTCGCCGGAGCCTTCCTCGTCGGCTTCGCGCTGCTGATATGGCTGCGCGACGGTCGTCCCGGTCTCGCGGCGCTGCGCGAGTGGCTCCGTGCGCGACGAGTCGTTTGAAAAGCTATCGACGACGGACCACGGCGGCCGCGAGCACCACCAGGACGACCAACACCAGTCCGGCGGCGACGATGGGCACGAGACCGATATCGAGTCCACCGTCGGAAGCCGTCTCCTCGCGCTCGACGGAGACCCCGGCGCTCTCGACGATGGTCCCCGTGCCCGCGACGTACGGGCCGTCGACGCTGCCGTTCGTCTGCACGAAGTCGAACTCGCCGTTGTCGTTCGAGTCGAAGTGGGCCATCGCGGTCAGCGAGCCGTTCGTGCGCAGGCGCGACTGGTTGAACTCGCGGCCATCGATGGCGTAGAGTCGCACCTGCACGTCCTGATGCGGCCCGGGACTGAGCCGCTTCGAGACGCCGATGACGCTGCCCACGGTGTCGTTCTCGGCGGTGAGGTTCCGATCGTGGATGGCGACGAACCCACCCTCCGAGAGGTTCACCGAATTGAGCTGGACGGTGGTGCCGTTCGTGGTCTGGTCGGTGAAGACCATCGTCGCGTTGGGGGTGTGTGCCTGCTGGGACTGAACTGTCGGGACCGCCCCGACCCCGGCCACACAGAGGAGGGCGAGAGACGCGGCGATGAGGGCTTTCGTCGTGTGCACACATCGGCCGAGACAGGCGGCGGGGAAAAACGCTCGGCTCGCGGCGACCGAGCGCCGCGGCGTTCGATGGGAAGCGTTTAGGAACGGACCCGGAAATCCGGAGTGATGGTCGACGCTGCGACGGTTGCCCAGTTCGTCGGTGGTCTCGCGCTGTTGTTCTCGAACGGCTTCTTCGTCGTGACCGAGTTCGCCATGACTCGCGTCCGCCAGTTCCCCGAAGAGGAGTTTCGGGGCCAGCGCGGCCTCGAACGCGCGTGGGAGATGACCGAACAGCTCGAAATCTACCTCTCTGGCTGTCAGCTCGGCATCACGATTTCGAGCGTCGGGCTGGGCGTCGTCGCCGAACCGGCGCTCGCGTCGCTGCTCGACCCGGCCGTGCGGGCGGCCGGACTCGCGGGGCTGCTCGGCGGCGGTTCGGACGGTCACACCGCTCTGTCAGTCTTGCTCGCGCTCGCCGTCGTCAACCTCCTCCACGTCATCGTCGGCGAGCAGGCCCCCACCTACTTCGGCATCGAGCGGACGAAACTCGCCGCGCGCTACGGCGCACCAGTGTTGTACTGGTGGACGACGGCGCTCGGGCCGATCATCCGCTTTGCCGACTGGGTGGCCAAGGGGCTGCTCTCGCTGTTCGGGGTCGAGATCACTCGCTCGTGGGCCGACGAGGAGGTCGAGGAGGGCGACGAGTCGCCGCCGACCTCGCGCGGCGAACTCCGGAGTCGGATGGGGACGGTGTTGGGGCAGGGGTCGCTGTCCGAGGAGCGCGAGCGGGAGGTCATCAACGCCCTCGCCATCGGCGAGACGGCCATCGACGAGGTGATGGTCGAGCGCAGCGGCATCGTCGCGCTCTCGACGGCCGAACCGGTCGCGGCGAACCTCGAACTCATGGCCAAGCGCCAGCACACCCGGTTCCCGCTCGTGAACACCGACCTGGAGGAGTTCGTCGGCGTCGTCTACACCCCCGAGGTGCTCTCGCACGTCGATGCCCTCCGGAACGGCGAGCGCGACCTCGCATCGCTCGCCACCCCGCCGCTGACCGTTCCGTCAGACGTGCCAGTCAGCGACCTCATCGACCGGTTTCAAGAGGAACACCAGGAACTCGCGCTCGTCGCCGACGCGACCGACGAACGGGTTGTCGGTCTCGTGACCGCGACCGACGCCTTCGAGGCCATCGCCGGCGATATCGAGGACCCGCTCGACTGACCTCTACTCCGCTACGTCGACGGGCTGTGCGTCGGCGAGTGTCCGGAGGCGTTCGGGCGCAATCGGAAACACCGCCTCCGGCGTGCCCGCGGCGGCCCAGACGGTCGCGAACTCCCGGAGAGTGTCGTCCATGTAGACCGGGAGGGATGAATCGTGACAAAAGGGCGGAACGCCGCCGATCGACCAGCCGACGGTCTCACGTACCACGTCGGCGTCGGCCATCCCGACCGCGCTCTCGTCGACCGCACATACCTCAGCGAGTTTCGCCTCGCTGACGCGGTTGGCCCCGCTCGTGACCACCACGACCGGGTCGGGGACCACGAACACGAGCGAACTCGCTATCTGGGCGACGTCACAGCCGATGGCCGCGGCCGCGTCGCTCGCCGTCTTGGTTCCCGCGGGAAACTCGTGGACGTCGACGGCGAAGTCGTGTTCTTCGTCGGCACGCTCGGCGAAGGCTGCTGCCCGTCGGTGCATGCCGCCCGTGGGGACGAGTCGAACAAAACTGTGGTGGCTATCGGGCGTCGGCGAGCGACGTCGCGCCGCTCGATTGCAGCCACGCCGTGTGCTGGCGCTCGTCGTAGATAACGACCGCGCCGTCCTCGCGCTCGAAGGCGACGAGGCGTTCTTCGCGTGCCGGTACGCTCGCGGAGGTGTCGGAGGGCGACTCCTGTGGGGACGTGCTCATTGGTTTGGGTTGGTCGGCCGTTTTGGTCTACCGCTAGTTGCATCGAGGTGCCACTCTGTGATAAGCGTTATCACTACACCCTAAGCGTCGATCATCTGAAATGGCGTCGACCACGGACCGACCTTTTCACGCTACGGCCCGAGAGGTCGTTATGAGCGACACGCCGCGCGACCCGGAACTCGAACGTCTCGCCGAGGATCTCTCGACGACGCTGGCGGAGCTGCGCGACGAACTCGACGCGCGCGAGCCGCCGCGCGGACCGCTGGGGCTGCCGCGCCCGCCGACGCCGCGCGAACTGCTCACGTTCACCGACGAGTTCACGATTCCGGCCGTGATCGCGGTTCTCGAAGCCACCATCCGCGCGCTCGAAGCGTTCCGGGCGGCCCTCCGGCTGGCACGCACCGGCGAGGAGGTCGGCGCACGCGGGCGCGAGACACGGCGGCGCGGCGAGCGCCTCGGTCGCGACGCGCTCGACCGCCTCGACGACGTCCTCGTCGATCTGCAGGACGCGCTCGACGGGCGACCGCAGGACCCGGCGGCGCGCACGCTCGCCGACGAGGCCCGTGCGCTGCGGGACGAGATCGACGACCGCCTCGCCGAGAGCCACCACGAAGACGGTTCGGCCGTCCGTGACTCCTCGAACGACATCGAGCGCGTCGAGACGACGGAATCGCCGGAGGACGTCGCCATCGACGTCGACGCCGAACTCGATTCCATCCGCGATTCGGTCGAGAACGACGACGGCGACGCGGAGTAAACGTTCGACGCTGGCCACAAGAGTTTATAGCCTCGGTTACATCTCTTCGTGTGTGATGGAGGGGGTCAACTCGCTGCCGGAGAGGAACGCGCAACTCGAACTGTTCGTGCGCTCGTCGGTTCCGGCGGCCGCACGCGATTCGCAGTCGACGGTCCGGGAGCGACTGCGCGCGCTCGAAGCAACCGAGGGAATCGACGGGACGACGGTACGAACGTGGGAGAAACGGATTCCGGTCGACGCGGGAGCCGCCGAACGCGACACTCACCGCACCTACGCGGCGTTCGATCAGTGGGCACGCAGGCGTGGCGTCAGCCTCGCCCCGTTTTTCGGCACGCGCGAGTGCCACTCGTCGATAACGGGCGAGTCACACACCGCGCTCGTGCTGCCGATGATGAGTCTCGCGGTCTACGACGGTGACCGACTCAGCGCCGTCTTTCCGCACGCCGACGAGGACCGCTCGTACACCGTCGGCGAGGCGCTCGACGCACTGGAGGAGGACGACGAAGAGCAAGACGAAGAAGACGACACGCGCCGACGGGTTCTGGCGGGCGCACACTAATCGGTCGGTTCGAAGCGGTAGCCGTCCCAATCCTGACTCGCGGGTTCTCTGATGCCGGCGTCGGGGTCCCGAAGTTCTTCGGTATACACGGGAGCTACGTCGTCGCCGATTTCGACCTCGTTCGTCGTGAGTTGGCCGAGCGCGCGCACCGGTTGGCCATCGACGTCGAACTCGACGATGGCGAGGTGGTTCGGCTCGCGGACGCCGGGCGGCGGTGCGGTGCTCGTCGTCCACGTCACGACCGTCGCCGTGTGTTCACTCAGGTCCACGACATCGACAGGTTCGCTCCCGTCGGAACCGAGCGGATGGGGAGGGTAGGTGATCGAGCCGTCGGCGTAGCGGGCCGCTTCCATCCGTGGCTCCGCGTCAGCAACGTTCTCGTGACTCATGCGCCCGCCTCCATGATAGTGGTGATGACACAATTACCAAAGCCACCCACGTTGCACGCGAGTCCCACGTCGGCGTCGACCTGTCGCGGACCGGCCTCACCCAGTAGTTGTTTGTAGATCTCGTAGCCCTGTGCAACGCCGCTCGCCCCGAGGGGATGCCCCTTCGATTTCAGTCCTCCGGACGTGTTGATCGGCAGTTCGCCGTCGCGTTCGGTTGTCCCCTCTTCGATCGCTTTCCAGGCTTCGCCCTGCTCGGCGAATTCCAGCCCCTCCATCTGGAGGAATTCGAGAATCGTGAACATGTCGTGGAGTTCGGCCACGTCGACGTCCTCGGGACCGTAGCCACTCATGGCGTAGGCTTCCGTTCCAGATTCGACTACGCCGCCCATCACCGTCGGTTCCGCGCGCTCGTGGACCACGTGGGTGTCGGTCGCGCCGCCCACACCCGACATGAGGGCGTACTCGTCGGTGTACTCCCGTGCGACCGATTCCGGACAGAACATGAGCGCGGCGCTCCCGTCGGTGATCGGACAGAAGTCGTACAATCTGAGTGGGTCAGCGACGATCGGGCTCTCCAGCACCGTGTCGAGGCCGACCTCCTTTCGAAACTGGGCGTGCGGGTTGTCGACGCCGTTTTTGTGGTTTTTCACGGCGACTTTGCCCAAACTCTCCCGGGGTGCATCGTAGCGATCGAGATAACGCCGTGCGGTCAGTCCCGCGAAACTCGGCAGCGTCACGCCGTGTTTGTACTCGACGGGATGAGTCAACGAAGCAATGACGTCGGTGGCTTCACCCGTCGAGCGATGGGTCATCTTCTCGCCACCGACCAAGAGGGTCATCTCGCTCGCGCCAGAGGCGACCGACTGCCATGCCGCGTACATTCCCGCGCCTCCACTCGAAGAAGTCTGGTCCACACGCTGAGTGTAGGCCGGCAGACAGTCGAGGTCGTGGGCGAGCGCGTTCGGCACGCCAGTCATCCCCTCGAACTCGCCGGATGCCATGTTCGAGACATAGAGATGCTCGACATCGTGAGGTTCGACGCCCGTGTCGTCGAGACACGCCTTGCCGGCTTCGGCGAGCAACTCCCGGATCCACGCCTCGCGCTTGCCGAACTGCGTCATCGACGCGCCGACGACCGCCACGTTCTCGCTCATATCGCCCGCCTCTCCCGCCGCGGTTATGGCTGTTTCGGCGTCACCGACGCGCCCGTCCCGCCGCCTTCCACTCCTCGCCACGGCGAACTTCGCGGGGCGGCGTTCGTCCACCGAACCGGCCACAGAGCGTCCAGCGGTCGCAGTGTTCGGGACCGTCCGCCGCCGCGGCGGCCGTGCGGTCCCGGAGGTAGGCCCCGACGGCGGCGGCGATGGCCGCGGCCTCGTCCCGATCGGCGCTCGCCGGTAGCGACAAACGGAGGTTCTCCGGAAACACGTCGTTCGCGTTCGATTGGTCGCTGGTCGTGTTCGATTCACCCGTCTCGGCCGTCGAGGATGTGGATGAGGCCATCAGAGTTGGATGTTACCGTGGTCTTTCGGCGGACTCTCCGTTCGCTTGCGGTCGAGGACGGCGAGGTCGCGGACGAGCCGCCGGCGGGTCTCAGTCGGTTCGATGACGTCATCGACGTAGCCGCGCTCGGCCGCCGAGTAGGGGTTTGCGAACTCCTCGCGGTACTCCTCCATCAGCGCCTGTCGCGTCGCCTCGGGGTCGTCGGCGTTCTCGATCTCGTCGCTATACAGAACGTTCACCGCACCGCGCGGACCCAGCACCGCGGTCTCCGCGCCGGGCCACGCGTAGTTCGTGTCCGCCCCGAGCAGTTTCGACCCCATCACGATGTAGGCTCCCCCGTAGGCCTTCCGGAGAATTACGGTGAGAAGGGGAACCGTGGCCTCGGCGTAGGCGTAGATGAGTTTCGCGCCGTGGCGGATGATGCCGTTGTGCTCTTGGTCGGTGCCGGGCATGAATCCCGGCACGTCGACGAACGTCAATACTGGAAGGTTGAACGAATCACAGAAGCGGACGAACCGCGCGCCCTTCTGGCTCGCCTCGATGTCCAACGTGCCGGCGTTGGCCGAGGGCTGGTTGGCGACCACACCGACGGGCCGGCCGTCCATGCGCGCGAGACCGGTCACGAGCGTGCGCGCGAACCCACCGTGGGTCTCGAAGAAGGAGTCCTCGTCGACGATACCCCCGATTACGCTCGTCACGTCGTAGGGTTTGCGCGGCGCGTCGGGAACCATCGACCCCACCTCACAGCGCCGGTCGGGGTCGTCCCACGAGTCGACGCGCGGCGGGTCCTCGACGTTGTTCTGCGGGAGATAGGATAGCAACCGTTTGATGTCGTCGAGAACGTCCGCTTCGGACTCGGCGGTCATGTGCGCGACGCCGCTCTCGCTCGCGTGCGTGGTCGCCCCGCCGAGTTCCTCCATCGTGATCCGTTCGCCGGTGACCGTCTCGATGACGTTCGGGCCGGTGATCATCATGTGGGAAGTGTCCTCGACCATGAGCGTGAAGTCGGTCAGCGCCGGCGAGTAGGTCGCCCCGCCCGCGCAAGGACCCATGACCGCCGAGATCTGGGGCACGAGACCGCTCGCCTTCGTGTTCCGTCGGAATATCTTGGCAAAGCCCGCGAGCGAGGCGATGCCCTCCTGGATGCGTGCGCCGGCAGAATCGTTGAGTCCGACGATGGGCACGCCGTTTTCGATGGCCTTGTCCATCACTTTGCAGATCTTGTCGGCGACCGCCTCGCCGACCGACCCGCCTAATACTGTGAAATCGTGGGCGAAGACGAACACCGTGCGGCCATCGACGTCGCCGTAGCCCGTGACCACGCCGTCGCCGGCGTATTTCTTTTCGTCCATGTCGAAGTTCGTCGACTGGTGTTCGACGAACCGGTCGAACTCCTCGAAACTTCCCTCGTCGAGCAGGTAGTCGATGCGCTCGCGGGCGGTCAGTTTCCCGCGGTCGTGCTGGGCCGCGATGCGGTCTTCGCCGCCACCAAGTTCGACCTCGGCGCGCCGCCGCCGAAGTTCCTCGACGGGCGACTCCTCCCCTGTGGGACTCTCGCCGGCGTCGGCGTCGTCCTCGGCGGCCACGCTACCACTCCATGCCGCCGTTGACCGCGAGTATCTGGCCGGTCATGTAGCTCGATTCGGGACCCGCGACGAAACGGACGATGCCGGTGATGTCGTCGACCTCGGCGAACCGTTCGAGGGGGATGCGTTCCAGGATCTGCTCTTGAACGTGGTCGGAGACGTCGTCGAGCATATCCGTCTGAACGAATCCCGGTGCGACGCAGTTGGCGGTCGAGCCGGTTCTGGCGAGTTCGAGCGCGATGGTGCGGGTGAATCCGAAGAGACCGCTTTTCGTGGTGGCGTAGTTCGACTGTCCGTAGTTGCCCTGCTGGCCGACGACGCTCGAAATGTTGATGAGACGGCCACACTCGGCCTCGACGATGTCGTCGAAAAACGAGTGCGTACAGTTGTAGACCCCGCCCAGATTCACGTCCATGACGCGCTGCCAGTCCTCGTGGCTCATGTTCTTGAACGTGCGGTCGATGGTGAGACCGGCGTTGTTCACGAGCACGTCGATGGGACCGAACACGTCTCTGACCTCCTCGGCCATCGCCTGGACCGCGTCGTAGTCGGCGACGTCGGCCTGTACGGGAATCGCTCGCCCGCCGGCGTCCTCGATCGCATCGACGACATCGTGGGCGGCCGCTTCCGAGGAGCGGTAGTTCACCACGACGTCCGCGCCGCACTCGCCGAACTCCTCGGCGATGCCGCGCCCGATGCCCCGCGACGCGCCGGTGACCACGCAGGTCTGTGTGTCGAGCGTCATGTATCCACTGCGAACCTCTACGTGTAGCTACGTAAATCTGTGCCACGCCCGGCCGCCCGCCGTCGGTATCGAGTACATCGACCCCATCAGATACCATCGAACGGTACTGGCGTCCGCGCCCGACAGCGACAGATTCTTTAGGCCGCCCTAAAAACACGCGACATCACAATGACCGCCGACATCTGTGTCGTCGTCCCCACGATACGCGAGTTCGAGTGCGTCCGCGCCTACGCCGCAAACGCCCGCAAACACGACTTCGATACCGACCGTCTCCACGCCGTGCTCGTGACCGAGGACTTCTGTGATACCGACGCGATGGAAACGATGCTCGACGATCTCGCTCTCTCGGGGACGGTCTTCGATGGTGCCGCCCGCGAGGAGTGGTATCGCACGCAAGGCATCGCGGAGTTCTCCCACCTCGTGCCCGCCGCGAGCCACGCCCAGACGAGTTTCGGGCTGCTCTACTGCTGGGCGAACGAGTTTCAGTATGGGATTTTCATCGACGACGACACCCGCCCACACACCGACGAGGACTTCTTCGGCACGCATCTCTCGAATCTGGAGTACGAAGGCGACGTCGAGCGCGTCCGCTCGGACGAGCAGTGGGTGAACGTTCTCCACGAGAACGCCGACGAACACGGTCTCTATCCGCGTGGCTACCCCTATTCGGCGATGGACGAGCAAGTCGAGACCGACCGCACGCGCGCCACGAACGTCGTCGCCTCCCAAGGTTTGTGGACCAACGTCCCCGATCTCGATGCCGCCCGGATTCTCGCCGACGGTGATCTCCGGGGACAGGCCGAGACCCGCCTCTCGAAGGCGGATTTCGGGGGGAAATTCGTCGCCGCAGAGGGTCAGTATCTCACGCTCTGCTCGATGAACCTCGCCTTCCGGCGCGAGGTGATCCCCGCGTTCTATCAGCTTCCGATGGACGACAACCCCTGGGACGTGGGCCGGTTCGACGACATCTGGAGCGGCGTCTTCCTCAAGCGCGCCTGTGACGTCGTGGGTACGGAAATCGTCACTGGCGGGCCGCTCTGCCAACACAACAAGGCCAAGCGCTCGACGTTCGACGACCTCCGTTCGGAACTCCCCGCGCTCGAAATCAACGAGGACCTCTGGCGTGTCGTCGACGATGCAGCGGCGGATGCGGATTCCTATGCCGAGGCGTACGCCGCGATGGCCGACGCGCTCGTCGCCCACGACTGGAGCGACTGCGAGAACGGCGAGTTCCTCCCGTACGTCGGCAAGTACATGCACGACTGGCTGTCCTGTCTCGACGCCCTCGAACCCGGTTCGGTCGCCGTGCCGACCGCCGCCAGCGCCGACGACTGAATCGGCAGGTATAACACTCGCGCTCCATCACCTCGTTTTAGGCCAGCCTAAAAAGGCCGGCGACCGACAATGAAAGGACACGATTTCGACCGACGGACGGTGCTGAAGGGTGGTGTAGCAAGCCTCGTCGCGGCGGCCGGACTCGCCGGCTGTACCGGCGGCGCACAGACCGGTGGAAACGACAGCGGTGCGAACGGAAGCAGCACCGACGGGAGTGGGAGCAACGGAAGTGCCAATGGGAGTGGTTCCGGCGACCGGAAGGTGCGCGTCGTTCTGAAGGAGTGGCGGGTCAAGCCCGACGCGAAGTCGGTGCCGGCAGGGAACGTGACGTTCGACGCCGTCAACGAGGGCCACGAGGTCCACGAACTGGTCGTCAGGCAGCGCAACGACGACGGTGCCTACGAGAAACTCGACGAGGTGGACGACATCGCCAAGGGAACGAGCAAGAAACTGCGGACGAAACTCGATCCCGGCACGTACGAACTCGCCTGTCTCATCGTCGAAGAGGAGGAGGGTGAGACCGAAGACCACTACAAACTGGGCATGCACGAGACCATCGAAGCGACGAAACAGGGGTAGGCCGGCTTCGGAGCGACAGAGTTTTTAGGCTGTCCTAAATCATAGTATCCAATGACGCGACGCGCTGGCGACGACGCCACGGTGGATGGGCGCGAGAGTGCGAACGGCTCCCCGCTGGGACGCAGACGATTTCTCCGCTCGTCGGCCGCCGTGGCCGGGGGCGCGCTGGTCGCCGGCTGTTCGTCCGGCGGTGGCGGCTCCAACGCGAGCGGGGCGAACGGCACCGGAAACGCAACCGGCAACGCCTCTGGGAGGACGAACGGCTCGGCCGGTACCGGCAACGTAAGCGCGAACGAATCGGTCGGCATCAACTCGTTCAGGGGATCGGGGCCGCTCGTCGAGAGCCGCCCACCCCTCAAGGGACCACGCATCGACGACCTGCCCGACCTCTCGGGCCAACTCAGCATCTACCTCGGCGGCGGCGAGGGCGGCCTCTACACCCAGTTTCTGGATCTGCTCCAGCGGATGTACCCGAACTTCGACGTGAAACTCCGGACGGCCTCCTCCTCACAGCTCGCGAACACCCTCATCACCGAGGTCCAGAGTGGCTCGTCGAAGGCCGATGTCTTCTGGGCGGTGGACCTCGGCGCGCTCGGCGTCGTCGCCGACAATGATGCGACCGTGAAGCTCCCGAAGAAGGTCGTCAAGCCGGTCCCCAAGGAATTCCATCCGAACGACCAGTGGGTTGGTGTCGCCGGGCGCGCGCGCAGCGTGCCCTACAACACGAACAAGCTCTCGGCGAAGCAAGTACCGCAGAAGGTACAGAAGTTCACCGATTCCAAGCAGTTGCAGGGATCGATGGGCTGGGCACCCACTTATGGAGCCTTCCAGTCGTTCGTCACGGCGATGCGGCTGCTCCGTGGAAAGAAGCAGACGAAGAACTGGCTCACGGGGATGCAGGAGCAGGGAATCTCCGAGTATCCCGACGAATTCCTCGTCTCGAACGCCGTCGCCGACGGCGAACTCGCCGCGGGCTTCGCCAACCACTACTACGCGCTGCGCGTCAAGGCCGCCCGCCCGAAGGCCCCCATCGAACTCGCCTTCACGAAGGGCGACGCGGGCGCGCTCATCAACGCCGCTGGCGTCGAGGTTATCAAGGGAACGGACAACCGCCAGCTCGCCACGAACTTCGTCCAACACCTCCTGACCGCCGAGGCCCAGGAGTTCTTCGCCACCCGGACGTTCGCCTACCCGATGATCCCGGGCGTGCCGCCGGTGGGTGGGTTGCCGACCATCGACGAACTCAATCCCCCTCAGATAAAGCTCGCCAAGCTCTCGAACCTCGAACCTACCCTGAAACTCATGCGCGAGACCGGAGTGCTCTGAGATGAGCACTCTCCAGAGTCGTATCGATATCGACCGTGCAACCGTCCTCAGAGGGGGACTGCTGGCGCTCGCCGGGGTGATCGCACTCGCGGTCGTCGCACCGATCGCGTGGCTCGTCGTCCGCGCGTTCGACATGGGCATCGGGAGCGCGCTCTCACTCCTTTCATCGCCATCCACGGTGCAGATCACGGTCAACAGCGCGCTGCTGGTGGCGGCGGTCACCGCCGGCTCGGTACTGCTCGGCGTGCCGCTCGCGGTGCTGACCGCGCGCACCGATCTTCCGTTTCGGCGCTTCTGGACCGTCGTGCTGGCACTTCCTCTCGTGGTACCGAGCTACATCGGTGCGTTCGCGTTCGTCTCGGCGTTCGGTCCGCGGGGCACCCTCGCCGACCTGCTCGCGCCGCTCGGAATCGAGTCGATTCCGACCATCTACGGACTGCAGGGAACGGTGTTGGTCCTCACGTTGTTCGTCTATCCCTACGTCTTCCTCACCACGCGCGCGGCGCTGCTCTCGTTCGACGCCTCGCAAGTCGAGGCTGCCCGAACCCTGAACCACTCCTATCTCGGCGCGTTTCGCCGTATCGTCCTGCCCCAGATCGCGCCGGGCATCGCCGCCGGCGCGCTCCTCGTGGGTCTCTATACCCTCTCGGATTTCGGCACTCCTTCTATCATGCATTATGATGTCTTCACGCGCATGATATTCGTCGAGTACAACGCCTTCGGCCAGGACCGGGCGGCGCTCCTGTCGGTGCTTTTACTGGGTCTCACCGTCGCCATCCTCGCTGTCGAGTCGCACCTCTCGACCGACGACGGGAACGCCTACGCGGGCGGGCGGCGCGGCACCACCATCTCGCTGGGCGGCTGGAAGTGGCCGGCGCTCGCGTTCTGTGCGCTGGTCGTCGCGCTGTGTCTGCTCGTCCCGCTCGGCGTGCTGGCGATGTGGCTGTTCCGCGGCGGACCGGGCTATTCGGCCGGTGGCTTCACCTTCCAGTGGTCCTATGGGCTCAATTCCGTGGCCGTCGCGGCGCTCGCGGCGCTCGTGGCGACGCTTGCGGCGCTGCCGGTCGGCTACCTCTCGGCGCGGACCGACGGCCCCCTCACCGACCTGTTCGACCGGATGACCTATCTCGGCTACGCCGCACCTGGTATCGTCATCGGCTTCGCGCTCGTCTACTTCGGCGTGCGTTACCTGCCCGGACTCTACCAGACCCTTCCCCTGCTGGTCTTCGCCTACGTCGTGCGATTCCTCCCGCAGGCGGTCGGCACCACACAGTCGTCGGTACTGCACGTCGATGGCTCGCTGCTCGAAGCCGCGCGCACGCTCGGCCACTCGCCGCTTTCGACCTTTCGGCGCGTGACGCTCCCGCTGATCGCGCCGGGCGTCGTCGCGGGCGCGGCGCTGGTCTTTCTCACCACGATGAAGGAGTTACCCGCGACGCTCCTCTTGCACCCCACGGAGTTCAAGACGCTCGTGACGTACATCTGGCAGGTCCAAGGCGCAGGGTATTACGGGGCGGCGGCCGTACCGGCGCTCGTGCTCGTCGCCGTCTCCGGACTCTCGATGCTCGTCATCCTCACGCAGGAGGGCGATGATGTCCGGTAAAACCACACACGAACCGTATCCCGAGGCCGCGACCGACCGCTCGCGCGGGTCCGCCGCGACCGACACGGGCGATACGGCGGCAGCGACCGGCGAAACCGGCGATGCGGTCCTCGAACTCACTGGCGCGTGCAAGGAGTACGGGGCCGAGACCGCCGTGAGAGACCTCTCGCTGTCGGTCCGCGAGGGCGAACTGCTGACGCTGCTCGGTCCCTCCGGTTGCGGGAAGACGACGACCCTGCGGATGATCGCCGGTCTCGAAACACCCAGTGCGGGAACGATCACCCTCGATGGCGAGCGCGTCGCCGACGAGCGTCGTTCAGTTGACCCCGAAGACCGTGACGTCGGCATCGTCTTCCAGGACTTCGCGCTCTTTCCGCACATGACCGTCACGGAGAACGTCGCGTTCGGTCTCACCGACGCCGACGCCGGGGAGAAAGACGACCGTGTGGCCGAACTGCTCGACCTCGTGGGTCTCGAATCGTTCGGCGACCGAACGCCCGACCAGCTTTCGGGCGGGCAACAACAGCGCGTCGCGCTCGCCCGCGCGCTCGCGCCCGAACCGGATATCCTGCTGCTCGACGAACCCTTCTCGAATCTGGACGTGCGCCTGCGCGTGCGGATGCGTGAGGAGGTCCGCCGAATCCTGGACGCGGCGGGCGTCACGGCGGTGTCGGTAACTCACGACCAGGAGGAGGCGTTGTCGATCTCAGATCGGGTCGCCGTCCTGAACGACGGCCGCCTCGAACAGGTCGGCCGGCCCGAGGTCGTCTTCGAACAGCCAGAGTCCCGGTTCGTCGCCGAGTTCCTCGGACGGGCGGGCTTCCTCTCGGGCCACGTCGAGACGACGGGCGTCGAGACGGCCATCGACACCTTCGAGACCGCGCGCATGCAGGGACTCACCGACGATTATGCGGGGACGGACATCGACGTACTCGTGCGACCGGACGACCTCCGGGCGAACCCGGTCGAGGGTGAGGGCGGCAACGGTCGCGTCGTCCACCGTCAGTACACCGGCTCGTCGTTCGTCTATCGCGTCGAACTCGACACCGGTGACGTCGTTCACTGTGAACACAACCACACGACCGACATCCATCTCGACCAGCGCGTGACCGTCGCGTTCGTCGCCGACCACACGCTCGCGTGGTATCCCGCCGAGTGATGGGACGGCTCGGCCAGCGACTCCACAGGCACCGATTCGGTCTCGCGGCGCTCGCCCTCGCGCTGGCCGGCGCGCTCGTGGTCTGGACCCTCTCGACGACCGTCTTTCCGTATCTCTCGCTGAACCACGACGAAGGCGTCTATCTCCAGCAAGCCGGCATGCTGCTCGACGGGCAACTCTTCCTCGAACCACCGGCCCCCGAAGCGTTCCGGCCGTGGTTTTTCGTCGAGAGCGAGCGGGGCCTCTATCCCAAATACGCCCCCGTGTCGGCGGCGATGTTCGCCGTCGGCCGCTTTTTGGGCGAGTATCGCCTCGCGCTCGTCACCATCGCGGCGGCAAACGTCTCCCTCCTCTCCCTCGTCGTCGCCGAAACGTTCCGCCACGAGGGTCGGCGGTTCGCGCGCGCCACGGGTCTCCTCGCGGGCGCGTTGCTCTTTCTCTCGCCGCTGTTCGTCATCAACTCCTCGACGTTTCTCTCGTACGCGCCGACGACGCTGTGGAACCTGCTGTTCGCAGCGGCGTATCTCCGCGCCGACCGCACTGGAAGCCGGTCACTGGCGGCGTTCGCCGGGCTTTCCATTGGCGTCGCCTTCTTTTCCCGGCCCTACACGGCCGTGCTGTTCGCCACACCGTTCATCGTCCACGCGCTCTGGACGCTCCGGGAGGGACGGCCCACGGTTTTCCGAAACGGCCTGACCGCCGCCGGTGGTCTCGTCGGCGTGCTCGTCGCGCTCGGGTACAACGCCGTCGTCACCGGCGACCCGCTCACGTTCCCGTACGCCGCGTTCGCACCGCTCGACGGCATCGGCTTCGGTCATCGGAAGATCTTCGGGCACGGCGTCGAGTACACACCGGACCTCGCGCTGCGGGCGAACGCCCGCGTCCTCGCGACGTTTTTCGGCCGCTGGGGCGTCGCCGGTGCGCTCGGAACGCTGCTCGCGGCCTGCGGGACCGTGCTGGCGCTCGTTCCTCGAAAGCGGCGAAACGCCCGAACCGCGGCGCTCGCCGGCCTGTTCGTGACGATTCCCGTCGGTAACGTCCTCTTCTGGGGCAATCTCAATATCCTCGGCGACCTCGAGAGTTCGGGAACGGGTCTCGTCGCGTTTCTGGGTCCGTACTACCACTTCGACCTGCTCGTTCCCGTGTCCGGGTTCGCGGCGTACGCCGGTCTCCGGGGCGCGCTTCGGTTCCGACGGCTGGCACGGCAGCGGTTCACTCCGCGACACGCGCGCGTCGCGCTCGTGATCTGTCTCCTCGTCGCGGGGGCAGCGCTCGCGGGCGTGACGGCGACCGCGATGGACGACCCGCTCGAACGGAATCGCAACGTCACCGCCGAGTACGAGGCAGCCTACCAGCCCTTCGAGAATCGGTCTCTGGAGAACGCGCTCGTCTTCCTCCCGACCCCGTTCGGCGACTGGCTCAACCACCCGTTTCAGGCGCTGCGCAACGACCCCGATTTCGCCGGCGATACCGTCTACGCGCTCGCCGAGCACCAGTTCGCGGTCGTCGACGCCTACCCCAACAGGGCGTACTACCGCTACACGTACGGCGGAACGTGGAACCCGACGGACGGCGACGCTTCCGAGGGCCGCCTTCGCCGGATCGAGGTTCGTGCCGGCGAACGACTCGCGCTCGATAGCCGGTTCGGAATCCCGAACTCGCCCGAGAGCGTCACGGTCAGACTCGCCAGCGGAAACAATCAGACCTACTACACCGCCGTGCCCGAAAACGGGCGTTTGGATCTCCGGCTCGTCGCCGACGAGCGCGCCCGACTGAAGGGAGCGGTCACGCCCGTAAATGGAAGTTCGATACCCCTATCGAACTCGCTCACGCTCTCGGTGTTCGTCGACCGGGGACCGACCGGCGGGTTCGGCTATCGTGTCGTCCTCCCTGTCGACGAACGGAAAAGCGGTCTCCGCGCGCTGCCGCCGACGGCGGAGGTCTGTCCGGCCTATCGCTGCGGCGACGGCCGCGGCACGACCACGACCCGGAAGGGCGTGTTCGTCGCGACGAACCTCACAGTCCAATAACTACCGACGGCGCTCTTCGAGACAAACCGTGAGTATCGAGCGCGCGATGGCCGCTCCACCTGAGAGCGGGTCAAGGGTGGTCTCGCCGAGGCGCTCGCCGTAGTCGATGGGATGCTCGCGGACGGCGTAGCCGCGCGCGAGCGGACGGACGAGCAGTTCGGCCGACAATCCTGTGTTCTCGGTCCAGTCGATGTTCTCGATGACTTCTCGCCGATAGGCGCGCATCCCGGTCGTGGTATCGTGGACGCGCTCGCCCAACAGGACGCTCGCAAGCGCGGCGAAGGCGTGGTTGCCGAAGCGGTTGAACGCCGGCATCGTCGCCGCCCCGTGGTAGAGTCGGTCGCCGCTCACCACGTCGTAGCCCCGATTGATGGCGTCGAGAAACTCGGGGAGCGCGTCCATCGGATAGGTCCCGTCGCAGTCGGTCGTGACTATGACTGGGCGGCTGGCCGCGCGGAGCGCGCGGGCGACGGCGACGCCGTATCCCCGTGGCTCTTGTTCGATGACGTGCGCGCCGTGCTCGCGGGCGATCTCCGGTGTGCAGTCGCTCGACCCGTCGACACAGACGATCTCGGCCGCGCCGTCGGTAGCTTCGTCGATGGAGTCGAGCACGGTCCCGACGGCGGCCGCCTCGTTGTAGGTGCCCATCACGACGCTCACGTCCTCGAAATCGTAGGGTTTGGATGTACTCATCGGCGCGGGTTCGCCCCACCCCCACTTGAGTTTTTAGGCTCGCCGAAATCAGCGGCGGCGCGCGAGCGCGATGGCCGCGAGCGCGAGGACCGCCGCGACCGCCGCTCCGGTCCCGAATCCGGGACCGAACGCGCCGCTGCTGTCGGTTTCGGTCGATTCGCCTGTCCCGACCAGTCCTCCACCATCGGTCGTGGTTTCCTCACCATCGCTCTCGTCGGCGGCCGTATCACCGCTTTCGCCCTCGGTGGGCGTCGCCGTCGGCGTGTCGGTCGGCGTCGGACTGTCGGTCGCGGACGTGTCGGCCGTGGCCGACTGCCCGGTCGTTGAGCCGTCGGTCGCGGACGTGTCGGTCGCGCTGGTGTTCGTGCCGTTGGTCGCCGTGAACGTGCTCACGCCGCCGCTGCAGGTGCCCGGACTGATCTTCACGGGGCTACTCATGTCGAGTTCGGTCGTCTCGCCGCCGGCCGATCGGACGACCCAACGTTCGATTTCGTTGTCGCTCGGCGACCCGCTCCACTCGTCGAAGGGGTAGCGTTCGACCACGTCGTTGAACTTCATGTCCACGGTGACCGTACTGTAGTCCCCACTCCCCAGCCCCCGGAAGGCTGCGCCGTCGGTGCGCTCGCCGTTCGAGTTCCACTCGATGTGTGCGCCCGTGTCGGTGTATTCGAAGGTGTCGTCGCGGTCGGTGTAGTTGTCGTCCTCGACGGCCCACTCGCCGTCGGACGGCAGTCCCGAGATGTCGGCCGTGGCGACGAACCCGCCCGGGTCGTCGATCTTGTCGTGGAGGAAGACGAGGCTCAGCCCGTCGCTGCCGCGATAGACGAACAGTTGACTCACCTGGTTCTCTTGAATGTCGGTGGTGCCGAGCGAACTGTAGTTCGCCGTGTCGTTCAGGACCTCGTACCCGTAGAACGATTCGACCGATTGGGTCCCGTCGCCGAGCGGCGTGACCTCCGTGCACGTATCGCCCTGCTGGACGATGAACGTCGCGTTCTCTTGGGCTGCCACCGTTCCCGGTCCGCCCGCGAGCGCTCCGGCCACCACGACGACTGCGAGCACAATACCGGCGAGGCGCGACGGCCCGTGCCCGTTCGTGTCTCCTCCCGTCTCGTCGCTCATTGCACCGGGATGTTCCGCCCATCGACATATAGATACCGCTTCGGTGTGATTCGGTCGACGGCCTCAGAGCATGTTCTCGGCTTCGAGGCGCTGCCAGACGGCTTCGCCCTTCTCAGTGATGCCGTAGACGCGCCCCTTCTTCTGCTCTTCGGAGACGAGCAGTTCGACCATCCCTCGGTCGTCCTCGCGCAGTCCTGACAGCGCCCGCGAGACGTGCGCGATGGCGATGTCCTCGTCGGTGGCGATGCGCGAGGGAGTCGCCGGTCCCTCGGCCAGCCGCGAGAGCACGTCCACGCGGTACTGCGAGCGAATCACGAAACTGATCGTATCCCAGTCCTCTGTCATGGCTCTTCCCCCGTTCACGGCACATATACGCCGGAGAACCATAACAAGTCCGTGTCGGATACGTCGTTTTACTTGCGATTTACGTCAGTGGGTGGCATCGATTCGTCTTCGTCGGCGCGCTCGGGACCGATGGCGAACGAACACACTCAAGAACCCGCTCGTCCGAGGAGGTGCATACAGTGTCCCGTGACTCGCTTTCGGAGAACACGACGACCGACCGCTACGCCGAGAGCGCCTCGGCCCTCGGCGGGCTGCCGGGCGACCTCCTCGTCGTCGTCGCCTACGCGCTCGTCGCCGGCGGTCTCGTCGTCGTCGGGCTGCCCTCGACGCTCCAGTTCCTCGTCGGGATTCCGCTCGCGCTGTTCGTTCCGGGCTACACGGTACTGGCGGCGCTCTTTCCCGGTCGCCCCTCGCGCAACGCGGGACAGGTGAGTTCGCTGTCGGGGATGGCTCGGTCGTTTTCGAGCCTGCGCTCGATCCAACAGCGTGGCGTCCGCTGGGGCGAGCGCGTGGCGCTATCCTTTGGTCTCAGCCTGTTCGTCGTGCCGCTGCTCGCGCTCGTGCTCGACTTCGCCACGCTCGTCTTCGGGACGGACTCGCTCTATCACACGGCACCCATCGTCACGATCCTCGTCGGCTTCTCGCTCATCTGTGCGGCCGTCGGTCTCGTCCGTCGCCTCAGACTGCCGCGCGCACAGCGCTTCGGCGTCCCGGTCGGCTACTGGATCAGTGATTTCGTCGGCGGCCTCACCGGCTCGCCGGTCGATGCACTGCTGAACGTCGTGTTGATCCTCAGTGTGCTCGTCGGGGCGGCGAGCATGACCTACGCGCTCGCGGTGCCACAGGACGGCTCGTCGGCGACGAATTTCTACGTCGGCACGCAGAACGGCTCCGGGGACGTCACGCTCGACTACCCGCGCAACCTGACGGCGAACCAGCCCCAACAGTTCACCGTCGGCGTCCAAAATCAGGAGGGTGAACCGGCGAACTACTCGGTGATCGTCCAGCTCCAGCGCTACGACGGCGAGGAGGTGCTCACACGCCAAGAGCTGAAGCAGTTCTCGACGTCGACCGTCCCGGAAAACCGGACGTGGCAGCGCCAACACACCGTCACGCCGACCCTCGCCGAAGACGACCTCCGATTGGTATATCTCCTCTATCAGGGTGACCCGCCACAGAACCCCACCGAGGAGAACGCCTATCGGTCGGTCCACCTCTCGGTGAACGTCACGAGTGGCGGCGCGGGCGGTGCCAACGGAACCGGTGGCGGCGGTCCCAACGGGAGCGCCTGAGGTGTTCCCGTGGGGCCACGTCGCGGTCGGCTATCTCTGTTATTCCCTCCTGACCCATCTCCGCGGACGCACGCCGACCGGCGCGGCGACGATCGCGCTCGTCGTCGGCACGCAGTTCGCCGATCTCGTCGACAAGCCGCTCTCGTGGTCGTTCGACCTCCTGCCGGCGGGCGTGCTGGCCCACTCGCTCTTTTTCGCCATCCCGTTCTCGGTGCTCGTGCTCGTCGTCGCCCGCCGCCTCTCGCACACCGAACTCGCGGGCGCGTTCGTCGTGGGCTACTTCTCGCATCTCCCGGCCGACGTGCTGCCCTCGCTCGCGACCGGTGACCCCTCCTACTGGCCGCTGTTCTGGCCCGCGATGGCCCGCCCGGGCGTCGACGTCTCGGACCCGATCGTCGGTCCCGGTGCGGGTGCGGGCCTGCTGGAGAACGCCGCCTACTACATGAGCGACTTCCTGCCGATGCTGTTCAGTCCCGTCGGCGTAGCGTACGTACTGTTCATGGTGGGTGTCGTCACACTTTGGCTCCACGACGGGCGTCCTGGCATCGGAATCGTCGGGCGCGCCCTCGGCCGGGTGACCGGCCGGAGTTCGCACTGAGAGCCGGCGATGGGGCGTAATCGACGGACGGAACGTACTCAGCGAAGGTACAGGTAGGCTGCCCGCACGAGGCGCATGGCCGGGCCGGCGCGCTCGGCCTCGTGATACGTTCTGAGGTCGGGATCGAACTTCGCCTTGTACTCGTTGAGGCGGCGTGAGTCCGCTCCCACGAGATCGTACGAATCGATGTCGCGTTCTATCGCGTCGCGCATGATCTGCCAGTCCACGTGGTCGTTGACGGGAATCTCGGCGTCGTGTTTCGCGCCGCCTTGCCAGCGGTGGATCGTCCCCTCGTCCTCGAGGGTTATCATCCCGCCAGCGAAACGGCCGTCGACGCGGCAGACGTACGCGCGCAGGCAGCCCTCCGGCAGGCGCTCGCGCAGGTCGAGGACGAACCCCGGCGTGACGCCGTAGGACTTGTTCTGTGCCTCGTACCGGCGATAGACCTGGGTGACGATGCGCCGGATCGCCCGCTCGCCGCCCTCTTCGATGGTGCAGTTTTCAGGAACCCCGTCACGGACGTTGCTCCGCGCGTCGCTACTGAAGCGTCCCAACAGCTCGTCCGCACCGACCGAGAGATCCACGGTGTACGTGTGGCCAAGCGACGCCGCCAGCCCGTTCCATTCGAGCGGGCGGAGGTCCGTGTACCGATAGTCGCTGCGGACGTGAGTGTAGCGTGGGGCGAGCTGCTCGTCGATCCATTCGATGCAGCCGTCGACGAACCGCTGGTGGCGGCGCTCGCGCTTTCGCTGCTTCAGTTTCCCCATGTTCAGCAGCGCCGGCCCGAGATAGGAGACTAGGAGATCGGGCGGCGGCGAGAAGGCCATCGAAATCCCCAGTCGCTCGACGGCGAAGATGGGGAAGATCCCCACCGGTTCCTGGCCCTTGAACCCGATCAGAGGATGTAAATCGGCGTCGGCGTGTGCCGCGAGCGCCGCGAGACTTCCCCGCAGATGGAACGGGTTCGACTGCGGCGAGCGCTCTACATAACTGTTCCACTTGTCCAGATCGTCGTCGGTCGCGCTGCGTATCTCGATGCTCATTCCATGTACCCCAGATCCGAGAGTCGCTCTTCGACTGCCTGCTCGTCGGTCGTCTCGCGTGCCCGCCCGTCGTAGTCGGGATAGGCCCGCTCGCCGGCCGAGTCGACGATATCCAGTACCTCACCGTCCATGTGCTCGCCGTGCGGCAACCCGAGCGACGCCAGCACCGTCGGCGCGACGTCGAACAGATGTGCGTCCGCGAGCGACCCGTCGCTATCGATACCCGCGCCCGTCGCGGCGACCATGCCGTCGCGTTTGTGGTTGTAGGGTTCGGTCGGCGGACCAAAGGTTTCCCCGCGCAACTGCGTCGAGAGGAACTGGTCGAACGCGCGCGGGACGAGCACGATATCGACCGCGCGATCCGCCTCCGGCCCGTGGAAGTAGTCCTCGCGCGGGGCCACGTCGTCGAACGCCGGCTTTCCGTCGGGCGTTTCGAGGGCGGCGAGGAGATCGATGAGCGTCTCTCGAACCTCCTCGTATTCGTCGGCCGGGACAACACCCTCTGGATCGCGTCCGGCCACGTTCAGCCGAACGCCACACTCGATGTGCGAGCGGGCGTAGGCCGTCGAGGCGGGGAAATCGACTCGTTCAGTACCGGCACGGACCATCGCCTTCGGGGCGTGGGCGACGACGAACTCGGCGAGTCCGAGACGTTCGAGGGCGCCGTTGAGCCGCTGGCTCGTGATGCCCACGCGCGCCAGACCACCCATCGCCCGTTCGAGCAGCGCGTCAGTGCCGCTCTCGCTCCCTTCGTCGTCGAAGAACTGCTCGTCACGGAGCACGTCCCACGACGGCATCCCGCCGCCGCGGGCCGTCTCGACGTAGCCCTCGTCGCGCAAGAGGGAGTTCACTCGCACGTCGTAGCCGCTGTACTTCCCGATACCGTGGTCGCTGGCGACCACGATCGTATCGGGATCACAGACGTCGATGATTTCACCGATCTGCTCGTCGACGGCCTCGTAGACCGCCTGGAGGGCGGCGAAATCGCCGGGACACTCGTGGAAGACGGTGTCCGTCGTCTGGAACTGGACGAAACCGAACTCCGGCGAGAAGCGCTCGGCGAGATAGCGAAACGCCTCGCCACGCATCCGTGTCACCGTTCGGTACTCGTCGATCTTTGCCTCGATGCTCGTCTCCTCGCCGCCGGTGTGGCGCGGATAGACCCGGTACGCGCCGAGTTCCTCGCGGACGTCGGCGAGCAGTCCGTCGGGATGGCAGGTCGGGGAATCGGGCGCGACGTAGCCCGGGATCAGCGCGCCGTCGAACTCCCCTGGAGGGGCGGTGACTGGCACGTTGACGACGACGGACGATTTTCCCTCCTCGTCGAGCAGTTCCCAGAGCGCGTGCTCGCGCACGTCGGTCGCGTTCACTACGTCCCAGTCGTAGCCATCGTAGTCGAGAAAGCCGAAGACGCCGTGGTTGCCGGGGTTCGTCCCCGTGTAGAGCGAGGGCCACGCGCTCGCGGTCCACGGCGGGACCTGCGATTCGAGCGGGCCGCTCGTGCCGTTGGCGAGGATTCCTTCGAGCGCCGGCAGCTCGGCCCCGCGTTTTTCGAGGCGGTCGAACACCGGCCCGCAGGCCGCATCCAGCCCGACGAGCAGCGTCTCCATTCCCGTGTCGGGACGTTCGTCGTCCATTCGTTGTCGGTGGTTGTCGGTGCGGCGGCCGTGAATCTACCGATGCGTGATGAGCGCTCGACGGGACAGTCGGAGAACGAAAGGCTGTTGCCCGGTGCTGGAGTCGAACGAACGTGATGAGTTCTTCCGCACAGCCCGCGCGTCGCGCCAGGAACGGTCGCCACGACCGTCATCGACGACCACCGACCGAATCCTGAATGGCGGGTGAGCAGTCGTCGGCGACCGAGGAATCGGACCTCTCGTCGCTGGTGTCGAGTGCGAGCCTCGTGCTCGTCGGCAGCCTGTTCGGCTCGTTCTCGAAGCTGTTCGAGCAGGTGCTGCTCGGTCGCGTGCTCTCCCAACCGGCGTTCGACGCCTTCAGCAAGGGGTTTTCGATACTGATGCTCAGCACGACCATCGCGCTCGTCGGCTTCAACGAGGGGATTCCCCGCTTCATGTCGCGTTTCGACGACGAGCGCGACGTCCGCGGCGTCTGGGTGACGGGCATCACCATCGCCGGCGTCGTGGGGATCGGGTTCGCCGGAGCGCTCGTCGCCGGTCGGGGCTGGGTCATGCGGGTGTTCTTCGGTACCGACGCGCCGCCGCTGTTGGTCACGCTCTTTGCGGTGGCGATCCCGTTCGTCGTCGGGCTACGCATCGCCGTCGGAGCGATCCGCGGTCACGAGAACACCATCTACCGGACCTACGCCTACGACTTGCTCTACAACGGCCTTCGCGTCGGTATCCTGCTCGTCCTGCTGTTCGGCGCAGGGATGGGTGTGCTCGCGGCGGGCTACGCCTATATCGTTGCTGGCGTGGTCGCCTTCGCCGTCGCGCACGTCCTTCTCGACCGATTGCTCTCGCTCCGGGGGCCCATCCGGACGCACGCGGGCGCGATGGTCCGGTTTTCCTTCCCGCTCGTGGTCGCCTCGGCGGTCTCGTCGATCCTCTCGCAGGTCGACAAGCTGATGCTCGGCGCGCTCGCGGCAGATCCGAACGCCGCCGGCATCTACAACTACGGCTACCCGCTCGCGGCCGGCCTGCCCGTGATCCTCTCGGTGTTCGGTTTCCTCTACCTTCCACTGGCCTCGCGCCTCGACGACGACAGCAACCGGTCGGAGGTCGACCGCATCTACAAGATAACCACGAAATGGATATATATCGCTGCCTTCCCGCTGTTTCTGACGTTCGTCGCCTTCTCGGGCGACGTCGTCGGGATCGTCTTCGGCGTCGGCGACCCACGCTCGGCGGCGGCACTGGCGATTCTCTCGGTCGGCTTCTTTTCGAGCGCGGCCAACGGCCGGTGTCAGGACACGCTCTCGGCCTTTGGCTATACTGGCTACATCCTCGCCGTGAACACCGCCGCCGCCGTCCTCAACATCGCGCTCAACGTCGTGTTGGTGCCAACCTACGGTGTCATCGGCGCGGCGGCGGCCTCGGCGCTGTCCTTTTTCTCGCTCAACGCCATCGCAATGGTGGTGCTCTGGCGGCTCTCGGGCATCTCGCCGTTCTCACGGCTGACCGCCCGGACCTTCCTGTTGCTCCCGGTCGCGCTGTTCCCGCCGGCACTCGCGCTGTCGCGCGTCGTGACGCTTTCGGTACTCACGCTGCCGGTGTTCGCCGTCATCACGGGCCTCGTCTCGGTGGCGCTGGTCGCTGTCACCGGTTGTCTCCAACCCGAAGACGAGATCCCGCTCGAACTCGTCGAGGACCGCCTCGGCGTTCGGGTGCCGCTTATCCGTCGCTACATTCCTTCGCGTCGCCGTGACCCGTCGGGCGGACGGTCGTGACCAACGAGCGCCACTCCCCTCACTTCACTCGCCCTCGAACGCAGCCGAAGATTGCTCGTCTCGCGCGCGTCCCACGCTATCGAAAACAGCGGGTTCGTCGCCGGAACCGCTCCTTCGCTTTCGTCGGATGGGAAAACACATATGTGAGAACGGAGTGTACCTCAACGAGACCGAACACGACCAGTCATTCAAGCGCCCTGATACACCCACCTCCACCGAATGACCGAACACACCACCCAACCAATACAGCCATCGAAGAGGACGTCACCGAGACAGCCGTCCAGTCCCGAGTTCCGGTGGCAGATACCGGGGCGACCCGTCGACGGACACCAGAGGGTCGCCCGATGAGCACCGAGACACGCGCTCGCGTCGGCGCGAGTAATCGTATCGACGACGACGCGACCGTCGGCTACATCCACGACGCCGACGCCCCGCCCGCCGACATCGGTGACGACGCGACGATTCGGGCCGGCACCATCGTCTATGCCGACACCACGATCGGCGACGGCTTCACCACCGGTCACAACGCCCTGGTCCGTGAGGACACGACCATCGGCGACGACGTTCTCGTCGGAACCGATACCACCATCGACGGTTCATCGACCATCGGCTCGCACGTGAGCCTCCAGACGGGGGTGTACATCCCCACACAGACGACGATCGGCGATCAGGTGTTCGTCGGGCCGCGGGCGGTACTCACGAACGACCCCTATCCCGTCCGGCGCGAGGCCCCTCTCACTGGGCCGACGCTCGACGACGGCGTCTCGGTCGGTGCGAACGCGACGCTGCTGCCGGACGTCACGGTCGGAACGGGTGCGTTCGTCGCCGCCGGCGCGGTCGTCACCGAGGACGTACCTCCGGAGACGCTGGCGGTCGGCGTCCCCGCCAGTCACGAACCGCTGCCCGAGGACCTCACGGGGGAAAACGAGCTATGATACCGATAGCCGACCCCGAACTCGGCGCGCGCGAGAAAGAGCGCGTCGAGGCGGTCCTCGACAGCGGCCAACTCGCCGACGGCCCCGAGGTGCGCGCCTTCGAGGAGGAGTTCGCCGACTTCTGTGGGGCCACCCACGGGGTGGCGACCACGAACGGAACGACCGCCCTCCACACGGCGTGCGAGGCGCTCGGTCTCGGGCCGGGCGACACAGTCGTGACGACGCCGTTTTCGATGATCGCCAGCGCGAACGCCGTCCGTCTGGCTGGCGCAGAGGTCGTCTTCGCCGACATCGACCCTCGAACCTACAATATCGACCCACATGCCGTCGAGGACATCGTCCGCGAACGAGATGTCGACGCCGTCATGCCCGTCCATCTCTACGGACTGCCGGCCGCGATGGACCAGTTGAGAGAGATCGCCGACAAACACGATCTCCTCGTGATCGAGGACGCCGCACAGGCCCACGGCGCGGCGTTCGACGGCGAGCACGTCGGCACGTTCGGCGACGCGGCCTGTTTTTCGTTCTACCCCACGAAGAACATGACCACCGGCGAGGGCGGGATGGTCGTGACCGATAGTGACGAAGTCGCCGAGCGCGCGGCGAGTTTCGCGAACCACGGCCGCAGCGCAGACGGACCGGCCTACGAACACCGTGGAGTGGGTCAGAACTACCGGATGACGAGCGTGCTCGCGGCCATCGGGCGCGTCCAACTCGACCGCCTACCTAGTTATAACGAGGCCCGGCGCGCGAACGCCGAGCGACTCACGGCCGAACTGCCCGACGCGCTGGCGACGCCCGTCGAACCCGACGGTCGAAAACACGTCTATCACCAGTATACCGTGCGCACCGAGAACCGTGACGCGCTCGAAGCGCACCTCGACACGGCGGAGATCGGCACGGGGGTGTACTACCCGATCCCGATACACGAGCAGCCCGCCTACAGCGGCGTCGATCGGTCGCTGCCGGTCGCCGAGCGCGCGAGCCGTGAAGTGCTCTCGCTACCGGTACATCCAAACCTCTCGCCGTCGGACGTCGGGGATATCGTGAACGCTATCGCCCCGGAGGTGGTTGGATGAGTCGTACGGAGCCGATACGGGCCGGCGTCGTCGGCGTCGGTAGTATGGGCCAGAACCACGCGCGTGTCTACGCCGAACTGCCCGGCGTCGAACTCGTCGGGGTCGCCGACGTCGACGCCGAGCGCGCGTCCGAGGTCGCCGCGAGCCACGACACGGCGGCGCTCGCAAAGGGAGAGCTGCTCGACCGCGCCGAGGCGGTCTCGATCGCCGTGCCGACCGCCCATCACGCGAGCCTCGCACGCGAGTGTATCGAAGCCGACGTGGATGTGCTCGTCGAGAAACCGTTCGTCAGCGAGCCGAGCGAGGGGCGCGCGCTCGAAGCGCTGGCCGACGAGCAGGGTGTCATCGTCCAAGTGGGCCACGTCGAGCGGTTCAACCCGGCCGTACAGGCCGTCTCGGAGATCCTCTCCGATCAGGAGATACTCGCCGTCGACGCCCAACGGCTCGGTTCGCCGCGCGAGCGCACCATCGCGGACAACGCCGTGATGGACCTGATGATCCACGACATCGATGTCCTCCTCTCGCTCATCGACGAGGACGTTACAACGGTGAACGCCCTCGGTGCGGAGGAGAACCGCTACATCGACGCCCAACTGCGTTTCGAGAGCGGCATCGTCGCCAGCCTGACCGCGAGCCGCGTCACCCAGAAGAAGATCCGCCAGCTCTCGATTACGACCCGCGAGTGCTGGATCGCCGTCGACTACATCGACCGCTCGGTCGCCATCCACCGTCACTCGCTGCCCGAGTACGTCGAGCGGAAAAGCGGCATGCACTACCGCCACGAGGGCGTCGTCGAGCAGCCGATGGTCGACAGCGGCGAACCGTTGAAGGAAGAACTCGCCTCGTTCGTCGACTGCGTCCGCGAGCGAAAAACACCGCTCGTGACCGCAGCGGACGGCCTGCGCGCGCTGTCGGTCGCCCACAAGATCGACCGGCTGGCCGACGACCGCATGGAGGCCGAGGCGCGATGAGCCGGGCCGAGTCCGTCGCCCCCTATGGCAGGGAGAGCGAGCGCACGCGCGAGGCGTTTCTCGATGGGGAGATCCCCGTGGGCGTGTACGGACTCGGCAAGATGGGGCTGCCGCTGGCGGCGGCCTATGCCGAGGTCTGTGGCAACGTCGTCGGTGCGGACGCGAACGAAGCCGTCGTCGAGGACATCAACCGTGGCGACTCCCACGTACGTGGCGAGCCCGGTCTCGACACGCTCGTCGAGCAGTTGGTCGCCGAGGATGCGCTGCGGGCGACCGGCAACCGTGCGGCGGCCGACGCGGCGGCGGTCCACGTCGTCATCGTGCCGACGCGACTCGCCGCGGGGAACGCTCCCGACATCTCGATTCTCGAATCCGTGATCGAAGACGTCGCCGCCGGACTTTCGGCGGGCGACCTCGTGGTCGTCGAGTGTACGGTGCCGCCGAAGACCTGTCGGGAGGTCGTGTTACCGCTGCTCGAAGCCGAAAGCGACGTTTCGGGCGGCGAGTTCGGCGTCGCGTTCTGTCCCGAGCGCACGTCGAGCGGGCGCGCGCTCGAAGACATCCGGGGAGCCTACCCGAAGGTGGTGGGTGGCGTCGACGAGAAAAGTACGAAAGCGGCACGGACCATCTACGAGGAGATCAATTCGGAGGGCGTGCTCACTGTCAGAGACGCGACGACGGCCGAAGCAGTCAAATTGTTTGAAGGAGTCTACCGCGACGTGAACATCGCCCTCGCCAACGAACTGGCGCGGTTCACCGACGACCTCGCTATCGACGTGCGCGAGGCCATCGCCACCGCGAACACCCAGCCCTTCTGCGAGATCCACGACCCCGGCGCGGGCGTCGGCGGCCACTGCATCCCCTACTATCCCTACTTCCTCGCCCACGACCGCACCGAGGACGCGCCGCTGTTGCACACCGCACGCGACGTCAACGACGGCATGCCCGCGTTCACGGTGCGCAAACTCCGCGAGGAGTTCGAAGCCGAAGGACGGGAGTTGGGGGAGACGACGGTGCTCGTGCTGGGAATCGCCTATCGGCCCGGCGTCGCCGAGACTGCCGCGACGCCCGCCCGCCCCATCATCGACGGACTTGACGCGGCGGGGACGGAGGTCCTCTGTACGGACCCACTCATCGACGATTTCAGTGAATTCGCTGCGACACCGGTCTCGGTCGACGAGATCACCGACCGGGAGATAGACGGTGTCGTCATGGTGACGCCACACGAGGCCTTCGAGCGCATCGACTGGACGGCATTCCCCGCGCCGCTGGTCGTCGTCGACGGGCGCGGAACGCTCGATTTATCGGACACCACCCACAGGGTGTACACGATAGGGAGCGGCCATGTATAACGGGAAAAGCGTCGGGGTCGTCATCCCCGCTCACAACGAGGAGGCGTTCGTCGGACGGGTCATCGAGACCCTTCCGAAGTACGTCGACCGCGTCTATGCCGTCGATGACTGCTCGACCGACGGGACGTGGGCGGAAATAGAGCGCCACGCCGAGCGCGCAAACCGGACTCGGGGCGAGAGCACGACGCTGGCCGACGGCGGCGCGGCCTTCGGGGGCGTGGTCGAGCCAATTCGCCACGAGACCAACCACGGTCGCGGCGGCGCGGTCAAGACCGGGTATCGGCGCGCGCTCGACGACGGTATCGACGTCGTGGCGGTGATGGACGCCGACGGACAGATGAACCCCGACATGCTCGCTCGCATCGTCGAACCGGTCGCCGAGGGCTGGGCCGACTACGCGAAAGGGACCCGTCTCCTCCACCGCGACCGCAAACAAATGTCGAACTGGCGATTTTTCGGTAATTCACTGCTGACCTATCTCACCAAGATCTCCAGTGGCTACTGGAAGATGAGCGACCCGCAGAACGGCTTCACGGCGATTGCCGGCGACGCGCTCGCACGTATCGACGTTGACAGGCTATACGACGACTACGGCTTTTTGAACGACATGCTCACGACGCTCAACGTCCACCAGTGTCGGGTGGTCGACGTCTCCCATCCGGCGGTCTACGGCGACGAACAGAGTGGGATTCGCTACTCGACGTTCGTTCCCCGGCTGTCGGTGTTGCTCGCGCGCAACTTCGTCCGCCGGCTGACGATGCGCTACGTGGTCCACGACTTCCACCCGCTCGTGTTGCTCTATTTCGTCGGTATCAGTAGCACTGTCGCGGGCGTCCTCGGTGCGCTGTTCACCCTCGTTACCCTGCTCGGGTCGGGATTCGGGTTCGTCAGGGGGGCGCTATCGTTGCTGTTGGTCGTCGTCGGCGTCATCGCGCTCGCGGTCGGGATGGCCTACGACTTGCAGACGAACGAGCGACTGCGCGTCGGACAGTACGACGGTCTCGAACCCGAGAGTGTGGGTCGGGAGGGACGATGAAGGTCGTCTCGGTCGTCGGCGCGCGCCCGCAGTTCATCAAAGCCTTCCCCGTCTCGCGCGCGCTCACCGGCCGCCACGAGGAGGTACTCGTCCACACCGGCCAGCACTACAGCGAGGCGATGTCCGAGGTGTTCTTCGAGGAACTCGCCATCCCGACCCCCGAGTACGATTTGGGGGTGGGATCGGGCACCCACGGCGAGCAGACCGGCGAGATGGTGACACGCTTCGGCGAATTGGTCGCACACGAAGACCCCGACGTGGTCGTCGTCTACGGCGACACGAACTCGACGCTCGCGGGGGCGGTCGTGACCGCAAAGACCGACGCCCGCCTCGCCCACGTCGAGGCCGGCCTGCGCAGCTACAACCGTTCGATGCCCGAGGAGAGAAATCGCGTGCTCACCGATCACGTCTCGGACCTGCTCTTCGCGCCGACCGAGCGCGGCGTCACGAACCTCGAAACGGAGGGCGTCGAGAACGTCCACCTCACGGGCGACGTCATGTACGACGCCATCCTCTGGGCGCGCACCCGCGCCGCCGACCACTCGACGGTGTTAGAGGAGTACAACCTCACCGCGGGCGAGTACGTCCTCGCAACCGTCCACCGAGCGGGCAACACCGACGACCGCGAGCGGCTGGCGACCATCATGCGCGCGCTCGGCGAGACCGACCGCGAGGTAGTCTTTCCCATCCATCCGCGGACGACCGAACGCCTCGAAACGTACGGATTCTACGAGGACGTCGAGCGGCAGTTGACACTCATCGAGCCACAGGGCTATCTCGATTTCGTCCGCCTCCTCGACGAGGCCGAACGCGTCGCCACCGATTCGGGGGGCGTCCAGAAGGAGGCGTTCTTCCTCGATACGCCCTGTGTGACGCTTCGTGACGAAACCGAGTGGGTCGAGACCGTCGACGCCGGCTGGAACACGCTGGTCGGAGCCGACGAAGACGCCATCGAGCGCGAACTCGGCAGGGAGGTCTCGTTACCTGAAAAGCCCGAACTCTACGGCGACGGCGACGCCGCCGAACGGATGGTCGCGCTGCTCGAAGAGCACGATGGCTGAGTTCGCGCTCTGTCTCACCCACGACGTGGATCGCCCGTACAAGACGTATCAGGCCATTTCCGACACGCTGGTCGAACGCGACCCCGCCCGTCTCAGGGCGCTCTCGCCCCACGTCAATCCCTACTGGCAGTTCGACACGCTGATGCAACTAGAAGAAGATTTCGGCGTGCGCTCGGCGCTGTATTTCCTCTCCGAGCGCGGGTTGTGGAATCGCTCCCCGCGAGAGTGGCTGCGCCCGCGCTACTGGCTCGAACACCTCGGGCGCTACGACGTCTCGGCTCCCCGGATGGCGAAGGTCATCCGGAACCTCGATGCGGGCGGCTGGGAGGTGGGCCTGCACGGCTCCTACGACTCCTACGACGACCGCGAACGCCTCGCCACAGAGAAGGGGATGGTCGAACGGGTGCTCGGCCACCGACTGAGAGGGGGTCGCCAGCACTTCCTCAATCGTGCACCGGCAACGTGGGACCACCACCGTGCCATCGGTCTCGAATACGACAGTTCGCTCGGATCGAGCATCGACTACGGGTTCACCCACGGCTACGACCTCGTCCATCCGTTCGACGACGAGTTTACCGTCTTTCCGCTCACGCTGATGGAAGTCGCGCTGTTCGAACAGCACGAGAATATCGAGACGGCGTGGAACGCCTGCGAGGAACTCCTCGCGGAGGCCGCCGCGAACGACGCCGTGATGACGGTGCTTTGGCATCCACGCTACCTGAGTGGCGACTTCCCGGGTTATCGAACGCTCTACCGGCGACTCATCGAGCGCGCGCTCGAACTGGGCGCGTGGGTCGGCCCGCCGGCCGACTGTTACGACCGACTCGTGGGAGAGGGTCGCACGGTGGCGGAACTAAACAGGGCGGCGAACGCCGCCGACTGAGCAAAAAGGAACTGCCGACTCAGTCGTCTTTGGTCGTGATGTCGGCCGAGAGACCCTGTGCCATCTGGATGCCCTCGGCGTTATTGAGCGTCCACGCGGTGCGCTCGGTGACGGCCTCGATGATCTCGCGCGCGCTCGGGTAGCCGTTGCCCGATTTCTTCACGCCGCCGAAGGGCAACTGGATCTCCGCGCCGATGCACGGGAGATTGCCGTAGGCGAGTCCGATCTCGGCGTTGTCGCGGAAGTAGTTGATCTCGTGGTAGTTCTCCGAGATAATGGCTCCCGCCAGCCCGTACTCGGTATCGTTGTGGATCTCGACTGCCTCCTCGATATCGCCCGAGTACGGCATGAGCGCGACGTGCGGGCCGAAGACCTCCTCGTGGGTGACCCGCAGGTCCGCGTCGTGGTCGGCCTCGTAGACGAACGGCCCGACCCAGTGGCCATCCTCGTGGCCCTCGGGAATCTCGCTCTCGTCGAGTTCCGTGCGGTCGACGAGCACCTCGACGTCCTCCTCGCGTGCGAGATCGTTGTAGCCGGTGACCTTCTCCTTGTGGTCGGGTTCGATGAGCGGCCCCATGAACGTATTCTCCTCCAGCGGGTCGCCGACGGCAACGTCCTCGGCGATGTCGACGAAGCGCTCCTTGAACTCGTCGTAGAGGTCCTCGTGGACGATGAGGCGCTCGGAGGAGACGCAGCGCTGGCCCGTCGTCTTGAACGAACTCATCACGGCCGAGTGGACGGCCGTCTCCATGTCGGCCTCGCTCGTCACGACGATCCCGTTCTTGCCGCCCATCTCACAGGCCGCGAGCTTGCCCGGTTCGCCACCGACCTTGCCGGCGATCTCGTGACCGACCTCGGCCGATCCGGTGAAGAGCACGGTCTCGACGCGGTCATCGTCGACGATGGCCTCGCCGGCGTCGCCATAGCCCTGTACCATGTTGAAGACGCCGTCGGGGATGCCCGTCTGCTCGAACATCTCGGCGATGACCTGTCCGCACCACGGCGTCTGCTCGGCGGGTTTCCACACCACAGTATTCCCTTCCACCAGCGTGACGGCCATGTGCCAGAACGGAATCGCGACTGGGAAGTTCCACGGCGAGATGCAGCCGACGACGCCGCGGGGTTTGCGGCGCATGTAGGCGTCCTTGCCGGCGATTTCGGAGGGGACGACGTCGCCGTGGGGATGGCGCGCGTCGGCGGCGGCCCACTCGACCATGTGGGCGGCCTCAACCACGTCGGCCCGACCTTCGGAGACCTCCTTGCCACATTCCTTGGTGACGATCTCGCCGAGTTCGTCGGTGCGGTCGCGGAGTTCATGGTAGATCTCCCAGAGGTACTCCGCGCGGTCGATGTACGACAGCGACGACCACTCCTCGAAGGCGTCGTCGGCGGCCGCGAGCGCGCGGTCGACGTCGGCGTCGGTCCCCCGATGGAACTCGCCGAGCGTCTCGCCCGTCGCCGGGTTCGTACTCTCGAACGTTTCCGTACTCTGGCCGTCGGTCCACTCGCCGCCGATGTAGTGTTGGGACGGTTCGCTGAGTTGCTGGCTCATCTCGGCAAATGTTGCGTGTGCCGAGTACAAAAACGTCGCGCTGTTCGCGCGGATGACCTATCGAAGCCCGGGAATCCGCTTCAGCGCGCGCAACGCGGCCGTCATCCCCGTCGTGTAGAGTTCCTCAGGAACGCCGGGCGGGGCGGCGATAGGTGCGAGGCGCTGCTCGGCCACCGTTTGGGAATCGGTGTACTTCAGGATGCCCTCGCGACCGTGTCGCCGGCCCAGTCCGGATTCCTTCATCCCGCCCATCGGCGCGTCGGTCGAGGCCCACGTCGCCACGTAGCCCTCGTTGATGTTGACAGTACCACACTCGATGCGCTTGGCGACGGCCTGGCCCAGTTCCGAGTTCTCGGTCCAGACGCTCGCGTTCAGGCCGCGCTCGGAATCGTTCGCCAGCGCGATGGCTTCGCTCGTCTCGTCGAACTCGTAGATCGACACCACCGGTCCGAAGGTCTCCTCGCTCGCTACGGTCATCTCGTCGGTCACGCCGGTCAAAACCGTCGGCTCGTAGAAGTACGGGCCGACATCGGGCCGCGCCTTCCCACCCGTGAGCACCCTCGCGCCCTTCTCGCGGGCGTCTTCGACGTGCGACTCGACCTTTTCCAACTGGTCGGCCGAGGCCAGCGAACCGACGTCGGGTCCGTAATCGAGGCTCGTGCCAAGCGTGAGGGCTTCGACGGCTTCGACGAATCGCCGCTCGAACTCCGTGCGAATACCCGACTGGATGTAGAATCGTTCGAGCGAGATACAGAGTTGGCCGGCGTTGGTGAACGCACCGCGAACCGCACCCTCGGTAGTTTTGGCGAGGTCGGCGTCGTCGAACACCAGCAAGGGATTCTTCCCGCCGAGTTCCATCGAGCAGTCGATCAGGTTCGCGCCGGCCTGTTCGGCCACCGTCTTCCCAATCTCGGTGCTGCCGGTGAACATCAGGTAGTCGACGTTCTCGATGAGCGGCGTGCCGATCGCCGAGCCACGCCCGGTGAGGACCTGCAAAACGCCCTCTGGAAGACCGGCTTCGCGGAGCAGCGAGACGGCGCGCAGCGCGGTGAACGGAGTTTCTTTTGCGGGCTTGAGGACGACGGTATTGCCCGCGAGCAGCGCCGGAATCGCGTCCGACACCGAGAGGGTGAGGGGGTAGTTCCACGGTGAGATGATGCCGACGACTCCCTTCGGATGGTGGTGTTCGACGGTCTTCGTCAAGAACGGAATCGCGCCCGCGCGCCGGCGCGATCCGATGTGCTCGTCGCCGTGGTAGGCGTAGTACCGGCTCGTGATGGCGATATCGAGCACCTCCTCGTAGGCGGCCCGTCGGCTCTTGCCGCTCTCGCGCTGGACGAGATCCAGTAATTCGTCCTGTTCGTCGAGGACGAGATCGTGATACCGCTTTATCACTTCGGCGCGCTCGTCGAACGACCGGTCGGCCCACGACTGCTGTGCATCGGCAGCGCGCTCGGTGGCCGCACGCACGTCCGCGACGGTGTGGGCGGGTACCGTACCGAGTTCCGCACCGGTGTAGGGTGCCTCGACGGTGATCACCTCGCGGTCTTCCGTGTCCCGCGGAAGGTGGGAGAGGAGGTCCGTGAACTCCGTCGCCGGCCGTCGCCGTGTGGTCGTCTCTGCCATACCGTCTTGACGGGGTGCGTTCGGGTATAGCTGTTCCCGGTCATGACCGGCCAGGCTACGCCGCGCGCTTTTCGATCTCGCCACGGAGCACGGCGGCGTCGAAGTCGTGGTCGGGGCGCATGCCGACGAACCCGACGAACTCGCGGGCGGCGAGTAGTTCTTCGATGGCATACTGTTCATTGGCGGCATCGACCGCCGCTCGCGCGCCGATGGCGGGTTCGAGCGCCGCGAGCGCACAGGCCAGATCGTACGAGCGCGCGTCGGCGATGGCGTCGGCGCGCACGCTCGTCGCGTCGATGAAATACAGCTCGTCGTCGGCAACGAGGACGTTCTCGGCCCGGAGGTCGCCGTGGCCGAAGCCCGCATCGTGCATCCGCGCGAGCGACGCGAACAGGGCCGGCGCGAACGTCCGTATCTCTGCCGGCGAGAGGGCCGCGAGCGTGCGGAAGTCGGGCAGGTATTCGAGCACGACCACCCCGAGTTCCTCGTGGGCGAACGCCTCGATGGGTTCGGGCGCGTTGACGCCGACCGCGCGGATGCGCCGGGTAGCATCGAGTTCGTGCTCGGCCATCGCGAGGGGGCCTTCGAAGCGCTCGAAGAACCCCTCCCGACCGCTCGAAAACACGCCGAGGTTCCGTCCGGCGGTGAAGAGCGCGTGGACCAGCGCGTTCTGCGGGGTGATGATCTTCACGAACCAGCGCTCGTCGATCACGCAGGGCGTCGAGAGCCAGTTGTCGCCGTCGAGAAAGGTCACACGAACGGCCGACTCGCCGTAGCGCGCCGCGAACTCCCGACAGACGGCTTCGAGGCGCGGCCACTCGATGCGACCGCGGACGAATCGACGGACTGCCACGCCCGAAATCGGGTGCGAGCGGGTAAAACTCCCGCGCCCGGAGAGTGCCGGGAGTTTTATCCTCCCGAACCCGTAGAACGAGTATGAATTTCGACCTGCCCGACGAGCATCGGATGATGCGCGATACGGTCCGTGAGTTCTGCGAGGCCGAAATCGAACCGCTCGCCCAGGAGATCGAGGACGAACACCGCTTTCCCGAGGAGGTGTTCGCGGAGTTGGGAAGCCTCGACGTGATGGGCGTCCCCATCAGCGAGGAGTACGGGGGATTGGGTGGCGACCAGCTCATGTACGCCTTGGTGACCGAGGAACTCGGGCGCGTCTCCGGCTCGATCGGGCTCTCCTATGCCGCCCACGTCTCGCTGGCCTCCAAGCCGCTCGAACTCTTTGGGACACACGAACAAAAGGAGGAGTGGCTCCGTCCGCTCGCCGAGGGCGAACACATGGGTGGCTGGGCGCTCACCGAACCCAGCAGCGGGTCGGACGCCAGCGACATGGACACCCACGCCGAAAAAGAGGGCGACGAATACGTGCTCAACGGCACCAAGCAGTTCATCACGAACGCCAGCGAGGCGGGTTCGGTGCTGGTGAAGGCGGTCACGGACCCCGAGGCGGGTTACGACGGGATTTCGACGTTCATCGTCGACCCCGACGACGACGGGTTCGAGGTCACGACGATCTGGGACAAGATGGGACTCAACGCCTCGCCGACGTGTGAAATCCAACTCGACGACGTGCGCCTCTCCGAGGATCGCCTGCTCGGCGCGGAGGGTGAAGGGTGGAATCAGACCAAGAAGACGCTGGATGGCGGGCGCATCTCGATCGCGGCGCTCTCGGTGGGACTGGCACAGGGAGCCTACGAGGCGGCGAAATCCTATGCGACCGAGCGCGAGCAGTTCGGCCAGCCCATCGCCGAGTTCGACGCCGTACGGAACAAGATCGTCGACATGGACCGAAAGATCGAGCGCGCGCGCCTGCTAACCCACAAAGCCGCGACGACCTACGACGCCGGCAAGGACGTCACTCGACTCAGCGCGCTGGCGAAACTCGACGCGAGCGAGATCAGCCGCGAAGTCGCCGAGGACGCCGTGCAGGTTTTGGGAGGGTATGGCTACACCACCGACTTCGCGCCACAGCGGTTCTACCGTGATGCGAAGCTCATGGAAATCGGCGAGGGAACCTCCGAAATCCAGCACCTCGTCATCGGCAGGGAACTGGGTCTCTGAGTCACTCGTACTCGTCGGCCAGCAGGCCGTAACTGTGGATATCGACGTATTCGCCGTCGATAAATGCCTCCTTGCGGTGGACGCCCTCCTCGACGAAGCCGACCTTTTCGAGCACGCGGCGCGAAGCGGCGTTGAACGCGAAGGCGTGGGCGACGACTTTGTTGAATCGGCGCTGATCGAAGCCGTACGCGACGAGCAATTCAGTCGCCTCGGTCGCGTAGCCCTCGCCCCACGCATCAGGGGCGAGCCAGTAGCCGATCTCCGCACGGCCCCATAGCTCGTTGACGTCCGAGAGACCGATGGTTCCCACGGGGTCGTCGCCGACGCAGATGAGCAGTGACACACCCTCCTCGTTGGCTCCCTCGACCCATTCGGCTTCGTCGTCCGTACTCAGCGGCCCGACCGAGGCGATCGGGCGGCGCACCCGCGGGTCGTTCATGTTCCGTGCGAGGAATTCGACGTCCTCCTTTTCGGGCGGTCTGAGCGTAATTTGCTCGCCTTCGAGGAATGCGGGACCAGGCATACTCGATGGATTTCGCCCGGCGTCATCAGTGTTTTGTGCCACCCGTTACCGGCGGCTGCGGTGCGGCCGCTGGGGCGGTAGCAGTCGCGGTTCCTCGGCGGATGAAGGGCGAGCGAACGAGCGGAGCGAGTGAGCGAGGGCTTCGGCGGTGCTTTGCGGAGAGTGTTGTATCCGCACGAACGAAGTGAGCGCGGTTCACCGCGAGTGAGTCGAAGACGAACGAGCGGAAGTTTTTCATGAACCTTTTTGCGAGGGGTTGAACGAGCGAAGCGAGTGATTCCCCGAAGTAAAAAGGTTCAGTAGAACTCGCGGACGAGGTCGGTCGCGTCCTCGGGTGCGCCGTCCGGAATGTCGGCCATGTTCTCGGTGAGACCGTGGCGCTCGTTGTAGGGAACGGAGTCCTCGTCCTGGTAGAGGACGCCCTGATACTCGGTCTCGTCGTCGGTAATCATCTCGCGGGCGGCGTCGCGGTCGGTCGGGTCGTGGTCCTCGTCCTCGACGTCGACGATAGTGTCGCGGAAGTAGTCGTAGGTGTCAACATCGTTGAACGTCACGCAGGGACTGTAGACGTTGACGAAGCCGAAGCCGTCGTGTTCGACCGCCTGCTGGACGATCTCCTCGTGGCGCTGGGCGTCCGAGGAAAAGGACTGGGCGATGAAGGTGCCGTCGGCCGCGAGCGCGAGCGCGAGCGGGTTGACGGGAGCCTGCTTCGGGCCGTCCGGCGAGGTCGCCGTCTCAAAGTCCTCGCGGGAAGTCGGCGAGAACTGACCCTTGGTGAGACCGTAGATCCGGTTGTCCATCACGACGTAGGTCATGTCCATGTTGCGCCGCACGGCGTGGACGAAGTGGCCCGCGCCGATGGAGTAGCCGTCGCCGTCGCCACCCGAGACCATCACTTCGAGGTTGGGGTTGGCGCTCTTGACCCCAATGCCGACGGGGAGCGCGCGGCCGTGGACGCCGTGGAGCGCGTAGCTGTGCATGTACGTGCCGATCTTGCCCGAACAGCCGATGCCCGCCACCACGAACGTGTTGTCGGGGTCGTTGCCCGTGTTGGCGAGCGCTTTCATCATACCGTTCATGGTGCCGAAGTCGCCGCAGCCGGGACACCATGTGGGTTGCTTGTCCGACTTGAAGTCGGTGAATCGAATCTCTGAACTCATGTGGGGACCTCCTGTGGCGTGTCGAGTTCTTCGGTGATCCGCTCGGCCAGTTCGTCGGCCTTGAACCGCACGCCGTTGTACTTGTTTACCCGTTTCAGTCGTGTAAGGCTGTCGTGTTCGATCACGTCCGCGAACTGGCCAGTCGCATTGCACTCGACGACGATGACCTCCTCGGCTGCCTCGATCTCCTCAGTCAGATCGGGCCGCGGGAACAGATACGGCACCGAGATGAATCGCACTGAGACGTCCGCCTCGTCAAGGAAATCCATCGCCTCGCGCATCGCGCCCTCGTTCGACCCCCACGAGAGCACGAGCGTCTCCGAATCGCTATCCCCGAACTCGCGGTAGTCCCAGTCTTCCTCGCTCTTCGCGGTGTCGACCTTCTGGTTTCGCTTGTCGACCTGCTCGATGCGCACCTCCTGCTCTTCGGTTCGCCGGCCGAGTTCGTCGTGTTCGAGTCCGGTCGTCATGTGTGCGCCGCCCGACGTCCCGGGCAGCGTGCGCGGGCTGATGCCGTCCGCGGCGGGGAAGTGCGGCTGGAACTGGTCCTTGTCGTTCAACCACGTGTCGATGTCGCTCTCGCCGACGAGTTTGCCACGGTCGATCTCCACGCTATCCATGTCGAACTCCTCGGGCGAGAACGTCTGTTCGGTGACCGCGAGCGCGAGGTCGGCGACCAGATACACAGGGGTTTGATACTTCTCGGCGAGGTTGAACGCCTCGATGGTCTTGTGGAAACACTCCGAGATCGAGGTCGGTGCGACGACCAGTCGCGGAATCTCGCCGTGACCGCCGAACAGCGTCATGTTGAGGTCACCCTGTTCTTGCTTGGTCGGCATCCCGGTCGACGGGCCCGAGCGCATCACGTCACAGATCACGAGCGGTGTCTCGCTCGTCGCCACCAACCCGAAGGTCTCGGCCATCAGGTCGATGCCCGGTCCCGAGGTGGCGGTCATCGCCCGCGCGCCGGCCCGTGCCGCGCCGAGCGCCATATTGATGGCCGAAAGCTCGTCCTCGGCCTGCATCACGTGGCCGCCGTACCGTTCGAGTCGTCCCTTGAGATACTCCATCACGTCCGTCGCAGGGGTAATGGGGTAGCCCGAGTAGAACCGGCAGCCGGCAGCGATCGCGCCCATACCGATGGCCTCGTCGCCGTTGAGGAGGACGTAATCGTTGTCGGTGGTCTCGATGTCGTAGCCGAAGTCCTCGCGGTCGTACTCCTCTTGGACGTACTCCTCGCCGAGGCGAGCGGCTTGCTGGTTGTTCTCGATGATGGACTGGCCCTTGTCGCCGAAGCGCTTTTCGAGCGCCTCGTCCAGGTTCTCGATGGGGAAGTTCGCCGCCTCGCAGGCCGCGCCGAGTGCGACGATGTTCTGCATGATGGCCCCGCCGGCGTCCTGTGCGAGCCGTTTCAAGGGGACGGGCATGTCGATCATCCCCTCGGGCGCTTCGAAGTCCTCCATCATCGTGCGCTCGCCGTCGTAGATGATGACCGATCCCTCGTGGAGTTCGTCCATGTTCTCCTCGACCGTGCGCTGTGTCAGCGCGATGAGGACGTCGAGCCTGTCGACGACCGACTCGACGCGCTCGGTCGAGCTGCGGACTTTGTAGGCGGTGTAGCCGCCGCGGATGCGCGAGGCGAAATCCTTCGAGGTGAAGACCTGTCGACCCGCCCGCGAGAGCGCTTGGGCGAAGATCTTCCCCGTCGAATTGATGCCGTCGCCGGCCTCGCCGCCGATGGCCCAGTTCAAATCGTCTGGCATGTGCTAGCCGCGCTACTCGGCGTGCGAACGAAAAGGCTTCGGAACCGTGACCGAAGTCCATATGTCCGAAACGGGTCGAGAAATCGCATGGACCCAACGGAAACGCCGGTCGAGTCCGTCCACAGCGTCGGCCCGGACGCCATCGCGCTCGACATCCACACCCCCGCAGGATTCGACGCCCGTCCCGGTCAGTTCGTCAAACTCTCGCTCGCCGTCGATGGCGAGCGCGTCTCGCGCTTCTACACCCTCTCCTCGCCCGGCGTCAAGGATACCTTCGAGATAACCGTCGGCATCGATCCCGACGGCGACGTCGGCCCACGACTCGCCGCGCTCGAACCGGGTGCCACGGTGACGGTGGCCGGTCCCTTCGGCAACGCCTACTACGAGGACGAACCTCGTACTACCGTGCTCGCCGGCGGGCCGGGCGTCGGTCCCGCGATCGGCATCGCCGAGCGCACGCTGGCCGACGGCGGCGAGAGCGCCATCGTCTACCGCGACGACGACCCCATCCACGACGAACGCCTCGCAGCTCTCGACGAGGCAGGGGTGGCCGTTACGGTCCTCGACGAGCAGGAGTCAATGACCGACGCGGTCGAGAACGCACTCGCCGGCACACCCGACGAGCAGGTGTTCGTCTACGGCTTCGCCGACTTCCTCGACGTCGCCACCGACGCGCTCCAAGCCGCCGGCGGCGACCCCGACCGCGCGAAGGTCGAGAACTTCGGCTAAAGAACCTTTTTACCTCGGGGAATCGCGCTCGCTCACTTCGTTCGCTCACGCTCAACCCCTCGCAAAAATGTTCCTCAAAAACCCCCGCTCGCTCCCTTCGGTCACTCACGGTGAACCGCGCTCGCTCCGCTCGCGCGGACGCTGCTTGCCGCCGTGCAGCACCGCAGAAGCCCTCGCTCACTCGCGCCGCTCGTTCGCTCGCCCTTCATCCACCGAGGAACCGCACCGCTGCCGCGCGGTCGCCACACCTCACTCGCCGAGTTCGTCGTGTAGATACGCTGCGATCTCGTCGATGCCGTCGTGTGTGCGGTCGACGATGCCCTCCATGTTGAGGAAACCGTGAATCATCGACTCGTAGTTGGTGTGCTCGACTGCGATGCCGGCTTCCCGGAGACGGTCAGCGTAGGCGACCCCCTCGTCGCGCAGCGGGTCGAACCCACAGGTCATGACGAACGCCGGCGGTAGCTCGGACAGGTCGCGCGCCGCGAGCGGGAAGGCCAGCGGGTTGTGCGCGTCGAGTTCGTTCTCAATGTACTGGGAGACGAACCACAGCAGGTCCTCGGCAGTGAGGAAGTAGCCCGACGCGTTCTCCGCACGCGACTCCATCGGCTCCAGATACGCCGTCGCCGGGTACAGCAGGATCTGCCGGTCGATGTCGGGCATGCCGCGCTCGCGGGCCAGCAGCGAGACCGTCGCCGCGAGGTTGCCGCCCGCGCTGTCGCCGGCGACCGCCAATCGACTGCCGTCGCCGGAAAACCGCTCGGCGTTGCTTGCGAGCCAGTTCGTCGCCGTGTAGACGTCTTCGAGCGCCGCCGGCCACGGGTGCTCGGGCGCGAGCCGGTAGTCAACCGACACCACGAGACACCCGGACCGACGCGCCAACAGCCGACAGAGGTTGTCGTACCCCTCCAGACTGCCGAGGACGAACCCGCCGCCGTGGAAAAACGCGACAGTTGGAAACGGTCCCTCGCCATCGGGCACGTACGCCCGTGCCGGCAGGTCGTGGTCCTCGGCCGGAATGGTAGTATCCGAAACTGCACCGACCTCCACTGGGTCGTCGCCCGCGAGATCCATCATCGTATCGAGTTGCTGTCGTGATCCGGTCACGTCGCCCGACAGCGAGATGTCGTAGTCGTTCAGCAGATCGAGCAGCATCTGTACCTGCGGGTCGAGATCGCCCCTCACGCCGACTCACCGTGTTCGACGCCCTCGACCAGCCGTTTCGTGCTCCCTTCCGCGTCGACCGACTGCGGATGGACGCCGACGGCGACCACTGCATCACCGGCATTCTGCGCGACGGCGACGTGGACGAAGACCGGTGTGGTCGTCTCACCCGATCGATTGGTCGTCGCGTAGGTCACGAGTTCCGTCCGCTGGCCGGCCATCGTCACGTTCTGCCTGTTCTCGACTACGAGCGCGCTCGTGTTGTTCACCTCGCCGAGCATTCGTCCGACGTCGCGGCGCTCGGAGCGCTTTGCGAACGGGTTCACCGGCCCATCATCGGTATCGGGACTCGGCGTGCTGAAGACGACGAACCGTCCCGACTCCCCGTTTCGCGCGTACGTCTCGATGTGGTTTTTCACACCCACCTCGCGGTCCTCGCCCTCGATGCCGACGGTCTCGTTGAGCGCGATGGTGGCGCTCTCGTCGACGGCGTACCCAGTCGCATCGAGTGCGCCCTCGTCGACCGAGGCGGGATTCGCCTCGGCGGTGAGTGACCCACCAGGGATCGTACACCCGCTCACCACGACGAGAGCGGCGAGCGCGAGCGCGACGTGAAAACGGCTCATAGATGGAAAAAGCAAGCGGGGGTTAAGATGGTTGCCCACCGTATTCCCGGTGTACTATACCGTCACTGCCTCCGGACGAATCCGGCTGAGGTATTCATACGATTTCTGATGGATGGTCCGATTCCAACACTCATTGTTGCGCTTCGAAACACTGCTCGTCGCTCGTCATCGAGTTCGAGACGACGAGGAAACGTGAATCGATTCTGTCGATTCCGACCGTTCAAGTGGCGTTAGCCCCTGGTATCGGTATGAGCACCACCCCTCCCGGACCGAAGGGTTTGCCGGTGGTCGGCAACTCCTATCACTACGCACAGGACCCGCTGCGATTCATGACGGCGGTCCGGGACGCCTACGGTGACATCGCCCAGTTCACGCTCGGTCCCGAGCAGACGTACATGGTGACGAATCCCGAGGACATCGAGCGGGTGCTCGTGAGCGACGAAGGGACCTACAGCAAACCGCAGTTCCAGGAGGACACGCTCGGCGCGCTGCTCGGTGATGGATTGCTGCTCAGCGACGGCGAGACGTGGAAGCGACAGCGCCAGCGGATGCAGCCAGCGTTTCTCAGGAGCCGGCTTGACGACTGTGCGGACCTGATGGCCGACTATGCCGCGGAGATGGCCGGGCGATGGAACGCGGGCGAGACCATCGAGGTCGACATCGAGATGGCGAAAGTCACCCTCAAGATCATCACCAGCGCGATGATGGGCGTCGAACTCGACGACCACACCGTCGAGCGCGTCCAGGAGAGTCTGCAACCTGTTGGCGATCAGTTCAGCCCGACGATCCGCGGCTTCCTGATGCCCGAGTGGGTCCCGACGCGCGAGCAGCGCGACTACCGGCAGTCGATAGCCGTCCTCGAAGACGTCCTGCAAGACGTGCTCCGCGACCGACAGGGACCGCAGGCCGGCGGCCCGGACATGCTCTCACTGTTGTTCGACGCCCAGTCCGGGACGAGCGAGGTCGGCCGCAAGCAGATCCGTGACGAGATGATGACGATGTTGCTGGCGGGCCACGACACGACGGCACTCACGCTGACGTACACCTGGCATCTCCTCGCGCGCCACCCCGAGATCGAGGCGCGACTCCACGACGAACTCGACGACGTGCTGGGCGGCGAACCGCCGACGGCCGAAAGCGTCAGGGAACTCGACTACACCGACCGCGTGCTCAACGAGGCGATGCGGCTCTACCCGCCGGTCTACACCCTCTTTCGAACCGCGAAACAACCAGTTACTCTCGGCGGCTATCGACTGCCGGAGGGGTCGTTGCTCATGCTCCCCCAGTGGGCCGTCCACCGCGACCCACGGTGGTACGACGACCCCGACACCTTCGACCCCGACCGCTGGAAACCAGCCCGCCGGAACGAGCGCCCGAGCTATGCCTATTTCCCGTTCGGGGCCGGTCCACGGTCGTGCATCGGCAAACAGCTCTCGCTGCTCGAAGCGAAGTTCATCATCGCCACCGTCGCCCAGGACTACCATCTGGATCTCGAATCGAGCGCCTCGTTCGACTTCCTGCCGACGCTGACGCTCCACCCCGCCGATCCCGTCGAGATGTCGGTCCGCGAGCGCTGAGCGCTACGAGAGATATTACACGTCAGTCGTCGGCGGTCGCCGCACCGATCTCGATCTCGCCGGCGTCGAGTTCACGTTCGACCTCGCGAGCGGCTTCGACCATGTTTTCCATCTTGCCGTAGGCCACGTCCCGCGGGAGGAGTTTGACGCCGCAGTCGGGACTCACCGTCAGCCGTTCGGGCGGAACGATTTCGAGACCCTTCTGGATGTTCGCCTTGATCTCGGCGACCGATTCGACCTCGGCGACGTGGACGTCCGTAACACCGAGCGCGAGGTCGAGGTCGAATCCCGGCTCCTTGAACACGTCCAACTGCTCGAAGTCGCCGTTGGCGAGTTCGACGTCGAACTCGTCGATCGGGAACTCCAGAATCTCGGGGTAGATCCGCGAGTAATCGCCGTAGCAGACGTGCAGGCCGATCCGTACCTCCTCGGGGAGCCCAGTCACAATGCGATCGAGCGCCTCGCCGACGATGGCGTGGTCGTCGGGCGTCGTGGCGAGGGCGGGCTCGTCGATCTGGATGTAGCGCGCGCCAGCGTCGACCAGTTTCCGGATCTCCTCGTTAACGAGGTCGGCGAGCGCGAGCGCGAGGTCACGGTCGTCGTCGTAGGCTTCGTTGAAACTCCAGCTGGCGAGCGTGTACGGGCCCGTGATCGGGACTTTCACCGGGCGATCGGCCACGCCGTCGGTGAACTCGAACTCCGAGACGAGCCACGAGTCGTCGTACTCGACATCGCTCACGACCGAGGGTTTGTCGAAGTAGTTGTGGCCCCAGACCTTGACTGGTCCATTAAATTCGTAGCCTTCGATGCGCTCGGCGAAGAACTCGACCATTTCATTCCTTCTCATCTCGCCGTCGACGACGGCGTCGAGACCCGCGCGCTCGTGCTCGTGGGTGATGAGGCGGGCGGCGTCGTCGGTCGCCTCCTCCCACTCGCCATCGTCGAACTCACCCTCGGGATCGTCGTGGAGTTCGCGCACGCGATCGAGCCACTTCGGTTTCGGGTAGCTCCCCACGACGGTGGTAAGGATGAAGTGCTCGTTCGGGTGGTCGGCCGGCCGGAACTGTTCGCGGCTCATCGGGCCACCTCCGCGGCGCGGGCAGCGCCTGCAGCCAGCGCTTCGAGCTTCTCGACACAGCGACTCACCGGCAGGTAGAACAGTTCCGTGTTGGTGGTGACGTACATGGTTTCGAACTCCGCACCGGGCGTCTGCTCGTCGACCCACGCGACGCGCTCGGCGATCTTTGCGGGCTCTTCGACCAGCGTGTTCTGGCCGTCGGCCAGCCCGAGCGCGATCCCCTCCTTCGTTCCGTACTCGTTGATGTTATACAAATTGTCCTCGTGATTCGTGACGAAGTCGTAGCCCACGGCATCGATGTCCGCGTCGAGCAGGTGGGCGTGGACCTTCTCGGTGAGCGCGCCCCAGTAGGTCTGGACCACAACGTCGGCGTCGGTCGCGTCGGCCACGCGGTCGATGGCTTCGCTCGCGCGTTCGTCCTCGCCGTCGCCGGGCGGGCTCGTCACGAGCGACGGTTCGAGGACGAAGACGGTCTCGACGTCCGCAAACGCTCGCACCTCGCCCGCCAGGAAGTTCGCGATGGCATCGAGGAACTCCCCACTATCGCCGTAGAACTCGTTGGTCGCGAGCTCCGAGAGCGTGTACGGACCGGGAACGACAGCCTGCGTCGGCGCGTCGGGACCGATCTCGTCGAGCGCGTCGAGATCGTCGGCGAGGTCGCCGTCGAAGGTGAGTTCGCCAGTGACGACCGGCTCCCTGTAAAAATTGTTGTTGTCGTAGTAACGCACGATGCCGCGCGTCTCGACGGCGTCGTGGACGCAGAGCGGGTGGGCGAGCATGTCGTCCCACCGGAGCTGGCCCTCGACTATTCTGTCGAGACCGGCGGTCGCCTGCCAGTCGGCGACGGACGCCCGCGCCTCACCGTAGACGTCCGTAATCTCGGTCCCCTCGCTCCCGTCGACGAGGTCCTCCTTCTGGTGGCCCTTCAGGCTCCCCAACCGGTCCTTCGCCCAGTCGGGCAGCGGAAACACGCCGGGCGTCGTCGCGACGAATTCCGTCATACGAGGGATGAGGAATGACGGCGCTTAATATTTGCTACTCGCGATTATGCACTCCAGTAATCACTCGCGATCGAGACGGAGGATCGAGAGCGTCTCGAACGGGAACGAGTCCTCGGCGACGGTCGCCGCGACGAAGCCGGCCTCGTTCGCCAGATCGACGACGGTGTCGAAATCACTCAGGCTGCTCACGAGCATGAGTACTCGACCGCTCGGCGCGATCACGCGCCCGACGCCGGCGAGGAACGGCTCGATCACCGCGCGCCCGCTCTCGCCACCCGCGAGCGCCACCTCCATCCAGTCGCCCACCGCTTCGTCGGGCGTGGTCGGCAGATACGGCGGGTTGAACGTCACGAGGTCGAACACGCCGTCTCCGAAGGGGTCGGTGAGGTTTCCCTGCACGACCCGGATACCGCTCTCGCGGGCCTGCCGGCAGGCGTGTGGGTTCGGGTCGACGCCGTAGACCGTCGCACCGGTCTCGGCCATCGCGGTCGCGACGTAGCCCGATCCAGTCCCGACGTCGAGCGCGCGGTCGGCGGGGGCGACCTCGTCGCGGGCGGCCGTCGCCAACAGGTGCGAGTCCTCGGCGGGCTGATAGACCTTCTCGCGCTCGCGGCGCTCGTCAAGCCCCACGCTACTCGCCCCCGTCGGTCGCGGGGCTGAGGCTGCCGCGCTCTGCGTGCGGGCCGACCTCGCCGACCTCCTCGCGGGCGGCGAGCACGCGCTGCGGGTAGGCGATGGAGATACTCTCGCGATCGAACGCCGCTTTCAGGGCCTGGATGAGGGCGGTCTTGGCCTCCCAGACGCGCCGCGAACTCGGGTCGTCGACCCAAAAGCGCGCTTCGAGGACGATGCACGAATCGTCGAATTCCTTCAGGACGGCCTGTGGCGACGGCACCGAGCGCGGTTCGTCCATCTCCCCCATCGTCTCCTCGACGAGCGCCGTCACCTCGTCGAGGTCGGTCGCGTAATCGATGCCGATCTCGGTGTCAACCCGCAGGCGGTTGTTCTCCGAGAGATTGACGAGCGGCTCGCTCGTTATCTGGTCGTTCGGGATCAGCACGTGCTCGTCGTTGAACGTCCGGATCTCCGTGTTGACGATGGTGACGTCCCTGACGATGCCCTCGTACTCGTCGACGGCGATCCAATCGCCGACGTGGAACGGCCGCGAGAAGAGGAGCACGAACCCGGCCGTCACCGAGCCGATGGTTTCGCGTGCGGCCAGTCCGACGACCGCCCCGAGGACGCCCGCACCGACGAACAGCCGGCTGAGTTGAATCCCCCAGACCGCGAGCGAGACGAACACCGCCACCCCCGCCACGCCGACGTCGGCGACGTGGTAGGCGACCTCGCTCTGGTGGTCGGTGATCGCGCCGTGCTCTTCGGCCAACCGGTCGATCGAGCGGTTGATGAGACGGATCAGCAGGTAGGCGATGACGATCACCGCACCGATGAGCAACAGTCGAGCGCCGGTCCAACGGTTCACCGTGAGCGCGTCGACGACCAGCCCGACGGCCGGCACGACCCGCCAGACCACGGTGAGCCAGAGCACGGTGACGACGACCCAGACGGCGACGGCACCGGCCTGCAGCGCCTCCGTGAGTCGGGTGCTGTACCGTCGTTTGAGCGGTCTGCCGGCGCGGTCGACGAACACGACGACCCCACCGAGGGCGACCAGCGCGGCGACGCTGCCGAGCAACTGCCCCCCGATCGAGGAGAGGTGGTCCATCTGTAAGCGTCTGAGGAACTCGGGCAGTATCATCCGTCACCGCTCCCGCCGTTGGGATTCGTCGCTGCCCTCGCCGCCCGTCTCGTGGGTCGGCGAGTGGGGCGAATCGACCGAGCGGACCATCCGGTTGCGGCCTCAGGCGCGCTTGAACTGCTCGCCGCCACACTTCGGACAGAGCTGTTTTCGGTCGTCGAACTCGGCGTGGCAGTCGATACACCGGTACGTTCTCTCGTCGGCGGTCCCCGCTTCGGCGGCGTCCGCGCCGAACGCTTCCCGGAGACCTTCGATGAGCGCCATGACTGCTCGTACGGACCTGAAACCTTTCGACCCGTTGCTTGTGTGTGCCGTGTTCGATAAATCAACACAAACCGCGAGGCGTCCGTGCTGCGTGCCAGTGTCGTCCGCGAACCCATCACTCGCCCCGAGGGACGCCACCGTGTTCAAGTGCCAGTTCCGTGAGCGCGGCGAATCCCTCGGGAGCGAGTTCGCCCGCCCGCTTGCCGAGCAGCGCCTCGTCGGCCGCTTCGACGACCGCCTCGGGCCGCTCGATGCCCGTGATGTGTGTCGTGTTCCGGATCGCGTTGCGCAGCGTCTTGCGTCGCTGGGTGAACACACCCCTGACGAGCGCGAGAAACGCCTCTTCAGGCACGGTGTACGCGGGGTCACGCGGCGTGGCCCGCACGACCGCACTCTCGACGGCCGGCGGCGGCGCAAACGCCGCCGGAGGAACGGTCTCGACGATCTCACAGTCGGCGTAGTGACCCGTCGTCACCGACAGCCGACCGTACTCGGAAGTGTCGGGGGCGGCGACCATCCGCTCGGCGAACTCCTTTTGTACTGTGGCGACCAGCGGCCGCTTTCGAGGCAGCAACCGGAACAGGATCTCGCTCGATATTCCATAGGGGAGATTCGATACCGAGACCGAGAACTCCGGGAGGTCGACCGCGAGCGCGTCGCCCTCGATGATGTCCAGCCGTCCCGCTTCGATGGCGTCGGCGAACTCCTCGCGGAGGAAGTCGGCGAGTCGGCTGTCGCGCTCGACGGCCGTCACACGCTCGGCACGACCGAGCAGACGGTCGGTCAGCGCGCCGGTGCCGGCCCCGATTTCGAGGACGTGACTCGTGTCGAATTCGGTTCCATAGGTCGGCAGGCGGTCGAGCACGCGATCGTCGACGAGGAAGTGCTGGTCCTGTTGGGGGTCGCCGCGCACGCCCGCCCGCCCGAGCAGCGCGTCGGGGTCGCGCCTGTCGCTCATCGCTGCCCGCCCGCCGACCGTGCTCTCCGCGCTCTTTCGTTCATGGCGGCGGTAGCGACGCGGCCGACAAAACCCTACTTACTCCGCGTCGCGCCCGACGAAGATGCGGTATTTCAGGTCTTCGTCGCGTAGCTCCTCGCGGATACGCTCGATGAGGATCTCTTTGGGTCGATGGAGACCGGCGACGCGCTCTTCGAGGTCGTCGAAGCTCTCGAAGGGCTGTCGTTTGCGCTCGTCGAGGATGGAGTTCCGGAGTTTCTTCCCGATACCGGGGAGGAGGTTGAGCTGGTGGAGCCGGAGGGTGATGGGTTGGGCGTCGTTGTAGAAATCGACGAACCGCTGTTCGTCGCGGTCGATGGTGTCCTCGATGGCGTATTCGAGTTCCGAGCGGGCGGCGTTCGGCAGCGCGTCGAACTCGATCGTGTGCGTCGATTCGACGGTCGAGTCGTCGGGCTGGATGCGGTCGCTGAAACCGATGTCGGCGTCGTCGGCGAGCGTGAGTTCGGCGAGCCGGAAGTCGCTCTCGCCGAGGGTGAACGCGAGCGCCGATTTCTGCTGTGGCGGCCGGTCGTCGTCGGGCCGGCCGGTCGGCAACATATCGAGGACGACGGCGCGGTGCTCGCTGGCGTCGTCGCTTTCGACATCGCTCATAACACTCAGCTACGCCGAGGACGTACTTAAGTTCGTCCCGCTTACTCGTACTTGGCGACCACGTCGAGGACGGCGTCGAGTTCCTCGCCCGACAGGGAGTAGCGCTCCTGTGCGTAGATGGCGCGGAGTTCGTCGCGGTTCGCGGGCCGGAGGTTGGCGATCTTGTACGCCGTCGGTTCGTCGACTTTCTCCAACCCTTCGAGTTCGTCGACGAACTCCTGTGACTCTTCGACCGTGAGCTCGGCAAAGCGGTTGACGTGGTCGATGGCGCGGGCGAGTTCGTAGCGCATCTCGCGCTCCTCGTCGGCGGCGCGATCGGCCTCGATGTCGGCGAGCAGCGTCTTCGTCTCGGCGAGCGTCAGATACTCCTCGTCGAGTTTCTCCTTGAAGATCGTCATTCCTGCCGGCGGAGGTGGGCGGCGGTGACGATGATGATCTTGTCCTTGCCGCCGTCGGTGATCTGCACGCGGTAGGCACGGCCCTGTCGGTCGAGCACTTCGCCGGTGTGACCGTTGAATCGGGGGTGGAATCGTCCGTCTGGTACGCTCGGGTCGATACGGAGATGGACGCGCTCGCCGGCGTCGAAGTCCTCGATGGCACGCTGGGGCGGCGAGGTACCGCGCTCTCGCGGGTCGTTCGAGAGTTTGTTCCGGGTTTTCTTGAGTGGGCCCTTGGAGTTCGGCATATGCCCTGCGTTGCGGAGCGGCCCGTATAAAACGTGTGTTCCGAACCGCTCAGATGCGACCGACGTTCGCCACTTCGACGCTTTCGACGCGCTCGACGCTGCCGAAGGCCTCCTCGACCGATTCGGTCCCGCCCGCGTCGTCCGGGACGATGACCGTCGGTAGGAGTGCGACCAGCCCGAAGGCCACGTCGTCGCGCTCGAAGCCGTTGATCTTCGCCCCTTCGGGCAGCGAGTCTTCGAGTTCTTCCTGGAGGTCGTCGAGGTCGACCTCTGGGCTCTCGGGCATCACCTTGAGCTTCGCGGCGACCTTTCCCATCGTTACGGCCCCGTAAAGCCGCAGTCGGGACACTCGTAGAGGTTGCTCTGCTTGCGGCACTTCGCACAGCGGTAGATCCGCTGTCCACACTCCGGACAGGAGAACGCGGCGGCGTTGGTTCCGGAGATGTCGATGCCACAGGAGACGCAGGTTCGTGACTGCGTCGACGCGGAGTCGCTCTCGCTCATACCGCCACCTGTGTACCCGTGGGTTAAATCCTGTCGAAAGCCGCTCGCAACGCGACGACAGACGGAGCCACGATAAAGCGACCGTCACGCGCGTCGGGCCGTCAGCCCATCGGGAGGCGGAAAACGACCGAAATGGAGAGCCCGAACACGAGCAGATACAAAAGCGCCACGAGCACGTTTCGTTTCACCGCTCGTGGCTTCATGCCCGGCATCAGTAGGAACAGCCAACGAACGTATCTCCAGACGGTTCTCTTTCGAAACATGGTGAGATCGGTCGCGTCGCACGATACGGTATCCGCCGTCCCACGGCGGCATAGGTATTCGCTCGAAGGGGCGGGTTCAATCACGAATTACGCCCCGTTACTCGACGAGCGGCCGTTTCGAACGGGTGGATAGACGGACGTACCGTCGTCTGGGTATAAGTCACTCGAAACGCACTCTCGTGTATGAAGGTCGCGTATGTCCTCTCACAGAACAAAGGCGGATTGCCCCACTACGCCGCCGAACTCGCAAACGCCGTCGCCGAGCGCGCGGAGGTGGTCGTGTTCAAACCGGCCGAGACGAGCGCCGACGAGGTGTTCTCCGAGCGCGTCGAGACGGTCGACGCCTTCGACAGTATGAACATCTCCATCCCCGACATGTACAACCTCGATTTCGACGTCCGGAACAACCTTCGGGGGTTGCTCTCCTATCGAAACCTGAAGCGCCTCCAAGAGTTCGATCCGGACGTAGTCCACGACCCCACCGATTTCTTCCCCCAGGTCAAGTTCTTCACCAAGCGCTACGGGCTCGACGAGCGCTACCCGTTCGTCGTGACCTACCACGAGGTGCCGCCCTCGATTACGACACTATCGAGTCCGCTCTCGGCGTTCGAGGAGCTGTTGAACACGCTGATCCCCGACGCCGCGACCGATCACGTCATCGTTCACAGCGACCAACAGCGCGCGGCGTTCGCAAAACGCCTCGGTGAATCGACGGCCATTGAGGTCATCCCGCACGCGACCTACGAGTTCTTCACCGATTACGACTACGAGCAGCGGCCCGAAGAGGCCCACACGCTGCTCTTTTTCGGCAACATCTTCCCCGGCAAAGGTCTCGACGTGCTGGCCGAGGCGGTGCGACTGGCGAGCGACGAACTCCCGAACCTGACACTCGTCATCGCCGGCGACGGGCCGCTTTCGAGCGAGACCGAGCGGCTCATCGACACCGCCGACGAGGGGCGTTTCGAGGTCCACAACTACTTCGTCCCGAACGAGCGCGTCGGCGAACTCTTCTCGCGGGCGGCGCTGGTCGCGCTGCCGTACCGCAGCACCCACGGCGACGGCACCAAGGGCCACAGCGGCGCACTCTCGACAGCGCACTCGTTCGGCAAGCCGGTGGTGGCGACCCGAACCGGCGACTTCCCCGCGCAAGTCGAGGCGACGGGTGCCGGGGTGGTCGTCCCCGAGGAGGACCCGGCGGCGCTCGCGGAGGCCATCGTCGCGCTGCTCACCGACGACGAGCGCCGGGCCGCGATGGCCGAAGAGAGCCGGCGACAGGGCGAACGGCTCTCGTGGGCGACGATCGCCGAACGACATATGGCGGTCTACGAGGACGCAATCGCCTCCTTTCACGGGCGCGAGCGGGTGATCGAGACGCCCACCGTCGAGTAGTGTTACACCCGTTTGGAGGCGTCGGGCGACAACCGGTCATTGACTCGATGAGGGAAATCGAACGACCCAATAACGAATACCGGAACCGACCAATCGTGACTGGCTGGCGAGACGGGACGGCTGCCGGCGACGGCTAAAACCTTTGAACATGGGACACACCAGCGATGATGAACCATCCACGACACTGTCGGTCCGACGACGGGCGTTCTTAGCGATGGTTAGCGCGAGCGCCACTGCCGCCTGTTCGTCGTCGAATCGACAGCCTTCGGAGCAGCTGACACCCGGCGGGCCGAGCCATCGTGCTCGGAGCGCTGATAGCGACAGAAACGACCAAACAATGCCACTAGAAACCGTCTATCGGATAACGAAGAACTACCACGTCGGACCGAAACGAGAGCGTCCGCCGGCGAACGAGGCGGAGGGCTCGATCTGGGAGGTGACAGATGCGAGCGGGGATGGCACGGTTCGGCGGACGCTCTCGGATGGCGAACGATGGATTTCCCTGAACGTCGAAACCGCTTCGGCTGATTCCGGACAGGCAAACGAGCACTATCTCACGCCCGACGATGGTTTCGGGGCCATCCAGGACGCCATCGATCGGACGGGTGGCGACGCTGTGATTCGGTTGGCACCGGGAACGTACGTCGGCAGCGAACTGACGCTGACCGACGGTATTCTCCTTGAAGGAGCCGGCCGCCATGCGACCACGCTACGACTCGAAGATGGGGCGAACACCGATTTGGTACGGACGCCCGACGCCCCCAGCCAAAACGTCCAGGAGTGTACACTCCGAAACATCACGTTCGAGGGAAACAGGGCGAACAACGACGCAGGCAACGTCGTCTACGGAGCGTTCTGGAACGGCCGGTTTATCGACTGCGAGTTCAGCACCGCCCCCGAGCACGGCTTCTGGCTCGCCGGATCCGACGGCAGCACCGACGACAACTACTTTCGCGGCTGTCGTTTCGTCCACAACGCGGGGGCCGGTCTCCGCGGCGGAGCCAACAAGGAGACGTACCGCGCCGTCGGCGTGGTCCGCATCGACACCAACTGGTTCGGCAACAACGACGGCCCGGGGATAATCGCCCGCGGAAACTCCTGGAAGATCGGTTACTCGAAGTTCTACGGCAATGGGTCCACAAGTGGGGCGACCATCGAACTCGATCGATGCAGCTATTCGAGCGTTACCGGCTGTGACATGTACTCTGAAAGCGAGTCGGGATCGCTCGTCACCGTACTGGCGTACAAGGAGGCCGATAGCGTCGGCAATCGGATAACGAACAACGACCTGAGGGGAAGTTACGGAACGGCAGTGCTGTGTGAGGCTGAGGAGGACGATGTCGTCGCGTTGCAGGTGTGCGACAACGTGTTGCAAAGCGAGGGGGATGCCGTCGATGGGATCGCCGCGAACATCGAAGATGGTGGGGCGTTCGTCAACTGCTCAGTCACGAACAACACGTTTGTAGGGTCGTTCGCCGGTTCGAAACTCGCGCTCCTCGACGGATGGTCCACGAGAGGAAACATCGGCGCGGGCAATTCCTGAGTATCAATCACTTCATCTTCGGATAATTTGATGATTACATATAGTTAGCAGCGAAATCCTACGCTATCGGCGGTTGAACGTCCCAATAGTAGAGTAAGGCGGCGCGTATGAGGAGACATGCAAACGGATTCCACCGGTCTGCACCGACGATTCGTGCCGACGAGCAGAGAGCGACGCCGAGCTGTGGCCGCTATCGCCGAGGCGAACGATCAATGACCCCTTCGTTGAGCGAGATGAGGGAACTTACCGAGCGGGCGGGTGTCCCCGCAGTGGCGAAAGTCGCCGTCGCTCGCGCCGGGTTGCGCGCGAATCAGCGATACACCGGATGGCGAGGGCGACGTGGGACGCCGTTGGTCGAGCGCGACTGGGACAACTGTCTCATCCTCGATGCATGTCGATACGACATGTGCGTAGAGTCCGACCGGCTCGACGACGCCCAGCTCTCGGCCGTTCGGTCGCTCGGCAGCAGTAGTGCCGAATTCATCCGCCACAACTTCGCCGGCCGCCAACTCCACGACACCGTTTACGTCACCGCGAACCCGCACGTCGCCGCACTCGCCGCGGATACGTTTCACGACGTTTGGCATCTCTACGACAGCTGCTGGGACGAGGACGCCGCCACGGTCACGCCGGCGGTCGTTGCCGACGAAACCCGTAAGGCGGCCGAGGAGTTTCCGAACAAGCGTCTCCTCGTTCATTTCATGCAGCCGCACTACCCGTTTCTCGGGGCGACCGGAGAGACGATCGAAGAGAAAGGTATCCTTCAGGGACACACCAACGCTGAGACGAACGGTCTCGCAAAGTACGCCATCTGGACACAGTTACAATTCGGCATTGCGGATGTATCGATCGACGAGCTGTGGCGGGCGTATCGGGAGAATTTCGACATCGTGCTGGACGAGGCGCTGCCACTCGCGGAGTCACTACCGGGGAAGTCGGTTCTCACGTCGGACCACGGGAACATCATCACGGAGCGGATGCGTCCCATTCCAACCCGGTGGTACGGCCATCCCCCTCGTGTCAACGCATCCGTCCTCACGACCGTACCGTGGTACGAAGTCCGCGGAGAAGGGGAGCGGAAAGTCATCGAATCCGAACCGCCCCAGCAAGCGAGCGAGACGGACGAACAGATGCTCGAAAAGCGGCTTGCCGACCTCGGGTATGTCACCTGAGTCGGAACGAACGAAAACGATTCGTGGACACTGAGTTCGACACGGTTCTGGAACACAACTTCTGGCTCGCTTGCCCGCTCCGGTGGTCAGTGCGACGACCGCAGCGCGTCGGTCCCTGACTGTACACTTCGGAACGACTGCACAGTCACGGCGACGCCGATTGCAGCGGTGTCGAGTACGACAGGCAGAAACCAACTCCGAATACAGAACTGGAAATCGCGTACTGACCTACAAATAGCCCAAGTCGGCCAACCGCCGTTGGGTCGCCGCATCAACGGTTTGTTGTCGCTCGTTTTCACGGGCGGATCGTTTGTACCCACCTATCTCCTGATCGAAGAATTCGGCGGCCCACGCCGGCACGCCGTCAGCCTCGTCGCCAGTCACCTGCCAGCATGGTCTGTCCGCGTCGAGATCGTACGCTGAGACATGACCGACGGAGTCCCAGACGACCTTCCGTGACCCGTCGTAGACACAGCGCTGCATCCGATCCCACCACTCCCGGTCACTCGGTGGTTCCGGTCCGCCGCTCATTCCGACGAGTTCCGCGGCAACTCGCTCCGTGCATACGTCCGGAGAGCGATTACGTGCCAGTCCCCCTATCAGCTCCGGGAGTCGGCAATGCGAGACGTATCCCGACTCGATCGCTGCGTACCCGCCAGGTGGATTGATGATCTCTAGCGGAACGTGAAGCAAGGATTCGGAGAGGCTGCTCTTGTGACCGAGGAGATGGTCTTCGTGGGCAAAGACGAGGTTCTCGCCGTGGTCGGCCGTAATGATGACCGTCGTTTCCCGATCGGTTCGTTGCTGGATGGTCGTTACCAACTCCGCAACGATACGGTCGAGGTAGTCCACGTTTGCCACATACAACTCCCGGAGTAATCGAACGTGTTCGGTATAGGCCCCAGGCTGGTTCACGACATCCCAGTAATCATTTGCAGAGTGAACCCACGACAACGGTGCCGAGTGTAGCGACCGGTCCAGCCCACGGAAATGGCTGTACGGTTCGTGAGCCTCCATGAGATTCATGAACATAAATGTTGGGCGGTCCGTGTCCGCGATCAGTTTCGTGGCTGCTCTGCTTGCGGCCTGTGCTCCATCGTCCATCGGGTCGGGAACGCGCCGTCCCATCGAGAACTGCTTAGCCTGTGCCATCACGCCATTGACCAAGCTCTTCGTCGGTTTCTCGTGGCCGAGTGCTGCAGCCAGATAGTCCAAATAAAGAGAGAGATCCGTCGAATCCGCGTTGTGGATGAACTCCGTCGCGTTCAGTCCCTCGGTGAAATACTGATACCGAGGGACGTTGACGAACGTATCGAAGAATCTATCAAAATTGTGCGACGGACCGGCGTATACGTTTGCGCTGATGCCGACCGTCTGATACTCCGCGGGCAACTGTTCGAACAGCGTTTGCTCGCGGTCGATGGTCGAGAAGTCACGGTTGTGGGTGTGGACGCCATGTTGGTGGGGGAGTTGTCCCGTAATCATGCTCGCGTGGCTCGGCACGCTCCACGAACTCGCCGCCCGGCACTGGTCGAAGGACACCTCGGAGAGTGCTTTCAGTCGACTGGCATGCTTCTCGAAGTAATCTTTCCGTACTGCATCGAGACAGACGAGAACGACGTTTCTATGCATCACTACGTCCATACTGAGAGAACGTTATTGGATATTCACTGGTTCCTTATAAACGCATGATCGTAGAAGTGGCCGATGCCGGGGACTTCGTCCCGGTTTTCTCGGCAATCGTGTCGTCGAGGACGATGTAGCCATCCCGTGACCAGCGCGTTCACCGTCTTTCTGGAGTTTCTCTTGTCGTTCGCGGTTGAACTGCTCTTCGTCTCAGACGTACTCGACGAGGAATCCGTTGAGGGTGCGTTTGCTTTCGGCCGGAAGAACTTCGCGTGCGGTGCCCGCTACGGTCTTGGTGCTGGCCGCAACAAGACCGGTAACATAGGTTTTTGCTCGATAGCGCTGCTCTGGCCACAGTGGCTCGAACTCGTCGAAGACGTGCGTGCACGACAGGAAGCCCGTGATCGGCATCATCCGTCTTCGTCGTCACCAACGTTACGCACGCACATCAACGTGCAAAACCGATCTAACCACGCAATAGACTATTGTGAGTGTATTGAACTACGTACGCGAATGAGTTCCACACTACAAGAACGCACTCCGCTGTCGGCGGTCGCGGCGAGTGATACCGTCGAGAACGTGCTCGTCTTTGTCGCCGACTCGATGCGCTACGATTCGCTTCCCGAGAAGATTCGAAAGCGCGGGGTAACGGCGAAGGCGATCGCACCGAGCACCTGCTCGCACAGTTCGTTTCCTGCGATCGTTTCGGGAAGGTATCCCGGCACACATCAATTGTGGCGCGAAACGGATCGACTCCCCTCGAAACCCGAATTGCTGTGCGAGGAGGATGACATTAGTGTCGGGTTCGATACGAAGACCCAGTACATCGAATACGACGAGAAGCCACCGCTGCAGTGGATCCATCTCGACGAGGAGTCGTGGCTTGGAGACCTCGAACCGCCGTTCGTCCACGTCGTCTTCGACATCGGTGCGCACGCACCATATGGATTCCCGAACGGAGTCTACGAGACACGAAAGGAGTTCTTCGCGGACTATCCCGGAAAAGACACTCTCCACGAGCGGTACCGCGCTGACTGTGCCAGTTCCGCCGACCGGTTTCTTTCGCTTGTCGACGACCTCGACGAGCGTGGGCTGTTAGAGCGGACGCTCGTGATGTTCAGTGCGGACCATGGGGAGCATCTCGGCGAAATCGAAAGCGGCGGACGGTTCGGCCATCTGTACCCTCTCGCTCCCAAAGTTGTGGACGTCCCGGCAGTGTTTCTCGGTGCTGGTCTCCCGGAAAACGTGGAGTATCCGGGGTCCGTCTCCGGGACCGACATTGCCCCGACGGCGCTCGCCGCACAGGGACGATCCGTTCCCAGCGCCATCGAAGGCATGGATCTCTGGAACGAGACACCGGCGCGTGGCCGCAGAGTTCGCTCGGAGGTATGGGGCCATCTTAATCTCGCCGTGCGGGGAAAGACAGGCTCGGCCGACGCGTACGCGGCGGCGTCCATCTGGGACTCGAAGGGTGGAATCGTCTTTCACCGACGGTCACCGATTCAGCGGGCAGCCTACGTGTTTCCATGCGAATTCCTCGGGCAATCGTCGGCGGCCACCCGAAAGAACTGGACGCTACAAAAACAAGCGAGATTCTTTCGGAGTTACTTCTCACCGACGGTGACGTACGGACGGCCGATGTTCACTCCGGCCGATGTGTCGGAAAGTCTTCCCGATACGTTCGAAGAGCAACGGGGTCGATTTTCCGAACCCAACGCCGTCGATTACTCGATAACCTTCGAAAATGCGAGGCATGTGTTGAAAGACATACGCACCGATTTGGTCGGCTAAGTGACACAGGCTCGATCAGTCCCGTTTTCGTCCTCTCCCATCCCGTACTCGTCTCGGTGGCCGGACTGGGGCGGTCGTCTACGCCGTGTTCGTTCCGGCATTGATCGGGTGGATACGGATCAGAGCAGTAGGAGTGTTCGTCTCCAGTGTGACGTTCTCTGTTCGAGTCCGAGTTCGAGCGGTGCGATTGCGGTCACGGCGGGACGTGGTAGATCGACGCGTTGTCGCTGCTATAGACCTTATTCGCCCTAGCAAGTGTTTCCCGGTAGAACGGCGTCTGCCGCGCGTCGATATAATTGTAGTCAATGTCGTCATCGGGTCGCTCGACCGGCTTTTCGCTCAGATAGACGTACGTGGAGTCGTCCAGGGCCGTTTTTCCCAACCAGACCCGCTCTATGTGTTCAGTTTCGAGGACTTCCTGTAACAGGAGCCCGTCGCGGCTATTGACGTTTTGCTTCGTGTTGTAGACGGCGACTTCCGGCTCGCCGGGACCGTCGTGTGTCGTCACCCACCGAGTAGCCGTCACCTCGCTATCGCTATATACCGGCCACCCGGCGCTCTCGTTCAGATTGATGCTGTACGGCGGTACCTCCTCACCGGCGAGGGCAAACGCGGTCCCCGAACTGAACACGAAGAGGACAGCGAGAAACACGGCGAAGAGACTCCTGATCGGGACGGCATCGATGCGCGCTCGGAAAGCTGGCGAGAACCGTCTAGCGGACCACGAGCCGACCGAAAGAGAAGTCGTTAGACCGACGACCGTGAACGGCGACAGCACGAACAGTACGATCAGGAGTATCCTGTCGAAACCCATACTGAACGTCATCAGAACCGAGGAGACGAGAAAGGCGAACGCGCCGATCGAGAGCAAGGCGAATTCGCCCGATTGAGGCGTCTCGCGGTCCGCATACAGCGAGTAGACGGCTCGCAGGATGCCGATACCGATAAGCCCGATGAGTATCACGTGCAGGAACTGGTAGATCACCCAGAGCACCGAGTCGAACTCCATCGTCGCATAGCCTGCGCCGCTTCGCCCTGACGCGGATTGAGTCAGCAGCTGTTCGACCGTACTGACGCCCGTATTGAGGACGCGATAGAAGTTCACACCCGAAGCCGTGAGCCAATACCAGAACAGCCAGAACATCCCGACAAACCCTACGAACGCCGGTCTGGTGAGTCTGGCCGTGGGAACCTTGCCCGACGGCAGCGCCCGGAGGGCGTATCGGCCAGCGAGAGCGAACAACAGAAATCCGATGAACAGCAGGCTCGTGGCGTAATGGGACAACACCATACCGACGGCGAACCCACCGGCGAGAACCCACGTTTTGGTGGTCGGGCGTTCGTCATCAAGGAGCACGGCGAACACCAGAGTCACAAACAGTCCCGCGATGATCTGCTTGTCGGGCATGGTCTTGAAGAAGCCGTAGTAGAACACGAGGACGAACGGCGCGAGCACGGCGACCGAGCGATCGGCGAACTGCCGCCGTGCGAAATACCAGATGGCGACCGGCAGTAGCGAGGCCAGCAGCGGATAGACAGCCTTGTAGACCCATGCGAGTTCCTGACCGGTGAGCATTGAGAACATGCTCGCCAGCAGCGTGATCGACAGCAGCGAGTTGGTCGCATCCATCCGGACCGGGTCCCAGTACCCGTTCCGAAGAATGGTGTCGGCGGTGTGGTACTCGTAGTGGATGTCCCACCCCCAGATATGCCCGGAGACCAGCGTCATCCCTAACAGCACCGACACTGCCACCGACCAGATGGCGTAAGGATAGAGCATGGGCGAACCACGCCACCAGAGGAGAAAGAGGGGAACCAACGATAGCGCCGTCGTCAGCGCGATGACCGGGCTTTCGTAGCCGATGGCGTTCACGTAGTCGGTCGCCACTACCGAATAGGCGGGGAGAAGAGTGAACAGACCGACGAATACCCAGTCGCTTGCCGATAGCGAGAGCCGCCGGAGTGGCGATCGACTGCGAGCGCCGTACCGACCGTATCGGACGACGACCAGCCCCATGACGAGCAGCGAGACGGCCGCCGTTAGCGTTCGCGCCGAGAGCGGTCGATCGACGCCGAGTACCGGCAGGGCGAAGTTGACCACGAGAGCCGTCGCGATCACGACAGGCACGCTGAGTCCGACAGAGTAGAGAGCGATCCGGCCGAGTGAGTCGTCGTCGAATCCCAACGATGAAACGAGCAGATAGCCGGGAAGGATGGTCAAGAGGACGACCCCCGCAACCGTCCGGACAACGGCAATGTCGAGCACGTCGGCGCCGAAGACGACAGCGAGCAGGTAGCAAGCGACGGCGAGAACCGCTACCGGCTCCGCTCGTTCTACCCCCACCATGGGAGCGGACGAGCTTTTCGAAACCATCCATGCTGCCAGCGTCGAGCGACGGTCATCAGGATCCATATAGTTAGGTCGTTCTCCGCGTTCTGATACGATAATTAATGTGTCGTTAGCGCCTGATTCATCACTCGCAGCGGGCCGTCGGTCATTCCGAAACCACGTCCACCCACAGGTGGACCTCGTGGTCGGCCGTCCGCATCGAGGGGTCGGCCGGAGCTGGGCCTTTGTAAAGCAAAAACGCCAGCCGAAGGCGTGGTCCGGTCAGCGAGGGCGCGAGCGCGAGGCGCTGCTGGCGGGTCTCGTTTGCCTCGACACGTGCGGTGAACCGACGAAGTTCGCGCTCGGCACTGATGACCGTGGTGTCGTTCGTCCGAGCGACACGCTGGAGTTCGACCACGACGGTGTAGTTCATCGCCCGGTGTTCGTGGTTGCCGATGGCGACCACGAGCGGTGTCTCCTCACCCTGGACCATCCTCGTTGGGTAGTCGTCGCCGACGGCCACCCCGGTCTCGTTCTCGGTCAGCAACGACAGTTCAGTGAACGAATCGCCGCGATCCGAGGCGGCGACCACCCACCCGACGCTCCCCGCAGCGAGGATGAGACTGGCCGCGAGCACGACGTACAGCAGGGTATCAGCGCGACCCTCGGTGTCGGTCGATTCCCGTCCACGACGGAGTGTATCGGTAAGCTTGCCCATTGAACAGCCATATCACGAGAGCGGTATTGGCTATTCGTTGGTTGTTTATAACCCCCTCCCCCGACCCCACCTCCCCAATCGACGGCCGAGTCAGTCAACAGCAGTGCCCGCTCGCCAGTGCACGCGATTGCGCCAACGAGTGTCGCCGTGCCGACCGGTTGAACGGCTCAATAGTTGAGTGGCAAAGGGGAGTGGAGAGAGTATGGAAACAAGCGAGAGGCAGTCATCACCCGCATCCGACAGCGGCGAGATAGCAAAAAAATTCGCCGATTTCGGCTCTCTCGCCTCCACCGGATGAACGGCTCGAAACTCCTCCAGTCCTCGCTCGGGACGTTCGCCACGCGGATCGGGATGTCCATCGCGATCTTTCTTGGTGTATTCTATCTCGCAGCGGCGACGGGACCGGCAGTCCTCGGGATCTATTCGCTGTTCGTCGCGGTCGTTCGGGTTCTCGATTTCCTGACGAACGTCGGCGTCAACGAGGCGACCCAGAAGCGGATCAGCGAGGGAACCGACCGGGACGAGTTCTTCACCGCCGGACTCCTCGTCCGGCTGTCGCTGTTCGTCCCCCTCGGTCTCGTCGTCGTCGGTTTCCAGGAGCCGATCACGTCGTACGTCGGTCACGGGATGGCGGTACCGTTCCTGCTCGTTGGCTCGCTGGCGTATCTCCTGCGACAGGCGCTCGAATCGGGCCTCATCGGCGAGAAAAAGGTCGCTCGGGCCGGCGTGCTTCCGCTCGTCCACGCCGTCGGCCAACTCGTCATGTGGGTCGTCCTCGTCTCACTCGACTACGGGCTGATCGGCGTCCTCGCCGGTTACGTTATCGGTCAACTGCTGGCCGTTGGGGCGGGACTGCTGCTGTTCACACTACGACTCGAGCGACCATCAGTGGAACACTTTCGGAGCCTCTATCACTTCGCCAAGTACAGTTGGGTCGGGACGGTGACGACCGAGGCGTGGGTCTGGACGGACACGCTCGTGCTCGGCGTGTTCGTCATACAGTCACTCATCGGCGTGTACGAACTTGGATGGCGCATCACTGGTATGCTCTTCTTGCTCTCGTCGGCGATCAGCCGGACGCTGTTCGCCACCATCAGCGACCTCGCGGCACAAGGCGACATCGACCGCGTCACCGACCTGCTCGAACGATCGCTCGTCTATACCGGGATTCTGGCGATACCGGGTCTCGTCGGCGGCATCATCCTCGCCGAGCCGTTGCTCGCGATGTTCGGCGAGGAGTACCGGGTCGGAGCCACGGTGGTCACCATCCTGATCCTCGCGCGGCTGCTGCACAGTTATGAAGTGGTCTTCGGAAAAGTCATCGACGCGCTCGACCGACCAGACCTCACCCTCCGGACGAATGCGGCGTTCGTCGTCGTGAACGTGGCGTTGAACGTCGTCGCCATCGCCACGGTGGGTTGGGTCGGTGCCGCTATCGCTACGTCCGTCGCGATGGTTCTCAAGACGGGACTGTCCTACCACTACATCAGATCGCTGATCAGTTTCTCCGTTCCGGTCCGGGAGATCTTGCTTGAAGGCGTCGCCGCGCTCGTCATGGGCGCGTGTCTGCTCGTGTTGCTCCCGGCGTCGACGGCCTCGCTACCCCTGCTCGAAACCGTCCTCCTCATGGCCGTCGGCGCGGTCGTCTACGCCGTCGCGCTGTTGGTGCTGGTCGATAGGGTTCGAGTTGCAACGGCGCGGGTGTTGTTCTGATACCATCGAACGAGCCGAGCGGTGATGCTGTCGATGCGTTGGCCGATAGGGTTGCCACTCCGAACGAAACGGTTGCAACCCGTCTATTCTGTAATTAGCTATATGATACCACGATCAATGCGATAGAATGAACGAGACAGCGATGTCGGATGAAGCCGTTCTCGTGACGACTGGCAGCCAATCCGGAGCGTATCAGTGCATCCGCTCGCTCGGCATGCGCGGGATCCCGACCATCGGCGTCGCTCACGAGCCCAATGCACCGTTCGTCTCGAAATACTGTGGGGAGTTCGTCCGTGTGCCCTCGCCGCTCGACGACTGGGTGGCCTACCGGAACGCACTCCTCGAAATCGTCGCCGAGCGCGCCGTCTCGACGGTCATCCCCTGTCGGGAGACGGATGCCTACCTGCTCTCGAAGTATCGTGACGAGTTCGAAGCGCACGTCTCGCTCGTGGTGCCCGAACTCGAGCGACTCGAACGGGTCCACGACCGACTCCAGCTGGCCGAGGCCGCCACGGAAGCGGGCGTGCCCGTCCCCGAGACGCGGCTGCTCTCCGAGACGGACGACTGGTCGGCGAAGTCCATCGTCAAATCGCGGTACAACCTCCTGACGAACGACTACATCGACTCGTACCCGCCCGAATCGATGGACGTGACAAAGACGGTCGTCCATCCGGAACCCGGTCTCAAGCCGGACAGAGCGGCGATCCGGACGGAGATGGCCCACGATCCAATCGTCCAGGAGTTCGTCGAGAAGGGCGACGAGTACGTCTTCGCCGCGCTGTACGACCACGGCAAACCGCTCGCGACCTTCCAGCACCGACAGATCCGCGGCAACTCCTACACCGGCGGTGGCGGCGTCTATCGGGAGTCGGTGTATATCGACGAGCTCGAGCAGGTGGGACGGGCGCTGCTCGACCACCTCGACTGGCACGGACTGGCGTGTATCGAGTACATCGAGGACGCAAATACCGGGGAGTTCGTTCTCGTCGAGATCAACCCCCGGATGTGGCAGTCGCTGCCCGCGGCCGTTCGGGCCGGCGCGGATTTCCCGTACTACTACTGGCTCGCTGCAACGGGTCAGTTGGAGAAGATCGAACCGGGCTACGAGACCGGTATCGGCTGCCATCGCCTCGACGGCGAGTTGGGCTATCTCGTCAGCCTCTTTCGGGACAGTTCCCCTCACGTCGAGCGCCCGCCACTCCGCGCGACGCTCTGGGCAATGATCCGCTCCGGTATCGAACACCCCCATTTCGATTTTTCACATCTCGACGACCTCCGCCCTCTCTTGTTCGGCGCACAACAGTATCTCCGGTAGGAGTTGCCCTAAACTCTAGTTGGCAATGTCCTTCTTCAACGAGCGTGATCGAGGGGAGTGCGAGTAGGGAGGTGATACGACGAGTGCTTTTCAGGCGGTCGCTGCAAACAACGTCGCGAAAGTAGGAACCCTCACCCTCAAGCGCGGATCGTCAGGCGAGCGGTAGGGGGGGGATGTCACTGTCCAGCGGTCTGCTCCGACCGTCCGCTGACGAGTTGGTTGCGCACGCCGCGGACGAACGGACCAGGGTCGTCGAAGTGGATGTAATCGAAGTGTGGCTGTTCGTAACACGACGAGAGAACATCTCGGAGCGCGCGACCGAACGGGGGACGCTCGATGGACGGATAACGCTCCCGGAGGACACTCGCAAGATACTGTAGTTCGCCGACGAGGAGATGGTTGCCGACGCCGGCCTCGTATTCTCGTTCGATCTGCTCCGACTGGCCGGTCGCAACCAGCCAATGTCCGTAGGGGAAGTCTGCACCCGCCAGCACGTCCATTTCGAGAGAGGCCCAGACACGGGGGTTGATCTCGGTGAAGACGTATCTCTCCCTCTCGTCATCCCAGAGAAACTGCACCGACGCGAGCCCGTGCCAGTCGAGGTGTTCGAGGATCTGCCGTCCCAATCGATCGATGTCGGGATCGGCCATCGTCTCGCGATAGACGCTCGCGCCGCCCGCATACGATTTCCCCCGCAATTGTCGTTTCTGGCAAGTTAGTACGGTCGTGCCGTGCTCGGAGAGTCCGCGAAAGCCGTACTCGTGCTCCGTGCTCCTGACGAGTTCCTGGACGATGGGAATGTGGTCGGGCGCATCGACGCCCGGTTCGTGCATCTCGTCGTGGATCTCATCCAGACTCGGCTCGGTCCCGGCCGGTACGTACACCGGATCCATCTTGCCCTCGCAGTCGCGTTCGGACAGCGAATCGACGTACTCGCCGGTCAGAAACGAGTAGCGTGGCTTGACGATGAGTTCGCGGTCCCAGTCCTCGACCGCGTCGAACGAGTAGGTCTCCGGGATCGGAACGCCGGCGTCCCGCGCAGCATGGGCCAACAGCAGTCGATCGTGGACCGTCCGAACCTGCTCGAAGGAGGGCCAGAGCGTCTCGACATGATCTTCGAACTCTGATTCGTACTTCGCCAGCACGAACGCATCTATCTCACGGTGAGGAACGATGGTCCGGACGTCCGGGCGCTCGGCGAGCGTGCGGAGGGCGTCCTTGTAGGCGATCAGATCGTCGTACGGCGACGGTATGATGATTTTCTCGTCGCAGTAGCGCGAGGCGAACGCCGGTCTGTCTCGACGTTCAGAGGCGGCGATCGTCCGCACGTCCCGACTCCCGAGCGACCGCAAACACGTAAGGCTACTCCCCGAATCGTTGATCGGCAGGAGAACGGACTCGCGCGTGTTCGGTTTCCGTGTCATGGCAGAGCGAATGATTGAGAACGACCTAACTATGCGGACGTTGAACGCCGGAACGAGCGCTCATGACGAATCAATAGCCTCGTTGAATGGTTTGTTATGCGCCCGGAAACGGACGCAGTGGGTGATCGCGGTTATTGCCATGCACGGAGCAGATACACGCCCGACCGTCGATTGGTCGGTTTCCCGAAGGCCGTGAGCGAAAACCCCGCACCACGGAGTGACGCCTCGACCGCCTCGGCGGTAGTCCCGTATCGGGTGCATTTCTCGCGGTGGACTTCGAGATAGATCGATTCCACAGTGTCGAGGAGCGGTCCCATGCCGTCGAGAACGAGTTTTTCGGCCCCTTGGACGTCGATTTTGAGGACGTCCGGCGCGTCGAACCCATCCTCGACCAGCGACGCACCGCGCCTCGTCCGGACCCGCCGGCCGGTCTCGGCCGTCGAGAGGAAGTGGTGACCGCCGCCCGCCTCGACGAACTCCGACGAGAGCGTTCCGGTGCCGTCGCGGTCGGCGAGCGCGACCGGGAGCACCGTCCAACGTTCGTCGAGTGCGTTGTTCGCGAGGTTCGTGCGCAGACGCGCCCGATTGGTCGGCTCGGGTTCGAAGCCGACGACGTGACCGCTCGTCAGCGCGTTTGCAACGAAGCAGGTGTACGTGCCGACGCCCGCGCCGACGTCCCAGACGGTCTCGGTGCCGTCGAGGTCGTCGAGCAGCGCCGCGATGACAGCCCGTTCGCCCCCCAAATCCCGCGCACGCCGGTACTCCATCCGCGTCGACAGCCCGAAAGTGACGGTCTCGTCGCCGACGCGAACATCCATCGTTCCGCCCAAAGCCGCCATCCGTGCCCGACAGTACGCTTGGTCGATGTGCCAGTACGCTGCGGCGACCGCCGGCGGAACGCCGTAGCGGGCGGCCAGCCGAAACGGAACGGCGAGCAGACGGTCTTTCATCCCGCCAAGCTCGATGCGCGTCATGTGTCGTCTACCGGTGAGGGCTGGTCGTGGATCGCTCGCCGGCGACTCATGCAGCGTGCACCGCATCCGATTGGAAGAGTCGCTCCCGCACGCGCCGACAGCCGTCGCCCAGCGCGCCCGTCGCCCCGCCACCGGCGGCCAGTCGATCGGTGCCGCCCGCCCCACCACCGACCTCGTCGGCGAGTTCGTCGGCAATGTCTTCGGCGCTGAACACCTCGGACAGCTCCTCGCCGACCGCGACGGCGAAGGAATCGTCGCCGTGGGCGGCCACGAGCGTGATGGCTTCGTCCTCGATGGCACGCTTTGCGAACGCCCGCGCGTCGGGCAGTTCGCCGTGTTCGAACTCGACGACAAAGACCGATGGGTCGCCCCGCCCGCCATCGTCGGCGTCGCCGGCGTCGGTGTCAGAACGAGCGCGCCACAGCGCGTCGGCCCAGCGCTCCCGGACCGTATCGAGTTCCCGACGCAGGTCGCGCCGTTCCTCGTCGACGGCCCGCACCCGCTCGGGCAGGTCCTCAACGCCTGCGTCGAGGTGGTCGGCCGCCTCCCTCGCTGCCCGCCCGACCGCCCGGTCGGTCTCGCCGGTCGCGTTCGCTTCCCAGTCCCGGGTCGCGGTCAGACTCTTGGTCACTATCCGTTCGCGCCGTCGCCAGTAGAGGCTGGTTCCGGCGAGTGCGATGCCCGATGCGATGGTCAGTAGTTTCTCATTCATGGATTGCCCTCTTGAGTTTCGGGCCGATGGTCGGATGGGTGATCAGCGGTGCCAGCCGTTGCGTCAGCGGTGCCAGCCGCCCGTAGCCGTCGAGCGACGCCCGGGAGGCGTGGTGGGGCGGCGTGACGAAACTCATCAGCGGATACTCGACGCCGCCGAACTGGGCTTTGAACCCGTGAACGCTCGACTCGCGCCGCGACCGGCCGAAATCCACCGTCGAGCGCCCGGCTGCACACGCGCGCTCGATGGCCTCCGCGTAGAGCAGGTGGTTCGGGCGGTGTTCCCAGTGAGCGCGCCGCGAGACGGGCGTCCAGACCATTGTGGTCTCGCCGTGCTCGAACAGCAGTACCCCGGCGATGGTCTCGCCCGCACGCTCGGCGAGACGGATGGTGACCCCCGTGCCGAGTTCGTCCGCGAGCGCGGTGAAGAACCGCTCGGGAAACTGCGGACTGCCGAGCCGGCGCATCGTGGCGAGATACAGCGGGTAGAACTCCTCGACCGTGCCGTCCCGCACCGTGACGCCGTGGTCGCGGGCGGTACGCACGCAACGGCGGACGTCCCTGTCGAACGCCGATTCACGGAGGGTTTCGAAGGGCCTGTCGAGCGCCAGTCGGATGGCCGACCCGGTCGGAACGCCGCCGTAGCCGGTCGACCGGTAGCCGCTCACGCCGCTCCAGCCGGCGTCCTTGACGATTCGCGTCCGTCCGTCGTCGAGCGCGGACAGCACCGCCGCGTCGGAAATGTCCTCGTCGACGAGCGGGAAGCCGTACTCACAGAACGGGTTGAGCACACTGGAGCCGAGGCCCTCGCCGACGGCGAAGCCGGGTATCACCGCACGAACCGCTCCCGAGCGGTCGGCGAGCCACCGATGGGCGGGGTCGTAGCCGAAGGCCGTTTCGACGGCACTCGCCCACCCGGCGGTGTGAAACACCGTCGCGGCCGGGTGGCTCTCGACAAAGGCACTCCACTCGGCGTCACGGGCCGGTGACACCGACCGCACCGTCAGCGCGTCGCCCTCGGTCATGGGTCGGCCCTCGGCGCACTCGCCCGGGACGGTTCGAGCGCATCGAGCGTGGCTTCGAGGCGCTCGACACGCTCTTCGAGCGCCCGAACGTGGTGATCGTGGATGACCAGCCGCCGTTCGTACCGACACGCCGGACAAGGGGGCTGGACTGGCTGCCGCGCGGAGTGTTGCGGGCAGAGCGGCGAGTCCTGAAGGCTCATCGTTGCCCCCCGGCCTTGGGCCGAGTTACCCTGTCGTGACGGTCATCACGGACGTACTCGCGTGCGACGGTTTCGGCCGTCTCGAAGCGGAACTCGTCGAGCAGCGCTTCGAGCGTGGCCCGCAGTCCGTCGATGCCGTGGGCGCTGACGAAGCGTTCGGTCGCCGGGACGGACGTGCGATGGACGGCGGTCCCGACCGCCGGGTTGAACTCCCACGGGTGGAAGTAGATTGTCGCCGGCAGGCCGCGCGCGTTGAGAGTGGCGATGCCGCGCCGGAGCAGCCACGTCGGCAGGAGGCGTGCGTAGAACCCGCCGGCGACCGGCAGCCTGAATCGGGGATGGAACACGGCCAGCGGGAGTTCGACCAGTCGACCACCCTCGGCGCGCTCCTCGAACGGTGCGGTCGCGTCGGGGCGGTAGGGCCGGATCGGCGCGCCGCTCACACCGTACATCGGCGTACGAACGGGGAAGACGCTCGAATCATAGCGATAGCCCGCCGCTTCGAGGATCTCGATCGCCCACCGGGTGCGTCGCGTCACCGAGAAGTTCGGCGCGCGAAACCCGACCGGAGCCGCTCCCGTGACGTCGTGGATGGCCGTCGCGCTGCGCTCGAGTTCGGTCGCGAACGCCTCCCTGTCGAGATCGAACAGCGGGCGGTGGGTGTGGCCGTGTGAGGCGATCTCGTGGCCCGTGTCGGCGATGCGGGCGACGACGTCCGGGTGCTCGCGGGCGAGTTCGCCGACGACGAAAAACGTCGCCTGCACGTCGTGGGCGTCGAGCACGTCGAGGACGATGTCGACCGACCGCTCGATGTGTGATGCCGGTTCGGTCACCGCGTCGCTGAGCAGCGTCGCCGAGTGCCAGTGCTCGACATCGAACGAGAGGACGTTCGCCGGCGCGCTCATCGCAGCGCCCCCTCGCGTCTGGCGCTCTCGAAGTAGGTGCTCAACGAGTGGAGCACGATGGCGGTGAAACACGCGAAGATGCCGATGAGCGTGAGGAAGACGGCCATGAGCGCGAGTCCGAACGGAAAGGTTCCCGACTGGATGTAGTTGACCGTCGCCCAGTAGCCAAAGCCCAGTCCCCCGAAGGTGAGCGAGAACCCCGGGACGGCGAGCGCCGTCAGCGGGCGCTCGCGCTCGATGGTCTTCAGGATGTTCCGCACGAGCGCCACACCATGAGAGACCGGCGCGTGCGTACTCGGGTTCTCGACGTCGTAGCTGACCTCGATGGGGACCTCCGCGATGTCGTAGTCGTACTGGTGGGCGTGATAGAGGATGTCGGTGCTGGCGCTCATCCAGTCACCGATGCTCGCGTCCTCGGCGAGCGTCGCGATCGCCGCGCGGTCGTAGGCCCGAAAGCCGCTCTGGGTGTCGTTCACGCGCGAGTCGGCGCGGACGACACCCATGCTCAGGTTCGTGAGGAGGTTTATCGTCACGAGACCGACGCGACGGTAGAGCGGTACGTCCGAGGCGGCGTCCTCGACGAACCGACTGCCGATGACGAGGGCGGCGGCGGTCTCCCGTTGGGTCTCGACCAGCCGGGGAACGTCATTGGGGTCGTGTTGACCGTCGCCGTCGAGGACGACGAGGTGGGATGCGTCGAGGCGCTGTGCGGTCGTGAACGCGGTCTTCAGGGCAGCTCCGTAGCCCCGATTCCGTCGGTGTTCGCTGACGAGCGCGCCGGCCATCGCCGCGCTGTCGGCGGTGTCGTCGTCGCTGCCGTCGTCGACGACGAGGACGCGGTCGGCGTGCTCGCGTGCCCGCTCGACGACGTCGCCGATGGTCGACGCCTCGTTGTACGCCGGAATCGCGACCAACACCTCACAGGACTGGAAAGGTGGCGGATCGTGCTCGATGTCGATTCGATAATCGTGATCGCGAGCAGCGGCTGCCCCGTTTCGCGCGACGACGTCCGTGGGACGGGACGGACGAACCGACCCGTTCCCGCGGTCGTTGCTGTCGACAGGCGATCGTGTGCGCTCGTCGGCGGAGGCGGTCTCGTCTTCGCGTGTGGTTTCGCTCATCCTCTCGAAGGCCGTGGTCGTATCGAATATTATATATTAATTGATTAGTGAATCCGAACGGCTTGTTGAATCGCGACCCAGTGCTCGAACGACGAATTATTCCACGTGTGCCGTCGATAATTGCTGCGAGCGGCGGACGAACCGAGCCACGGGAGCGGTCGATATCGTGTCGAGAGCGCCGCTCGGCGGTGCGAATCCGGCGGCAAGCCCGGCGCTCGGTCGGCAGGTCGTGTTCCGTGATATACATACCTAGGTATCAAATTGAAATCCAACAGTAGACAACAACTGAGGTATGAGTAGTATCCGAGATACCACACCGCTTACCGAGTACGAGATCCACGACGTGCTGCGAAACGAGCGGCGAACGCAGGTGCTCCGGGCCCTCCAGCGAGAGCAGACCACCCAGACGCTCCGGGAGCTATCCGAGCAGTTGGCCACCCACGAAACCGGCGAGCAGCCGCCGCCGCGCAACATCCGCGAGAGTGTCTACAACTCGCTCCACCAGACACATCTCCCGAAACTCGACAAGATGGGGATCGTCGACTACGAGCGCAATCGAAAGCTCATCACGCTGGCCGACGACTTCGATCAGATTGCCCTCTACATGGAGGCCGTCCCCGAGAACGACGTTCCGTGGGCGACCTACTACTTGGCGCTGGGGGTGATCGCGCTGGCGGTGACCGCCCTTTCGAGTATGGGCGTTCTCGCCTTCGTCCTCGTTCCGGTGTTGGGGTGGATAGCGCTGTTTTTCTCCCTGTTTCTCTTCTCCGCGCTCTATCAGCGGTGGAGCGTCGACCGGATCCGTCTCGACCGACGGTGATCCACGACCGCCCCGACCGGACGGGACCGCAGGCCCTACTCTTTTCAGTCCACTACCCATAACGGCGGCAGTCGATGCAACCGCTCGAAATCACCGCTAGACTTCTCGCCGGTCTGGCACTCATCCTCGCCAACGGCTTCTTCGTCGCCATCGAGTTCGCGCTGACTCGTGCGCGCCAGTATCCCGAATCGGAGTTCGTCGAGGAGGGCGTCACCGGTCTCGAACGCGCGTGGGCGATGACCGAGGAACTCGAGATCTATCTCACGGGGTGTCAGGTCGGCATCACCGCCGCCAGCATCTCGCTGGGTATCGTCGCCGAACCGGCGCTGGCGGCGATCTTCGAACCACTCTTCGGCGGGACGGCGCTCGCGTCGATCGGCGCGGGCGTGTTGCTCGCCTACCTCGTTGTCAACCTCGTTCACGTCGTCTACGGCGAGCAGACCCCCACCTACCTCGGCGTTGAGCGCTCGAAGCAGGTCTGTCGGTACGGCGCGACCCCGCTGTACTGGTTCACGCGCGTCATTCGACCGATCCTCGATCTGGGTGACGCAGTCGCGAAGTGGACGCTCAAGCTCTTCGGCGTGGAGATGACCGGCGCGTGGCTCGAATCGGAGGCCGACGTCATCGAAGGGCGGGCCGACCTCCACCGCCAGCTCGGCTCGGTGCTCGCCGAGGGCGACCTCCCCGACGAGCGCCACGAGGAGGTGATGAACGCGCTCGCGGTCGGCGAGATGCCCATTAGCAATGTCATGGTCGAGAAGGAAGCCATCGCCGGGCTCTCGACGGCGAACACACCCGAGGAAAACCTCGCGGTCGTCGAGGAAAACCCGCATCTGCGCTTCCCGCTGTTCGACGGCGACGGGGATCTTCGAGGGATCGTCTATCTCGCCACGCTCACCAACCGCTTCGAGGAGTTCCGTGACGGCGAGGTCGCAATCGAGGCGCTCGCCACGGAGCCGATGACGCTCCCGATGGACGAAGAGGTCAGCGACGCGATCGACCGCTTCCAAGAGAAGAACCAGGAGCTCGCGCTCGTCACCGAGGGAGAGGAGATCGTCGGCCTGCTCACCGCCACCGACGCCTTTGAAACCGTGATGGGTGACCTCGAAGATCCCCTCGACACCTATCAGCGGGCCAGAGGGCGCGAGGGAACGCCCGGTTCGGACAGTGATCCGGCATGAACGCTCCCGAGATCACGATCCGACTGCTCGCCGGTCTCGCGCTCATCCTCGCTAACGGCTTCTTCGTCACCGTCGAGTTCGCGCTGACGCGCGCCCAGCAGTACACCGAGTCGGAGTTCGTCGAACCGGGAGTGAGCGGTCTCGAACGCGCCTGGGAGATGACCCAGAGCCTCGAGATATATCTGACCGGGTGTCAGATCGGCATCACCGCCTCGTCGATCGCGGTCGGGATCGTCGCCGAACCGGCGCTGGCGGCGATCTTCGAGCCACTGTTCGCCGGCACGGTGCTCGCGTCGGTCGGCGCGGGTGCAGTCGTGGGCTTTCTCATCATCAACCTGCTCCATCTCACCCACGGCGAGCAGGCCCCAACCTACCTCGGCGTCGAGCGCTCACAGCAGGTCTGTCGGTACGGTGCGACCCCGCTGTACTGGTTCACGCGTGCCATCTGGCCGCTGTTGCGGGTCGGCGACGCGTTCGCGAAGCGGACGCTCGAGCTGTTCGGCATCGAGATGACCGGTGCGTGGCTCGAATCCGGAGATGAAGAAGTCAACAGCCGTGCCGACCTGCACAGGCGCTTCGAGGCGGTGCTCGGGAACACCGACGTGCCGAAAGAGCGCCAGCAGGAAGTGTTGGGCGCGCTCGTCGCCGGCGACGTGCCGGTCCGCACCGTCATGGTCGACCGGGAGGATGTCGTGGCGCTCTCGACGGAAAACACGCCCGGCGAAAACCTCGCGGTCATGGACGAGCACTCCCACTCGCGGTATCCGCTGGTGGGCGAGAACCTCGACGATTTCCGGGGCATCGTCTATCTGCCGACGGTCACGAACCGGTACGACGACCTCACGAGCGGCGCTGTGGGTATCGCTGACCTCGCCACGGAGCCGATGACGCTCCCGATGGACGAAGAGGTCAGCGACGCGATCGACCGCTTCCAAGAGGAAAACCAGGAGCTCGCGCTCGTCACCGAGGGAGAGGAGATCGTCGGCCTGCTCACCGCCACCGACGCCTTCGAGGCGGTGATGGGTGAACTCGAAGACCCGTTCGACGAGGGCGTACGCCGCGAACGCCGGTCCGGACGTGGGACGCCGGCCGGGGAGTAGACGAAAACGACCTGAAGGTTTATTCGCCCGCCCGTGGCAAGGTTCGTATGGACGTTGGCGTACTCACCGTACCCCTCGGCGACCGGCCGCTCGACGAAACGCTCGACTATCTCGCCGGTCTCGACGTCGATACCGTCGAACTCGGCTGTGGCGGCAATCCGGGCGACGACCACCTTTCGCGCGAGGAGTACCTCGACGACGAGAGCGCCCAAGACGAACTGCGCGAGCGACTCGACGAGCACGACCTCCGGGTGAGCGCGCTCGCAACCCACAACAACCCGATCCACCCCGACGACGATCATGCTACCGAGGCCGACACGGAACTCCGGGAGGCTATCGAACTGGCGGCCCAATTGGGTGTCGATACCGTCACCACGTTCTCGGGCCTGCCCGCCGGTGGGCCGAACGACGACGTGCCCAACTGGATCACCGCGCCGTGGCCAACCGCCCACAAGGAGGCCCACGACTACCAGTGGGAGGTCGCCGAGGAGTATTGGACCGATCTCGCCGCCTTCGCCGACGAACACGACATAAACGTCGCCATCGAGATGCATCCCAATATGCTCGTCTACGAACCCACCGGGATGGAGCGGTTGCGGGAGGCCACCAATGAACGAATCGGCGCGAACTTCGACCCCTCGCATCTCTACTGGCAGGGCATCGACGTACCGCGGGCGATTCGATACTTGGGAGAGGGCATCCACCACGTCCACGCGAAGGACACTGGACTGTACGAGGCGAACGCCGGCGTGAAGGGCTATCTCGACACGACGCCGTACACCGAGGAGACCGAGCGCTCGTGGCTCTTCCGAACCGTGGGCTACGGCCACGGCGAATCCCACTGGAAGGACGTGGTCTCGACGCTCAGGATGGTCGGCTACGACGGCGCACTCTCCATCGAGCACGAGGACTCGCTGACGAGTTCGCGCGAGGGCCTGGAGAAGGCCGTCGACGTGCTCAACAGGTCAGTGTTCGCCACGACGCCCGGCGACGCGTACTGGGCCGAGTAGTTCCTGAACGACTAAGGACCTCTCGTGAGTAGAGTGGGCATGGCACTCAAAATCGGCGTCCTCGGCTACCGGTTCATGGGGAAAGCCCACTCGAACGCCTTCGCGCGCCTGCCGATGTTCTTCGACGACGCACCCGACATCGAACGCCACACGCTCGTCGGGCGCGACGAGGAAGCACTGGCGGACGCTGCGGATAGGTTGGGATTCGCCCACACCGAAACCGAATGGGAGGACACCATGAACGAGGTGGATGTCTTCTACAACCTCGGACCGAACCACCTCCACCCCGAGCCGTCGATCGCGGCGCTCGAAGCCGATACACCAGTGTTCTGCGAGAAACCGCTCGCGCCCACGGTGGAAGACGCCGAGCGGATGGCCGCCGCAGCAGGAGAAAGCGACGCCATCGCGGGCTGTGCGTTCAACTATCGGTTCGTGCCAGCCATCCAGTACGCGAAGAACCTCATCGACGCGGGCGACCTCGGCACGATTCGCCACGTGCGCGGACACTACCTCCAGGACTGGGGCACCGACCCCGACGACCCGTGGTCGTGGCGTATGGACGCGGACCTCGCGGGAAGCGGCGCGCTCGGCGACCTCGGTGCGCACACGGTGGACCTCGCGCGCTTTCTGGTCGGCGAGCAAGCAGGGGATATCGAGCGCGTCAGCGGCCACACGGAGACCTTTATCGAGGAGCGACCGGTGGAGAACGGCGACGAAACACGCCCCGTGACCGTCGACGACGCCTATTCGGCACAGGCCGCCTTCGAGGGTGACGCGATGGGTACCTTCGAAGCCTCACGGATGGCGAGCGGGCACAAGAACGACCACACCATCGCAGTACACGGCTCGGAGGGCAGTTTGAAGTTCTCGCTCGAACGGCTGAACGAACTCGAGGTGCTTCGGGGAGATAGCCGAGGCTACGAGACCGTTCTGGTGACCGACGAGTCCGACCCCTACGTCGAGCACTGGTGGCCGCCGGGTCACGTGCTCGGCTGGGAGCACACGTTCGTCCACGAGGATTACGAGTTCCTCTCGGCAGTCGCGGCCGGCGAGCACTATGAACCCTCCTTCGAGACTGCCACCGGGGTCCAGCGCGTGCTCGACGCCATCGAGCAAAGCGACGAGCGCGGCGAGTGGGTCACCGTCGAGTGATAGTGTCGGTCGGAGGCCGTTACCACTGCACATCACGGGACCGCTTCACGGTCCCCGATTCTATGCGTCCCGGTACGCAAAGACATTCGACCCACACGATGAAGCCATGACGCCATCCTTATGCGCGACTCGCCGTTGGTTCCGACGATGAACACGGACCAGCCACTCCGCGTGGGCGTCATCGGCACCGGCTACATCGGGACGACCGTCGGCGGCCAGTTCCACCACCACCCGAAATCGACGGTCGAGGCGATCACCGAAATCGACGCCGACCGCCGGGAGACCGCTGCCGAGCGATTCGGGGTTTCCGAGGGCGCGCTGTACGAGGACTACCGGGAGATGATTGCGGGCACGGAGTTGGACGCGATTCTCGTCGGGACGCCCCACACACTCCATCACGAGCAGATCCTCGCGGGTCTCGAGGCGGACCTGCACGTGTTCTGTGACAAGCCGCTGGCCACGGACTTGGACCACGCCAAGGAGATCGCCGAGCGCGTCGAGGGAAGTTCTCGAACGCTGATGGTCGGTTACCAGCGCCACCTCAACCCGGCGTTCATCTCCGCACGCGAGCGATTTCAGGGCTCGAAACCGGAGTGGATGACCGCCGAGATCACGCAGAACTGGCTCCCACGGTTCACCGATACGTGGAGAACCGACCCCGACCTCTCGGGCGGCGGGATGCTCTACGATACGGGTAGTCACCTGCTCGACGGGCTGCTCTGGACCTCGGGACTGGAGCCGACGGCCGTCTTCTCGCGCATGGAGTTCGTCGACGACGAACGGCGCGTCGACAGCGAGGCCACAGTGTTGATAGAGTTCGCGAACGGCGCGACGGCGAACGTCACGGTCTCGGGCGATCTGCCCTGTGTCCGCGAGCACATTCACCTCTGGAACGACGAGGGCGCGGTCTCGCTCGACGGCCGGCAGTGGGAACCACGCAGCGTGACCGATATCGACACCGAGAACACCGAACACGTCCCCTACCTCGACCACGACGAGCAGGTGAACAAGGCCGAGGCGTTCCTCACGGCCATTGAGGAGGACAGCGCGCCGCCCGCGACCGTCCACGACGCGCTGCGCGTCACCGCCGTCACCGAAGCCGCCTACGAGTCCGCGCGCGCCGGCGAGTGGATCGACGTCGATCTCGACTGATACGAATTGAACATTCCGGATAGCGGTGGCGTGCGGGAGGTTAGGTTTTGTGACGAATGGTAGCCGACTGGAGGGAAAATAGCCGAGGAGTAAAAAGGTGGAAGTATCCCCAATGACACGATAGCGTATGCCAACGCCCGACGTTCTCGTCGCCGGCGAGGCGATCGTCGATTTCCTGCCCGACCGGCCGGGACCGCTGCAGGCGGTCGAGGGGTTCTCCCGACGGGCAGGCGGCGCGCCGGCGAACGTCGCCATCGCGCTCGCCCGATTGGGCGAGCGGCCGTGGTTCCTCTCGAACCTCTCGACCGACGCCTTCGGCGACTTTCTCGCCGACACGCTCACATCCGAAGGGGTTCCCGAGCGGTTTCTCACCCGCGACGCCGACCACCGAACGACGCTCGCGTTCGTCGCCCACGACGCGAGCGCCGACCGAAGCTTTTCGTTCTACCGCACCGCAACCGCCGACCAGCACATCGACCCCAGCGTGGTGGGCGACGACGCGCTCGACGGTCTCTCGTGGGTCACCCTCGGCGGCGTCGCGCTCGCAAGCGACCCCGCCCGCTCACGACTGCTCGATTTCGCCGAGCGTGCGCGCGAACACGACTGTACCGTCGTCTTCGACCCGAACAGCCGGCCGGAACTCTGGTCGGACACGGCGACCTACGAGCGGGTGCTCGACGACGCGCTCGCGCTCACGGACGTCTGTAAGGTGTCGGACGAGGACCTCGCCGGCACGCGCTTTGGGGACGAATCACTCGACACGCTGCTCGATGCCGGGCCACACACCGTCCTCTCGACCCGCGGCGCGGACGGCGCGCGTGTCGTCGCCGACGGGCGTGCCCCGTGGGGACCGGCCGAGCACGAACACACGGGTTACGCCGTCGAGCCGACCGACACCACGGGTGCGGGCGACGCCTTCCTCGCGGGCGCGCTGTACGCGCTGGCGAACGGCGAACCGCTCTCCGAGACCCTCGCGTTCGCTAACGCGGTCGCCGCGCTGGCGACCACCGAGTCCGGGGCGATTGCCGCGCTCCCCGACCGCGAGGCAGTAATGGAGTTTCGCACGAACTGAGCGGCGCTCGGGACCGAAACGCGGCGAAAAACGAGTCCGTGTCTATGCGCCGGGGACCGCACCGGCGACGAACCACCAGTTCGTTCCCGAGCGTGGCTCCTCTTTCTTTTCCTCTGCTTTCGTTCGGTTGCGGCGGTGTTGCCATTCCATACCTGTACGAAGGATTTACTCACACTTGTATATTGTGTTTTTCCGATATGTCTGTCGTGGACGTTCACGACAGATCGAGGACGTGCCTACCGGCTCCACTGCCACCACGGCGGCAGTCGCCCGAGCACCTCGACGAGGCGGGGGAACAGCCACACGGCGGCGACCGACACGCCCACTGCGACCACGAGCGAGCCGAGCGCCGAATCGGCGAGCAGATCGACCGCCGCCCCGCCGCCGGCCGCAGCGAGGATGGCGAGGCTGTGATAGGCGATACGGACGGGCACCAGCCGGTAGCTCGTCGTCGGCCAGCCGACCGATCCGTCCCAGCGAACGGTGCCGACTGCGAGCGAGAGCGCTCCGATGGCGACGAGTGCGGCGAACTTCACTTCGGCGCTATACGGCGCGCCAAGCAGCCAGAGCAACGCCGGAAACCCGTAGACGACGATTTCGGCGAGTCCATAGAAGACGTCCTCGATCCAGCGCTCGACGCCGACCTTCCCCGTCGCTCTCGGCCCGGCCTTGCGCCGCTCGGTGGACCCGTCGGTTCCGCGCCGGCTCATCCGATGGCTATTCCTCGCGGCTCACGCGGATGACCTGCAGCAGCGACTCGACTGGCACACCCTCCAGTTCCTCAACGCCCTGTTTGTCCACCAGCACGCCACAGCCGACGGGCGTGCCGCCCTGTTCGGTGATGGCGTCGATGGTCTCGGTCATCGTCGTGCCGCTGGTGATGGTGTCGTCGATCACGTAGCAGTCTCGATCCCGAATCTCGGCGAAGTTCCGCGAGAAACTCCCACTGAGGTCCTCGATGTCGCCTTCCTCCCACTGGTGTTTGCGCGGCGCGTAGGCGGCGAGGTCCGCACCGAGTTCGAGCGCCACGGTGGTCGCGAGCGGCGTGCCGGCCTTCTCGATACCGACCACGAGGTCGATGTCGTCCTCGCCGCCGAGGAGGTCCGCCATCGCGTGACCCACGTCGGCGAGACGGGTGCTGTCCCGGCCGAGCGCGCTCCAGTCGACATGGATGTCGTCGAGCGCGTCGGTCGGTTCGCGGGCGGTCGTAGCGGTCCCCTCGCCGCGCTCGACCAGCCAGCTCGCCGTCTCGCGCGAGACGTTCAGCTCGTCGGCGATTTCGCCGTTCGAGAGGCCCTGCCCAGCCAGCTCGTTCGCGCTCTCGATGAGGTCGTCGACGTTCTTCATCGCCGGGGGTTGCCCCCGGCCGGTAATAGGTGTTGTCCGTCGGTTTCGCGCTCAGTGGCGCAGCATCATCCGCCCGTCCGTATCGTGGTTCGACGGCGATGGCGACGGGATCTCGCCTCGGAGATCGATATCGGTCGCGATCGCCGCGGGCGTGAGACCGGCGGGCGAACCGGCCCGTTCGGCGAGTCGGTTGGCGCGCTCCATACACGACAGGAGCGCCTCGACCGCTGCGGCGCGCGTCGTCACCCGACCGACCGAGTGCTCGCTCGCCGACTCGCCGGCGCGCATGCGACAGGTCACTTTCCAGCCACGCACCAGATCGAACGGCAGTGGCTGTGTCCTGTCGATGGTCGTCGCCTCGACCTCCAACCCACCCGTACTGCGGGCGAAGACGAGTTCGTCCCTCCGGACCCGTTTGCAGACCCACCCCGCCGGTGGCTGTACGTCCTCGGGTAATGGACTCATATGGATCCCCTCCATCGATTCAAACACACGACAGCATCCTCGTGGTTGTGCCTGCAACTGCCGGCGGGCTATACCCCCTCGCTACTCACGCGAACTCGATGTCCTCGGTGAACCGATCGACGAGAACGACGAGCGCGCCGCCCGCGACGGCGACGGCCACCACGCTCCCGACCGCCATCGGCGTCGCCTCGGGCGTGTTCTGTAGCACCTCCGTGGCGGGAAGCCTGAGCGCACCGACCATCAGACTCACGAGAAAGGTGAGAGTAGCGTCGCGGTAGTTCGCAAGCGCCCAGCGGATGGCGTAGGCGATCGAGAAGAGTCCGATGAGTGCGCCGAGACCGAACGCGACGACGACGATGCCGGGTTCGACGAGCGCCGCAAGGCTCCCACCGGCAAACAGTCCGGCGAGCGCGTTCGTGAACTCCGTCAACGTCCCCGTCAGGTACTCGTACTGGCCGAGGACGTAGAGGAAGAAGGCCCCCGAGATACCGGGCAGGATCATCCCCGCGATGGCGATGGAGCCGGCGACGAAGACGAACACCGGCGAGTTCGGCATCGAGCCGCTGACCTCGGGTCCGGAAAGCAAGAACGCGAAGACGAACCCGAAGACGGCGACGGCGATTCGTCGGGGGGTATCGAGCGCGACGTGTTCGGCGAGGACGACCGCCGAGGCGGCGATGAGACCGAAAAACAGCGCGGCGACCAGCCCCGGATACGTCTCGAAGGCGTAGTCCATGACCCGCGCGACGGTGACCAGCGCCGTGAGAATTCCCATCCCGAGCGCGAGCAGGAACGGGATGTCCATCCCGACGAGCGCGGCCCGGAAGGCGGCCCGCTCGCTCCGTCGGTGGAGGCGAGGGAGATGGCGCAGCGCCCGCGGGTCGAGGCTCGTGATAGCTCGAATCAAGCGCTCGTAGATGCCCGTGATGAGCGCGATAGTGCCTCCAGAGACGCCCGGCACCGCGTCCGCGGCGCCCATGAACACGCCCTTGAGGTAGATCGAGAGCCACTCGCGTGCCGCGCTCATCCGCTCACCCGTGTGCGTGCTGCGACAGGCGTACCGATCTCGGGTGTTGCCAGCGTGCTCGCGTTCACCGCCGATGCGTTCTCATCCGTGGCGTTGCCGGCGGGGGCGTCGCCCGACATGTTCCCGCCCGCCCCGTTCGCGCTCGCGGTGGCCGGCATCGAGACCGATTCGCGCTGGAGGTCGACCGAGACAGTCTCGTTCGTGCGGCCGATGACCGCACCCTCCGAAATCTCGGTGGTGGCGTTCCACCGGCTGGTGTTGTCACCCGCTCCCGTCACCGGCGTTCGGAAGGTGTACGGGCCGGTCGCCCGCACCGAGACGTTCGTCGCTCCATCCTCGGTGCCCCACTGCTCGTAGCCGGTCGTCGAGTACGGTAGCGTCATCGTGAACTCGCCCTGCGCGTTCGTCGTAGCCTGCTGGGTGTAGTTGAACGTCGTGTCGTTCGTGGTCGGCATCCGCATCTCGACGGTGGCTTCCACGGTCGAGTTCGGCGGTCCCTGCCCCTCGACGGTCGCCCCATCGACGCGCTCGAACGTCTTGACCCAGTTGGTCGGCGTCCCGAACAGTTCGGTCGCGTTCAGTCCGGTGGTTCGGAGTTGTTGAAGCGCGCTCCGATAGAGCGGCCCCGGACCGCTCGCCCCGCCGATGGCGTTCGCCTGACTGGCGTGTGCCAGCCGGTAGTGTTCGAGCGCCGGCACGCGCTCTTGGGGATAACTGCCGACGCCGCCGAGCTGGGCCGTCCCGTCCTGCTCGACGAACTGGCGCGCGGCGGACACGTTTTCGAAGCGCTTGACGGCGCTCTCGTTGCCCGATGGAGCGAACGCGCTCTGGAGAGTCCCGTCCGCGAGCGGTTGTGGACTCTCGTAATCGACCACCACGGGGCCCGGTTCGGCCGCACTGCCGTGATAGGTGTACAGTCGCGTGCGCATGGTCTCGTAGTGGCGCTGTTCGTAGGCCAAAAACGAGGTGGTGGGCCGCTGTTGGCCGCTCGATTGGGTGGCGATCGGCGTCACGTCCTCGTAGATCGACAGCGGGCCGTCGTTGTACCACGTGAAGGGTGCGCTAAAGAGCGCCCCGCCCGCCGGGTCGGCCATCTTCCAGTCGATCATCACGTAGCGCACGCCCTCGCCGTCCTTGGTGCGTGCGATCTCGTTCGCACGCGAGGCGTTCGGCGCGAGCAAGAAGTTCGCCGCCTCCCCGGCGTTCTGCTGGAAGGGGTTCGCGGTCGGGATTCGCTCGCCGAGCACCGTTATCCAGTGGCCGTAGTCCCACCACGAGAGCACGCCGTAGGCTCCGTCGGGATAGTCGAAGTCGTCGGTGCGCTCGTACTCGCCGTAGTACTCCATCGCGTTGTCGTGACCGCCGTAGGTCCCCTCGGCGGGCGTGTTGTTCGCCATCCATTCGAGGCTGCCGTCCCAGCCGACGACGGTCGAACCGGGGCTGGAACTCTGGTCGGCGTAATTGCCGGCCGCGGTCACACTCGCGCCCCCGCCGGCGGCCAGGGGTGCGGTGATGAGGAAGACGACCGCGAGCACCGTGAGCACCTGATACGCCCGGAGGTTGCGGAGACTGGAGCGCGCATCGGTCGAGCCGACGTATCGCAGCACCTGCCCGACGAAGAAGGCGTTCAGCACGGCGATGGGGACGACGAGATAGTAGTTGAACCGCGACTGGGTGAGTGTCGCGGCGAGCATGAACGCGGTCCAGACGAGGACGAACAGCGCGCCAGCGCGCTCCTCGCTCCGCCCGAGTGCGAGCCGGACGAGCAGCAGCGCCGCGCCGGCGAGAGCCGTCACCAGCCCCAACCCGTAGGCACCGAAGAGGAACTGCCCCGGATTCCGCGGTGGAATCGCCTCGCCCACAGTCAGCGAGGTCGCGCTCGATCCGAACCCGACGACGCGCTCCAACTGACCGACGAAAAAGGAAAAGAGGTCGGGCAGGGCGAGTGCCATCACGAGCGCGCCGAGGGCGAAGAGACCGAAGATCGCGCCCGGATAGGCGAGTTTGGGGAGGTCGCGCGCTTCGAGTTGCCGGGCGAGCCACGCCATGAACACACAGCCGAACGCGCCGGCGAAAGCCATCGCCGGGTGCAGGAGTGAGAAGTTCGTCACGCTCACTTCGAACGTGTCAAACGAGACGAGAAAGCCGAGACCGGCGACCGCGAGCGCGATCGCGCTCACGATGGCGACGTGTTCGGGACTCTCCCCGCGGAGGTGTTCGATGGGGAGGGTGACGAGCAGGAACACGCCGAAGATCCCGACGAGCATGAGACCGGGCGGCCACGCCCAGACGTAGAGGAGGATGGCGATACCAGCAAGGATCCCCCAACCGATCGGGCGGCGTAGGTTGTCGAAATCGCGCCCGACGAACTGTTCGTAGACCGGTTTCTCGCGTTCGGCGACCGCGAGCGCGACGACGATGGCCGCGACCGCGAGCACCTGGAAGAGCACCTCGGCGGTGTGGTGGTCCGAAAAGCCCGCGACCGAACGCCCGAGGAAAGTACTCGGCGAGAGCGCGAGGATGGCGACGCCGACGACACCCCCGAAGCGGCCGCCGAAGCGCTTGCCGAGGAAGTAGGTTGGGACGGCGACGAGCGTGCCCAGTACGGCCGGCGCGAACAGCAGGGTGAGTGCCGTCGTCTGTTCGGAGGGGCTGCCGCCGCCGACGATCAGCGCGACGGTGGCGACGAGCTGGTCGTACAGCGTCCCGAACTGGCCGACGCTCGTTCCGGTCGGAAAGCTCGTCCACGGGTCGAACGGCATCGTCGACGGCCAGTGTCGCACCGTGTAGCTGACCTGTCGGAGGTGATACCACGCGTCGTTGCCGCTGAAGTAGACCTGTCCGTCGACGAGGAAGTTCCGCCAGTTGCGCACGCGGATCCAGAACATGAAGCCGACGAGCGCGAGCAGCAGAGGGATGTGGTACAGCGCCCCGACGCGATCGAGGAGCGGCCCGAAATCCGGGAGCCGTTCGGCGAGTCGCTCCCTACGTTGACTCATTGGCCGTATCCAGTCACAAAGCGCGCATAAGGCTTGTGAAACGTCGGACGGCGGGCGCGACGGCGAACGAAAACAGCTATCCGCCGACCGCCCACAGAGTGCGGTATGCGGGTCTCAGTCGTGCTCTGCACCTACGACGAGGCGTCGTTCGAGCGCTTCCGTGACGCGGCCGACAGCGTGCTCGCCCAGACCTATCCCACGGAACTCGTGGTCGTCGTCGATGGCTCGCCCGCCCTCGCAGAGCGCGTCCGCGAGACCTACGGCAGCCACGACGACGTCCGACTCTTCGTGAACGACGAGAACCGCGGCCTTCTCGAAAGCCGGAACACGGGTGTCGAACTCGCCGCGGGTGACGTCGTGGCCTTCCTCGACGACGACGCACGCGCCCACCCCGCGTGGGTCGAGCGGCTGGTCGCGGCCTACGAAGACGAGGACGCGCTCGCGGTCGGCGGGCGGATGGTTCCCGAGTGGGTCGCCGGCAAGCCCTCCTTCCTGCCCGCGGAGTTCTACTGGCTCGTCGGCGTCACCCACCGCGGGTTCGGTCCCGATGGCGACGAGCAGCGCAAGGGAGAAGTCCGGAACACGTTCGGCTCGAACCTCTCCTTTCGCCGTGAAGTCTTCACGAGCCTCGGCGGGTTCGACCCCGCCATCGGCGGGCGGAAAGGCAGCAAGAATTTACAGGGCGGCGAGACCGAACTCTGTGCCCGCCTCGAAGAAGAGTACGGCGAGGGCGTCCACTACATGCCGGCCGCCGAGGTCGCCCACAAGGTCTTCGATTACCGGACGAAACCACGCTGGCTCGCCGACCGCGCGTTCTGGCAGGGCTACTCCAAGCGCGCGATGGAAGGTCTCGTCCCGGACTCGACCGGCGAGGAGAGCGCCTTTCTCGGCCGACTGCTCACCGACTTCCTCCCTCACCGACTCCGAGAGCTGTACCGCGAACCGACCGGCGGAAAGCTACTCCAACTGCTCTCGCTCGTCGCGTTCACACTCTTGGTCGGACTCGGCTACTGTTACGGTGTCCTCAGTCCGCCCGACGAGTTCGATCGATGATCGGGGACGAAAAGCCCGACGAGCGCGACGATCCGTGTGTGCTCTGGCTCACGCCCGACAAGCCCGCGAACATCAGTGTCGGCCGCCGGCGGATCGCCGACCGACTCGAAGCCAGTGGGTTCGACGTGACGCTTCGGGGAACGACGCCACGAACGGTGTGCCAGTCGCTGCGCAAGCATGAGGAGTACGACGCGGTTCTCGGCACGACTCGATCCGGTGCGTTCGCGGGTTCGCTACTGAAACTCCTCGGAACGCCGTTCGTCGTCGATCACATCGACCCCATCCGGCAGTTCGCCGACACCAATCCACAACCCCTTTCGATCGCGGTACGAGCCGCCGAGAACCTCGCCTTTCGATTAGCTGACCACACCCTCTACGTCTACGACGAAGAACACGAACGGGTCTCGCGCTACGCCCGCGAAACGACGAAAACGGGTCTCGGGGTGAGCTACGAGCGCTTCGCGACCCCCGATCCCGAAATCGTTGCGGCCGCCAACGACCGACTCCACGAGGCGGGTGTCGACGCCGACGAGCGGCTGGCGATCTACGTCGGTGGTCTCGAACCGATCTACCATATCCAAGAGCTGCTCGCGGCGATGGACCGTCTCCAAGAGTGGACGCTGGTCGTGCTCGGCACGGGGTCGCTCGCGCCGGCGGTCGAGCACGCTGCTGGCGAACGCGAGAACGTCGTCTTCCTCGGCACGGTCGCCCACGAGTCGATCCCGGGCTATCTGCACGCCGCCGACGTCGGCGTCTCGCTGGTCGACGATCCCCACACGCTGAAGGTCCTCGAATACGCCGCAGCGGGGCTGTCGGTGGTGCAGGCACGTGGCCGCGCCGAAGCACGATTTGGAGAATACGCCGAGTTCTGTGAGCCTCGCCCGCCGGAAATCGCCGCCGCGATCGAGCACGCCGGCGAGCGCGAGGGTGACGATTCGTTCCGCGAATACGTCGCCCGCTTCGACTACGAGCGGGTGGCCGAAACCTATCGAGCGGTTCTCGACGAAATCGTGAGGAAATAGGAATCGAGAGCGAGTCGATTTCGAGCGATTCAAACGCCGCCTCGGGCTAGTTCGGGCATGGACGAGGATTCCCACGAGCACGTCGTGCCCGGAAGCGACGAGACGCTCGACACGCCCGACGTGCACGGCTACGAGTTCCGCGATGGAGTCGATTTCCGGGAGCTGCTCGCGAGCTACGCGACGACGGGCTTTCAGGCGACGGCGCTCGCCGAGGCCATCGACATCGCCGAACGGATGCAGGAGGCCGACGCGACGACCTACCTCACCTGCACCTCGAACATCGTCTCCTCGGGACTTCGCGAGGTCGTCGCGGCGCTCGTCCGTGAAGGCTACATCGATGTACTCATCACCACCTCGGGCGCACTGACCGAGGACGTCATCAAGACCCAGAAGCCGTTCAAGATGGGGTCCTGGAACGCCGACGAGGCGGCGCTGCGCGAGGAGGGGATCAACCGGCTCGGCAACATCTTCGTCCCCTCGGACAGATACGTGTGGCTCGAAGAGTACCTCTACGACTTCTTCGACGACTTCTTCGCCGAGGAGAAGACCCGGACACCGACCGCGTTCGCCCGCGAACTCGGAGCGACCCTCGACGACGAGAACTCGGTCCTGAAACAGGCCAGCGACAACGACGTTCCCGTGTACTGTCCGGCGCTCACCGACGCCGAGGTGGGCAACTTCCTCTACTACTACCGCCAGAGCTACGACCCGGAGGTGGACATCGCGCTGCTCGACGACTACGAGACGCTCATCGAGGGCGGGATGGACGCCGACACGACCGGTCTCATTGCCGTGGGCGACGGCGTACCGAAACACCACGCGATCATGACGAACCTCTTCCGTGGCGGGGCGGACTACGCGATCTACATCTCGACGGGCATGGAGGGTGACGGCTCGCTATCGGGCGCGCCGCCGACCGAGGCCGTCTCGTGGGGGAAGATCAAGGCCGACGAGCGCAACTACACCCAGATCCAGGCCGAGGCGACGCTCGTCTTTCCGCTGCTGGTCGCCGGCGCGTTCTTTTAGCGAACCGACGGGCGCGTTCGGCCCTCAGAGAAACCGGATCGATTCGGTCGCGGGCGTTATTTCGACTTCGCCACCGATCGGAACGGGACAGGTCGGATACGTATGTCCGAACTCGCAATCGAAGACGACGGGCGCACCCGGGTTGTACGTCTCGAGAACGCCCGCGATCGCGTCGCGCTGACGCTCTCGATATTCCGTGCGCCAGTCCGATGGATTGTCCTCGACGTGCGAGCGCGCGGCGGCGCGCCCGACGAGAACACCGTCGAACCGTTCGAGGACCCCACGCTCGCCGAGTGCCCGGAGGTTCGCACCGACGACAGCCGGGTCTGGGATCAGCTCGCTCGTCTCTAATGCGAGAACGGTGCCGTCCAGCGCGTTGGGCTCGGGCACGTAGCGGTCGGCGAGGAACTGCTCGACGAGGATCGCGCAGCAGCCACCCCAGATCCGCCCCGAAACGGTCCCGTCACCACCACACCAAGTTCGACCGTCGGACTGCTCGATCTCGCGCGTCGTTTCGACTGACTCGGGATTTTCCCAGTCACCGGCCTCGTCGGTGAACACGTCGGCTTCGGTCCACTCGCCGATGGACTCCTCGAAGAGCGCGCGGCGGAGGTATTCTTCAGTATAGTCGAACATCTCGCCGTCCATCGCGTATTCGAGCAGCGTCGAACCGCCGTAATAGGAGACGATCCCCTGATTCCAGAGGAACAGTGCAAGATTCGTGTTGTCGGAGTAGCCGTAGAACCGCGTCGGGTGTTCGCGGAGTACGTCGCCGTCGAGATACGGCAGAATCCTGATCTGGTCGTGGCCGCCGATGTTGGCGATTACAGCCGAAATGTCCGGGTCGCGGAAGGCATCCATCACGTCCTCGGCGCGCGCTTCGGGGTTGTCCGCGAGCCACTCCGGGTCGGCGGTCGCGGTCGGGTATTCGACTGGTTCGAGGTCGAACGTGTCGCGCATCCGTTCGAGACCGAGGTCGTAGACGAACCGGGCGGATGCAGGCACGTTCGATGCCGGCGCGACGACCGCAACCCGATCACCGCGCTCGACGGGCGGTGGAGTGATGAAATCAGGCATGACCGCAGTTCATCGAGGCTTCTGATAACGTTTTGCCGAACGCGCCGCTGTCGAACGGGAGTTGCCACTACCAGGTCGGCGTCAAAAATCGTGAACTGAGGGGTTACTCGTGGTTCGAGGTGGTCTGCTGGTAGTTCTCCTCCGCAGCGTCCCAGTCGACGACCTCGAAGAAGGCGTCGATGAAGCTGCCGCGGTCGGGACCGTAGTCGTAGTAGTACGAGTGTTCCCAGACGTCGAGTGCGAGCACGGGATGAGCACCCCAGAGCGCGCCCTCGTCGTGGTTGTCGACGGCCACGTTGCGCAGTTGCTTTGCGACCGGGTCGTAGATGAGGAGTGCCCAGCCGCTCGCGGCCGAGGCAGCGGCCTCGAACTCGCCCTTCCAGCCCTCGTAGGAGCCGAAGTCCTCCTCGATGCGGTCGGCGAGCTCCCCGGAGGGTTCGCCGCCGCCGTTCGGGTCCATGTTCTCCCAGAACATCGTGTGGAGATAGTGCCCACTGCCGTTGTGAGTCACGTCGCCGAGTGCCCCACCCGTCGAGGAGTAATCGCCCGACGAGCGGTTCTCTGCGAGGGTCTCCTCGGCGCTATTGAGACCGTTCACGTAGCCCTGATGGTGGGTGTCGTGATGCCAGTTGAGCACCTGTTCGGAGATGTGCGGTTCGAGGGCGTCGTAGTCGTACGGAAGCGGTGGTAGCTCCGCGTTGGAATGTTCGGGCATTGGTCTGTCCTCCACCACACACAACGCCCGGATGTCTGTTAAAGGTTGAGGAACGGGTGATAGCACACCTCACGAATCGCGGTTCGAGCGGGGTAGGCTTCAGTCCTCGCCGCGGGCGCGCTCGAACATCGCGATCGCCTGCTCGCGGCGTTCGCCGTGGTCGCAGATCGGGGCCGGATAGTCGGGCGCGGCCGACTCGCGTTCGTCCGCGCCCAGTTTGTTCCATGAGTGAATCGTCTCGGGGTCGGCGTCTTCGAGTTCGGGGACGTATTGTTTGATGTACTCGGCGTCGGGATCGTATTTTTCACCCTGCGTCATCGGGTTGAACACGCGAAAGTACGGCTGGGCATCGGTCCCTGTGGAGGCCGCCCACTGCCAGTTGCCGCTGTCGTTTGCGGTGTCGTGGTCGACGAGCCGTTCGCGGAAGTGGGCGTAGCCTGCGCGCCAGTCGCACATGAGGTCCTTCGTGAGAAACGAGGCGACGGCCATCCGAACCCGGTTGTGCATGGTGGCCTCCTCGCGGAGTTGGCGCATCCCCGCATCGACGATGGGATACCCAGTCCGCCCTTCCTTCCACGCCTGCAACTCCTCGTTATCCTCGCGCCAGTCGATGGCGTTCTCGTAGTCCTTGTGGTTTTCAGTCACGACTTCGGGGTTGTAGAACAGGACGTGGGTGAAGAACTCGCTAAAGGCCAGCTCTCGGCGATAGGCCTCGACCGCTTCGCGCTCCTCGCCGTCGGCATCTTCGAGCGCCGCGCCGACCCGCTCTGTGACCTTCACGCTCGCCGATGATTCCATAGTTGAGATCCTGTGAGAGCCGCGAGGTGCCCGCACGCGCGGGATACTCACGACCCTCGTCGTACTCGAAGATTCGCTCCCCACAGAACGCTTCGAGACGTTCGCGGGCTGCCTCGATACCCGCTTTTGGGATGTCGGCGGTCGGGTCATCGAACCCCAGTTCCCCGATGGTCGGCATCGTCTCGCCCTCGATGGCGGCGAGTGCGTCGCCGTCGGGGACGGGATACGGCTCGGCCTTCTCGCGGTCGAGCCATTTGTCGCCGAAGTAGGAAAACACCGAGTACGGGTCGCCATCGTTGGTCGTGATAGTGCCTGGTTCGTGGTGGACGGCATCGTGAAACTCCTCACGGGCGATGCCGGCGTCGTCGAGTGCTTCGCGCACTCGCTGGTCACGTTCCTGAGCGAGACCCGTGTAGTCGTGATTCCAGAACACTGCGTCGACACCATGTTCGTCGGCGATCCGTGGGAGTTCCTCGGCCGGGTCACCCTCGACGACGACGAGGTCGCCGCCGCGCTCGCGGTAGCACCCTCGCAGGGAATCGAGCGCATCGAGCAGGAACGCCACCCTGGGCGGGCTTGCATACTGGAGCACGTCGGGGTCGAAGACGAAGGCCGGTATCACGGAGTCGTCCTCGACGGCCGCCGCGAGCGCGCGGTTGTCGGCCGCCCGGAGGTCGCGGCGATGCCAGTGGATTCGCATACCCGATTCACGTGCGCTCGGACCCTAAATCATGGGTTTGCCGGCTACACCGGTCGTCGAGTGTCGTTTCGTGCGTGCCGCGTCGCGCCGCTCGTCGAGATCACGCCACGGAGCGCTGTGGACCCCGGCGGGGAGATACCTGTCAGGAATCACACCACCACGTTTATGTAGTGTGTGTCCAACTACCGTTCACGACAATGGCTACCGATGGTAATGAACAGCGGTCGAATTCGACCGATGGAAACGGTTCGTCACGGAAATCGAATACTGGAAGAAACACTGGCGCGAATCGGCGGCGGTTCCTGCGGGCGACCGGCGGTGCGGCGCTCGCGACCACGGTCGCCGGCTGTCTCAGCCTCGGTGGCGGAGGTGGTGGCGACAACGGTTCCGGTGGTGGCGGAAGCGGCGGCGGTGGCGGCAACGGTAGCGGCGGTGGCGGGGGTGGCAACGGCTCCGGCGGCGGTGGCGGAAATGCAAACATCGAGGGTCCCGTCACCATCGGCGCGCTAGCCCCGAATCCCGAGAACGACCCCATTGGTGGTTCCATCGTCAACGGCGCGAAACTCGCGGTCAAGCAACTCAACGCGAACGGCGGCATCGGCGGCGCGGAGGTCAAACTGGAGGTCGGGAACACCGAGGGCGACCCCTCGACCGGCCAGCAGCGCTACCGCGAACTCGTCCTGAACAAGAACGCCGACGTCACGACGGGGATCTTCACGAGCGAGGTTCTCCTCAACATCGTCGAGGACATGGCCCAGCAGAAGACGGTACACATCACCGCCGGCGCGGCCTCCACGGAGATCTCGCGGATGATCGCGGAGAACTACGACAAGTACAAGTATCACTTCCGCGCCGGCCCGCTCAACGACTTCGATCTCGGGCGAAATCTCCTCGATTTCGGCAAGGCCAACTTCGAGACGATGGGCTGGGGGTCGACGTTCTCGATGGTCGAGGACTACAAGTGGACCGAGCCGATTTCGAAGGTGTTCGAAGAGCGCCTCGGCGGCATCGGCGTCGACGTGGCCGGCAGCCAGCGCTACGCCAGCGGGACGACGAACTTCGGGCCGCTGTACGACGACGTGGGGAGTTCGGACGCCGACGGCGTGTTCACCGCGATGGCGCACACGGGAACGGAGGCCATCGTTCAATGGGCCAAACAGCAGCGTCCGTTCGGCTTCGCGGGCATCCACGTCCCGATGCAGCTGCCCTCCTACTACGAGTCGGTCAACGGGGCCTGTCTCTACGGCGTGACCCAGACCTCCGCGACGCCACAGAGCGAGGTCACGAAGAAGACCCAGCCGTTCGTCAAGGCCTACAACAAGGAGTTCGATAGCTATCCCGTCTATACCGGCTATCACGCCTACGACGCCGTCAAACTCTACGCGGCGATGATCGAGCAGACGGGAACGAAAGACGCCGACGAGTTGGTCTCGGCACTTGAGCAGTCGTCCTTTACCGGGACGACCGGCACGCTCAAGTTCTACGGCAAGGACAAGAAGTACCCCCACGACCCGATCTACGGCGAGGACGCCATGTATCCGGTCTTCCTTCAGTGGCAAAAGGATGGCAACGGCGGCGGCGCACAGGAGGTCATCTGGCCAAAGCAGTTCAAGACGTCGAAATACCAACAGCCCGCGTGGATCTAATCGATGGTCGACGTCGTCACCATCCTCATCAACGGGACGGTCATCAGTTCGCTCTACGCGCTCGTCGCCATCGGGTTCACGATGATCTTCGGCGTCGGCGGCACCATCAACCTCGCCCACGGGGCCATCATCACCGTGGGAGCGTTCGCGGCCTACTACGTTACCAGCGCCGGCTTCGGTATCCCCGCGGGCGTGCTCGCGGCGATGGCGATACCGGCGCTGTTCAGCGTCCTTCTCTACAAGGGGTTCGCCGAACGGCGCGACGACATCATCATCGTGATGATCCTCACACTGTTGGCTTCGATCGTCGTCGAGGAGGTCCTTCGCATCGTCGAGGGGAGCCAACCGAGAGCGATTCCGGCGCTCGTGGCGGGCAACACCGAGATTTTGGGCAGTGCAGTCCAGAACAACCTGCTCGTGGTGTTCGTCGTCTCGTGGGTACTCATCGGCGGGCTGTTCGTCTTCATCAACTACACCAATACCGGAAAGGCGATCCTCGCAACCAGCATGAGTCCGCGTGGCGCGGCGCTGGTCGGCATCGAAAGCAGCCGCATCAACCTCTACACGTGGGCCATCGCCGGCGTGCTCGCGGGCATCGCCGGACTGTTCTTGGGATCGTACCAGACCGCCAACTGGGCGATGGGCCGTGAACCGCTCATCCTCTCCTTTTCGATCGTCGTACTCGGCGGTCTCGGCTCCATCCGGGGCAGTCTCGTCGCGGCGTACGTCATCGGTTTTCTGGAGGTGATCACCACTTCGGCCATCGATCCCCGACTGAGCGGCTTGGCCGGCCTCGTGGTTCTCGTGGTCGTGTTGCTCGTGCGTCCAGAAGGACTGTTCGGCCGGGAGCTCGCGGAGGCGTAGATGGCGGACGAAAACCTCTCCCCAGAAACCGTCGAAGGCACGGACACCGGCCGTTCGCTCGCCGGGTCGGTGCTCGCGCCGCGCTACCTGCTCGGCGTGCTCGGCGTCGTGGCCCTCGCGGTGTTGCCGTTCGTCGGCATCTCGACGACGCAGCTGTTGGTGCTCATCGGGGCCTTCTACTTCGGGATGTTCGCGATGAGCTGGGACGCGGTGTCGGGCTACACGGGCGAGATCAGCTTCGGCCACGCCCTCTTCTTCGCCGTCGGCGGCTACACTTCCACCCTCTTGAATCTCGGGTTCGGGCTGTCGCCGTCGCTTTCGATTCCTGCTGGTGTGTTGCTCGCGGCGCTCACCGGCGTGCTCGTCGGCGTGCCGGCGCTCCGAATACGAGGACCGTACCTCTCGCTGATAACGCTCGTCGCGCCGCTCATCCTCCTGCAGGTGTTCATCATCTACGGCGATATCTTCGGCGGCGAGTTGGGACTGAGTTCGCCGGCGGCGCTCGTCACCGCCGACGAGTTCGCCCTCGTCGTCACGGCGAACTACTACATCGCGCTCGGACTCTTTCTCGCCATTTTGCTCCTCCTGTTCGCCATCACGCGCTCGGACGTCGGCTCGGTGCTGACGGCAATCCGGGAGGACGAAGACGCCGTTGCGGCCGCGGGTCTGAACGTGGCGAAGTTCAAGGTGTTCGCGTTCGTGCTGAGCGCGGCCATCGGCGGGCTTGCGGGTGCGATGTTCGTCCACACGCCCGTCGGCAGTCCGCGCCCGAGCCAACTGCTCGCGCTCATCGTGAGCATCGAGGTATTGATAGCAGCGATCCTCGGCGGCATGGGCACCATCGTCGGCGCGGGGCTCGGCGGCGTCTTCTTCTACTTCGTCAACGACCTGCTGAACCAGCAGGAGTTCACCATCCCGCTCGTGAACGTGGGCCTCAACGAGGCGAGCTTGCTGATCTTCGCGCTGCTGACGATGACCCTCATCTACGTCCTCCCACAGGGGGTGTTCCCGTGGGCGATACGCACCGGTCGACGGCTGCTCGGTCGTGCACGTGGCAACCCAGTAGCGACCGACGGCGGCCAGGAATCGGAGGGACTCACGAACCCGATCGAACAGGCCACGGAACGATACCGGTGCGCGCTCGACGATCTCGAAGAGCGAATCCGAGGTGACGAGAGATGAGCACTGACACAGGCACGACTGGCGGGAACGAGGCGGTAGCACAAGGAGAAAGCGACAGCTATGAGCCGGACGATGGCCTGCTCGTCCTCCAGAACGTCACGAAACGTTTCGGAGGACTGACCGCGGTCGACGACCTCTCGTTTGCCGTCGAGGAGGGCGAAATCCTCGGGTTCATCGGACCGAACGGTGCAGGGAAGTCCACCACCTTCAACTGCGTCACGGGGACCTATCCCCCGACGGAGGGAACGGTCTGGTACGACGGGGAAAACATCACCGGCGACGCGGCTCACGTGATGGTCAAACGCGGGCTGGCGCGCACCTTCCAGTCGTTTCGCCCGCTCGAAGACCGATCGGTGCTCGACAACGTCGCGCTCGCGCTCACGCCCGACAAACTGTTCTCGCTGTCGGGACTGCGCGGCGGGACCCACGAGCAGGCACGAGAGATCTGCAAGCGCGTCGGGTTAGGGGACAGAGTGAATCTGACGCCGAGCGAACTGCCACACGCCGGCTTGCTCCGACTCGAGCTCGCGCGGGCGCTCGCGACCGATCCCGATCTCCTCCTGATCGACGAGCCGTTCGCCGGGCTGTCGAGCGGCGAGGTCGAGACCGTTTCCGACCTCCTCGGCGAACTCCGTGACGAGGGGCTGACCCTCGTCGTGGTCGACCACAACATGCGCGGGTTGCTCTCGCTCATCGACCGGGCCATCGTCATCCGGTTCGGGTCGAAACTCGCCGCGGGAACCCCCGAGGAGATCCGAAACAACACGGATGTTCAGGAGGCCTATCTCGGGGGGAGCGCATGAGCACCGAGACGGCGAGCGATAGCGAGGAAACTGTGGCCGGCGGCGGAGGCGATGCGGCGCTCGCCATCGAGGACCTCCGGGTGTCGTACGGCAAAGTGACCGCGCTCCGCGGCGTCGACCTCCGAGTGGGGAGCGGCGAGATCGTCTCGGTCATCGGACCCAACGGCGCGGGCAAAACGACACTCGCCGAGACCGTCACGGGCTTTCACGACTACGAAGGCAGCGTTCAGTATCAGGGAACGGAAGTGAGCACGCGCTCGACGAGCGACCTCGTGAGCGACGGACTCATCCACTGTACCGAAGAGCGCGATCTCTTCGGGCACATGAGTGTCGCGGACAACCTCGGACTCGGGGCGTTTCGACGTGGGAACGCCGACGAGCGCCGCGAGTTCGTCTACGACCTCTTTCCGGCCCTCGAAGAGCGCGAAGACCAGCACGCCCGAACGATGAGCGGCGGCGAACAACAGATGCTCGCCATCGGGCGCGCGCTGATGAGTTCGCCCGAGTTGTTGATCCTCGACGAACCCACACTGGGGCTTGCGCCGGTGATTCTGGAGGACATCAGCGACGGTCTCGACCGCATCCGCGAGGCCGGTGTCACCGTGTTGCTCTGCGAGCAGAACGTCACCTTCGCGATGGACCACGCAGACCGCATCGCGCTGCTCGAAAACGGTGAACTCGTCCGCGAAGGGAGTCCGGAAAGCCTCCGCGACGACGAGTATATCCACGACGTCTATCTCGGCGGCTGAGTTCTGGATTACCGCTGGTAACTGAAACGGCCAAGAACCGAAGTATTGGTTCGGTGAGGGGCAATCCTTTAACCCGTGGCGCGCGTCCTCACACGAGAATCCATGACGAATCTCGTGACAGACGTGTTGTCGACGGTCGATGCCCACCCCGACGCGACGGCGATCCGGTACGACGAAACGGAACTGAGCTACGAGGAATTCTGGCAACAGACTGGAGCGTTCGCGGCCGGCCTCGACAGTGTGGGCATCGAACCGGGCGACCGGGTGGGTATCTATCTCCCGAACCTCCCGCAGTTCGTCGTCGCCTTCCACGGGGCGCTCCGGGCCGGCGCGGTGGTCGTCCCGATGAACCCACAGTACAAATCGCGCGAGATCGGCCACCTCCTCGGCGATAGCGGGGCCGAACTGGTCGTCACCCTCGCGGACCTCGTCCCGGTGGTCGAGTCGGTCCGCGAGGAGACGGCCGTCGAGACGGTCGTGAGCATCGGCGGCGATGCCGAGGGTGCAACCGCCTTCGAGGCGTTCCTCGCCGACGGCGCGCCCGATATCATCGAGCGGGCGGACGACGACGTGGCCTGCCAGCCCTACACGTCGGGAACGACGGGCCAGCCGAAGGGCGTGTTGCTGACTCACCAGAACCTCGCCTCGAACGCGCGCACGGCCGCCGACCTCCTGCCCGGCGGGACGGGCGTCGAGGACCGCTCGCTGGGCGTGCTACCGCTCTTTCATATCTACGGGATGACCGTCACGATGAACACCGCGCTGTTCTCGGGTGCAGCCTACTACCCACTGCCCGCGTGGGATGCCCAAGAGGCCGTCTCGCTCATCGAATCGGAGGATTTGACCGTCATGCAGGGCGTGCCGGCGATGTACAACGACCTCGTGAACCAGCCGAACGCCGACGAGTTCGACCTCTCGTCGCTCCGGTTCGTCAACTCCGGTGGCAGTAGCCTCCCGGTCGAGGTCCTGCGCCGGTTCGAGGACCAGTTCGGTCTCGAACTCTACGAAGGCTATGGGCTGACCGAGACCGCGCCCGTGACCCACTTCAACAGCCCCGAAGCCCGCCGTGTGGGGTCAATCGGGCGCACGCTCGACGGGGTCGATGCGATGATCGTCGACGAGGAGTTCGAGCCGGTCGAACGGGTCGAAGAAGGACCGGTCGACGAGAGCGAGACCGACCTCGATGCCATCACTGGTGAACTCGTGATCGCCGGGCCGAACGTCATGAAGGGCTATCACGACCGGCCGGAGGCGAACGAAGAAGTGTTCACCGAGCAGGACGGACGGCGGTGGTTCCACACGGGCGACATCGGCTACTGGGACGAGGAGGACTTCTTCTACATCGTCGACAGGGAGAAGCACATGATCGTGACGGGCGGCTACAACGTCTATCCGCGCGAGGTCGAGGAGCTACTGTTCGAACATCCCGACGTGGCGGATGCCGCAGTCGTCGGGATTCCCGACGAGCGCCGCGGCGAGACCGTCAAAGCGTTCGTGGTGCCGACGCCCGACGCGGATGTGACCGAAGACGATATTCGGGAGTTCTGTCTCGAACGCCTCGCGGAGTACAAACACCCCCGTGAAGTCGAGTTCGTGGAGGAGCTACCGCGGACGACGACCGGGAAGGTCCAGAAGTTCGAACTCCGTGGACGCGAGGAGAGCGAGGAGGTGGCCCAATGAGCGACGAGGATGCCGTGCTGGTCGACATCGAGGACGGCGTGGCGACGTTGACATTGAATCGTCCATCGGTACGCAACGCGCTCACCGAGGACATCTCGGCGGGCATCATCGACGCGCTCGCGGAGTTGGAGGGCAGCGACGCGCGCTGTCTGGTCGTCACGGGCGCTGGCGGGGCGTTCTCGGCGGGTGGGGACGTCAACGCGATGTCCGAGCGGCTGGCGGGCGGCGTGACGCTCGACGAATCGGTGCGCCACATCAGTCAGGAGACCAGCCGCGCAGTGAAGCGCGTCGCGGAGTTTTCGCTCCCTACCGTGGCGAAAATCGACGGGATCGCCTTCGGCGCGGGCGCGAACCTCGCCATCGCGTGTGACGTGCAGCTAGCGAGCACGGAGTCGAAAATTAGTTTCGGCTTCCGGCAAGTCGGGCTGGCGGTCGATTCGGGGACTTCCTATCTTCTCCCACGAATCGTCGGCGAGAACACGGCCCAAGAACTCGTTCTTACTGGGGAACTCGTCGAGGCCGAGCGCGCCGAGCGACTGGGGCTGTTCAACCACGTCTATCCCGACGAGGAGTTCGACGAGCGCGCCGACGAGTTCGTCGAGACGATCGCCACCGGGCCGACCGTGGCGCTGCGGACCTCGAAGCGGCTCGTTCGGCAGGGCTTCGAGAGTTCGCTCGACCAGGCGATGGAGAACGAGGCCGCCGCGCAGGCCGCCGTCTTCGAGAGCGACGACCACCGCGAGGGTGCCGAGTCGTTCATGGCCGGCGAGAAGCCTGATTTCGAGGGACAGTAGCCGGCGGTCGCCGGCTGCGGCCGGCGGTTGCGGTGCGGTCGCGGCGGTTGCGGTGTGGGCCTTGGCGGATGAAGGGCGAACCGCGCGAGCGAACGGAGTGAGCGAGTAGCGACCGCAGGGAGCGCGCGGTGAGGGCTTCGGCGGTGTTGTGCGGTTGGTGGGTGGTTGATGTCCGCGCGAGCGGGTGTTTTTAGTCCAGGTTTTTGGAGAGGGTTCGACCGAGCGCGAGCGGAGCGAGCGCGCGGGAGGACCCTCTGTAAAAAAGTGGGTGTTTAGTGATCGTCCTCGCGCCAGCGGTGTTCACACTCCGTACAGACGAAGAACCGGGTCTCCGATTCGTCGGCCGAGCGGATCTGTTGCATGTACCAGTAGGCCTCGTCGTTGCCGCACTCGGGGCAGTGGACTTCGGTCGTGGGGAGGCCCCGGTCCTCGGCGTCGCTGACGTCGATGACTTCGGTCTCTTCTTGGCCCTCTGTCGTCGTCATCGCTGCTTCTGCGGCGTCGTCGCGCGGTTTGGTGAAGCCACAGTTGCTGCAGACCCACTCGTCGCCGTCGGTCTTCATCATTGAGCCGCACTCGTCGCAGAACTCCATACTCGATAGGTACACGCGCGGTCGGATTTAAACGCCGGGGTCGACCGCCGTCGGTTCGCCGAAGCTTACTCGAAGTCGGGGTCGCGGTTTTCGACGAACGCCGTCATGCCTTCGCGCTGGTCGTGCGTCCCGAAGAGACCGCTCCAGAGGCGGCGCTCGTAGGTCAGCCCCGCCGAGAGGTGCGATTCGTGGACCTGATTCAGCGACTCTTTAGCGGCTTCGAGGGCGTGCTTGGGCTTCGCCGCGAGGTCGGCGGCCATCTCGGCGACGTGTGCGTCGAGATCGTCGTCGGCGACCACCTCGCCGACCAGTCCGATCTCGTGGGCTTCGGTCGCCCCCACGCGCTCGCCGAAGAAGACCAGTCGGCGGGCGCGCTCGTCGCCGACCAGTTGCGAAAGACGCTGGGTGCCGCCCCAACCGGGGACGATGCCGAGGTCGATCTCGGTCTGGCCGAGCACGGCGCTCTCGGCGGCGACCCGTAGGTCGGCCGCGAGCGCGAGTTCGCAGCCGCCGCCGAAGGCGTAGCCGTTGACGGCGGCGATCACGGGACAGGGGAACGTCTCGATGGTGTCGGCGACGCGATGGCCGAGTTCGGCGTAGGCCTGTGCTTCGGCGACCGAGAGTTCGGCCATGTAACCGATGTCCGCACCAGCGACGAACGCGTCGTCGCCGGCCCCCGTGAGCACGAGTGCGCGGGCGTCGCGGGCCTCGTCGAGCGCTTCGGCGAGCGCTTCGAGGGTTTCGACGTTCATCGCGTTCAGTCTGTCGGGCCGGTCGACGGTGATGGTCGCCACGCCGTCCTCGATGTCGAGGTCGATGGTCTCCCACGTCATGCGCCGGACAACGAGGACCGGGAGCATAGTCGTTCGCTTCTCGTCGCCCGGTCGCCGGGATTTAACCTGCCCGCACCGATATGGGTAGCTATGTCATCGAAACCCGAAGAAGGCGACGTGCACACGTTCGAGCGCACGTTCACCCACGCGGATGTCGAGCGATTCGGTGAGGTCTCGGGCGACCAGCAGGCCATTCATTCGGAGCCCGACGCGGAGGGGCGACTCGTCGTGCAGGGCTTGCTTACGGCGACGCTACCCACGAAGATCGGCGGCGATCTCGGCGTGCTCGCACGCTCGATGGAGTTCGAGTTCCTCGAGCCCGTCTACACCGGCCAGCCCATCACCTGCGAAGTGACGACCGAGAACGTCGACGAGCGAGACGACAGGTACGACGTCGCCTGTGCGGTCGTCTGTCGCCGTCCGAACGGTCGAGTGATGAACGCGCGCTTCGAGGGGATCATCTGGAAGGAAGCGGGACAGTAGGCACAAGTACCCACGCCAGCAAGACGGGATATGGCAAACATCGTCGTCGAACTGTTCGGCAATCTCGTCGAGTTGACGAACATCGTGACCGAGGTCGCCCTCGGCGACCCGGTTTCGGCACTGTTGATACTGTCAAGCACGCTCGTCTGGCTCGTCGCGTTCGGGCTGTTCGCCTATCTCGCGATCGGTGGACTGCTCTCGGGACTCATTCCCGATAATTTCGGTCGCACACCGCCCCAGCAAGGTCGATAGCGCTCTCCACGTCGGGACCGAGCGGCGAACCGACGACGATGCTGTCGGCGTGTTCGAGCACCGCCGACAGTCGTGACTCGACGGTATCGGGCGTGCCGGCCATACAGAACGCAGTGATCATCGCCTCGCTCACACGGTCGACGGCCGTCTCGAACTCGCCGGCCGAGATCGCCTCGCCGATTGCCTCGGCGCGTTCGCCGTCGAGTCCGTGGCGCTCCAGGACTGGTTCGGGCGCACCCGCCGCGATGAACGCCACCGGCGGGCGGGCGGCCTCGCGTGCGGCGTCGCCGTCCTCGGCGATGCTCACGCTCGCGTACGCCGTGAAGTCGAACTCACCATACTCGTCGGGTCGCTCGTCGAGACCCTGCTCGACCTGATCGGCGGCCCACGCGATGTCGTCGGGATGGGATCCATTAAAGAGCAGTCCGTCGGCGTGTTTGGCGGCCATCCGACACATATGGGGTCCCTCGCCGCCGACGTAGACCGGGATTTCCCCGACATCGTAGTTCAGACCGGCGTCGCGTGCGCTGAAGGTTCCATCGTGATCGACGCGCTCGCCGGCCCAGAGTTCTCTAGCGATGTCGAACGATTCGAGCACCGAGCGAAGCCCGCGCCGCTCGCTGAGACCGAGGTTTTCGAGCGTCGAGGGGTCGCCCGGACCGACGCCGAAGACCGCCCGCCCGTCAGAGAGTTCGTCGAGCGTCGCCACCCGCGAGGCGAGCGTCACGGGGTGGGTCTCGTAGGGGTTGGTCACGCCCGGGCCGAGTCGGATGTCGTCGGTGCGCTCTGCGAGCAACGTCAGGGCGGCGAAGGGGTCGCGATTGTTGTAGTGATGGCTCGCGAAGATCGTATCGAAACCCGCCCCTGCGGCCCGTTCGCCGAGTTCGACGGTGCGCTCCGTGGGCCGCTCGGGCGTGAGTTCAATTCCCTGCATACGACCACTCCCGAAGCGCCTGTCGGACGAAATCACCGTCGACGGCGCGAAACAGGTTGTCGCTCCCGGCGAACTCGTCCATGTCGAATCCATCCACGACGGCGACGGGGTTCCCGCCCGCACCCTCGCCGAGCACGAGGTTCGCCGCCGCCGCGAGTTCGTCTACCACGGACTCTACTGTGACGCCGAGTTCGCGGTCGTCGCGGTCGTGTTCGCCGCGCCAGTCGCGGCTGGCGGGCAGGCCGGCCCAGCCGATGGCCACGCCGCGCTGGCCGTGTCGGAACGGTCGCCCACAGGTGTCGGTGACGATCACCGGAACGTCGAGTTGCTCGTTGAGCCGGCGTGCACTCTCGCTCGGGTGCTTCGGGAGCAGGAGGATGTCGTTGTCGGGAACGTTCGAGCGGTCGATACCGGCGTTCACCGAGACGTGTCCGAAGCGCGTCTCGGTCAGGAGGAACGGCTCGTCCATCAGGAGCTCGGTGCTCTCCTCCAAGACGGCCTGTGCGAACCGGGGGTCTTTCTCGTCGCCGGAGAGTTCGGCCAGCCGGTCGGCGATCTCGTGTGCGCGCGGGCCGGCCGGGAAGTCGGCGAGATCGCGCGCCCGGCCTTCGGCTTTCGAGACGACGGTGCTCGCCACGCAGACCACGTCGACGTCGACGTCGACCTGCTCGGCGACGAGTGCCGCGAGGTCGTCGTCGGCACCGATCTCGGGGAGATCCGTGACGGGTGAGACGTTCATACACGGCAATCGCCGGGTGGCCACTTCGGTACTTCGGGTCGCGCCAGCACTCGCCGGCGACACACGTATCTCATCGTCTCACCCTTCCGCACCATCTTGAAGCACCACGAGTAGCTACTCCCGGTATGGACAAGCCCCACATCACCTGTTTCCTCCGAAATCGTGGCGAGATACTCCTCACCGAGCGAGGCGACGGAACCGACGCGGATGCCGATCGGTGGAGTGCACTCGTGAGCCACGCGGATGGGGACCCCGACGAAGCCGCACACGAAGCAGTTCGAGGGTGGACGGACGGTGACGCCGTTTCGTTCGTCCGGCGGGGCGAGCCGTTCGTCGTCGAGGCGGATCGAAAAACACGTCGGCGAATCCATCCGTATCTGTTCGACTATGACTCACGGATGGACGAGATCGGCGGGACCGACACATTCGAGTGGCTCCCGCCGACCGAAATCCACCACCGTGAGACGGTGCCCGGCCTCTGGAACGCCTACGAGCGCGTTGCGCCGACGGTCGAGACCGTACGGGAGGACGGCGACCACGGCTCGGCATACCTGTCGGTGCGCGCACTGGAGGTGCTCCGGGACCGCGCCGGCGTGCTCGCGACGGAAGCGGGCGACGAAACGGACCGGTGGAACGACCTCGCGGCGCTCGCGCACGACCTCCGGGAAGCGCGGCCGAGCATGGTCGTCGTCGAAAACCGCGTCGATCGGGCGATGGACGGGGTAGGTCGAACCCCGGAAGCGGTCGAGGAGTCGGCCCGGGCGGGTATCGAGCGCGCGTTCGATGCGGACGCGAACGCAGCCCACGAGGCTGCCACGCTGCTCGACGGGACCGTCCTGACCCTCTCGCGGTCCGGCACGGTGCTGGACGCGCTTCGACAGGCCGACATCGAGCGAGTTATCGTCACCGAGTCGCGGCCCGCACGCGAGGGCGTCGGTGTCGCCGAAACGCTCGCCAAAGAGTGCCGGGTGACGCTCGTGACCGACGCGGCCGTCGCCCACGTCCTCGCCGAGCACACGGTCGATAGCGTGCTCGTCGGAGCCGATACGATACTGGCCGACGGCAGCGTCGTGAACAAGGTCGGGACACGGGGTATCGCCATCGCCGCCGCTCGGGAGGACGTATCCGTGTACGCCGTCGCCGCGAACGACAAAATCACCACCGGCGACGCGCGCTTCGAGGACGGCGATCCCAGGGACGTCTACGACGGCGACGCCGCCATCGACGTGGTGAATCCGACGTTCGACCGCACGCCGGCGGAGTTGATCACAGTCGTCACCGAGGACGGCCCGCTCGACGCGGCGGCGGTCGAAGAGCGCGCCGCGCGATTGGACGCGCTTGCGTCGTGGTGACGACGGTCCCGCTCCAATCGATCAGAACGTCGAGACGTCGCCCTCGATGACGCGGTCGGTCAGGCCGGTGACGTCGGCGAGTTCGCGGTCGACGATGGTTCGGATCTCCTCCTCGACGTCGCCGACGGCGACGCCCGCCTCGGTGCTGACGTGGATGTCGGCGACGTGGGGCTGGTCGACGGGCCGGCCGATCTGGCTCAGGAGTCGTACCCGGAGGTCGCGGATGCCCGCCACCTCGCTCACGACGCGCTCGGCGATCTCGGTGCTCAGGAGGTTGTAGATCTTGCCGATGTGATTCACGGGATTCTTCCCCGAGGTCGCCTCCATGCTCATCGAGCGATTCGGCGTGATGAGTCCGTTCGCACGGTTGCCCCGTCCCACCGAACCGTCGTCGCCCTGTTCGGCGCTCGTCCCTGTGGTAGTGAGGTATATCGAACCCGCGTCGTAATCGTCGGCGGTGTTCACGTGGATGGAGACCGCCCGGTCGGTGTACTCGTCGGCGACGTCCGCGACGTACTCGCGGACCTCCTCGACCGCTTCGGCATAGGCGTCGGCGTCCACGATGTAGGAGTCGATCATCGCCGCCGCGACAGTGATCTCGATGTCGTCGCCCTCGCGCTTGCCCATCACCTTCACGTCCGGCCCGAGTTCGGGATGGTCGGTGGCGTACTCACCCGTGAGTCGCCGCTCGGCGTTCAGGACGATCTGCTCGGTTTCGGAGAGCGGTGCATGACCCACGCCATAGCTCGTGTCGTTTGCCATCGCCACGCCGCCCTCGCCGAAGACGTCCCGGAGGTCGCCGCTGCCCTCGCCGAGTTTCACGTCGACGACGATGTCAGTCCCGATTTCGAGTTCGGGCACGTGCGCTTCGAGATACTGGCGGGCCGCCCGGAGCGCGATGGGTTCGGTGGGAATGGTGGTGCCCTCGTACTCGCTGGTCGCGCGCCCGACGATGAGCACGTAGATGGGTTCGAGTACCTCGCCGCCGCCGAAGGCGGGTTTGGCGCTGCCGGCGACCAGTTGCGTCTCGTCGGTGTTGTAGTGTAACACTCGACCGACGCGGTCGAGATACGCCGCCGCGAGCGCGCGCGAGACGCTCTCGGCGATGCCGTCACACAGCGAATCGGGATGGCCGATGCCCTTTCGTTCGACGATTTCGACCGGCTCGTCCTCGGCGGCCGGCCGGTCGAGCGCCGCCACGCGAACGTTTCGTTCGGTCATGAAGTGGGTTCGCCGTCGCACGGCCTATAACTTGCGGAAACCTTCCCGTCCCGGGAGATAACCAGTAGTTATTCGTCGGCGGTTGCCAACAGCATTCCGAGATACGACCGCCGGATCTGTTCGTCGGGGTCACAGTCGAGCGCCGCGAGCAGGTCGCGCGCGCCATCGCGGACGCGCTCGATGTCGCCCTCGCTCGCCGCCCCGTCCTCGACCTCGACGAACTCGCCGAGACCCGAAACTGTATCGAGGGCGACGGTGTACCCCCGACAGCGGAACTTCTCGCGCTCCTTCTCGACGGTCGCCGCGGGCGTGAACCCGAGCGCATCGAGAAGTCTCGCCATCGTCTCGCCGTCCTCGACCGCCGTCTCGTGCTCGGCGCGGGTCTTCGAATGGGCATCCACGAGCGGTCCCTTGTAGGTGAGTCGCGTCGTTTCGCCCTCCCGACGGACTCTGAGCGCCTCGTCGGTCTCGGGGAAACTCCGATGGGGGGCGTCGTAGTAGGTATCCGCCTGCTCGACGGTATCGATGGGGTCGGCGTCGAGCGCCGCGAGTCGTTCGCGGACGGGTTCGTGGCGGGCGGCGACCTTGCATTCGACCTCGTACACAGTGACGTCTCGAACCGAAGCCGGAAAAGCTACTCTTCAGCCTTCCAGTGGAGATCGATGCTGACGGACTCGCGCTTGTCGCCGAGCATCGGCTCGCGTTCGCTCACCTCGATATCGTAGTCGACGGTGTCGCGCGGCGTGAGCGCGACCGACTTGTTGCCGACGGCGACGGTGATGTCCTCACTCCCACGCAGTTCGTTCGCAAGTGCCTCCAGTTCGTCGGCGGCTTCCTCGCGCGAGAGGCTCTGACTTGCCTCGGTGGTGTCTGCCATACCTGCTACAGGGCGCTCCGGCTACTAAACGTTCCCCTGCACGAGCGCCGACGACTTCGCTACCTTGAAGCACACGAGCACCCCCGAAAGAGTCGTGCGAGAGGCATCGTTCCTCGACCGGCGCTGGCCGCTCGTCCTCGGAGGACTGGCGCTGCTCGTCCAGGGACTTTCAGTACGTCGAGCGCTTGCGACCACGCCCCCAACGACCAACATCGACGCCGCCTTCTTCCAGCACGCCGGCTGGTACGTCACACAAGGTTCGATACCCTACGCCGACATCTGGGATATCAAGCCCCCGCTGGCCATCGAAACCACGGCCGTGCTCGCCGCGCTCACCGATGGCGACCCACTTTCCCTCCATCTGTTGAGCGTCGCGCTCGTCGCCGGGGCCGCCGTCGGCTGTAGCCTTCTGGTTGGATTGCTCGCCCATCGGCTCACCGGCGACGGATTGGCGGCACTGCTGGCCGGCTGCACCCTGCTGGCAATGCCTGCCTTCTACCGCCTCTCGGCGAACGGCTTCCGACCCAAGTATCTCACCCTGCTCTTCGGACTGGGGGCACTCGTGCTCGCACTCGAAAGACGACCGCTGCTCGCTGGGACGGCCGCCGCCGCGAGCGCGGGCTACTGGCAGTACGGGGCGATATTCGCCATCCTCACCCTCGGCATCGCCGTCGAGCACCGTGACCGGCGCGCGCTCGCCCGCACTGCGCTCGGGATGGCGCTGGTCACGGCCGTGGCGGTGGTCCCCATCGCGCTGTCGGACGCGCTCGCCTCGATGCTCGTCGAGGTGGTGTACGTGCCGCTCACAACGCAGGGTGCGCAACCGATTACCGAACGTCTCGGCAAACTCGTTCTCTATCTCGCCTACGCGCTCGTGCCGCTCGCCGTGGGACTCTCCGGGCTGGCTGCCGGCCGGGGAGAGTTCCGCCGCCACTGGTGGGTGTACGCCGGCGCGGCGTGGGGTGCGTTCCAGATACTGTTCGACCTCGACAGCGCGCCCGATCTCTATTTGCTCGTCACCTTCCTCGCGTTCGGGGTCGCGCTGGCCGTCGCGCGGGCGCAACCGGTTCATCGGCGCTGGCTCGCGGCGGCGTTCGCTGCCATCGTGCTGGTCAACGCGATATGGGTCGGCGGGTTCGTGGCCAACCCCGTTGGGAACGCCGCCAGTGCCGACGGCGGAGCCGCCGGAACACTCAGAGCTGTCTCCGAGTCGGTCGACGTGTCGCGACCCGGCGAGCCGCCCCGCCACGGAATCTCGCCCGTGCGCGACCTCTACTGGGAGCGTCGCGTTCCCGAGTCGTGTCACTACCGGCTGAGCGAGACCGAGCGCGACTGGCTCGCGAAGACCGACCGATCTCACCACGAATCGCGCTGCGGCAGCGCTCGCGGTCTTCCGTGACCGACCGCTTCGCGAGAGGGCCAGACGCGAAGCAACGTTCTTAAACGTCGAACGGGAGTTGAGTGGGTATGAGCGACGAAGCAAGCGAACAGGCCGAATCGGAGACGAGCGAGGAAGCCGCAGGCGGAATCCAGGAGGGCGATTTCGTCCGGCTCGCCTACACCGCCCGCACGGTCGAGAACGACCAGCTCGTCGATACGACCGACGAGGAGGTCGCCGAAGAGGAGGGCGTCGCCGACCAGCAACAGAGCTTCGAACCGCGCGTCATCGCGGTCGGTGCCGGCCACCTCTTCGACGCCGTCGAGGCGGACTTCACCGGCGGCGAGGAGGGCGACTCGGGGACCGTCACGGTGCCCGCCGAGGAAGCGTTCGGCGAGTACGACGAGGGCGAGGTCAAAACCGTGAGCGCAGACCGCATCCCCGAGGACGACCGCTACCCCGGCGGCCACGTCGACATCGACGGCCAGCACGGCCACGTCGAAACGATCATCGGCGGGCGCGCACGCGTCGATTTCAACCACCCGCTCGCCGGCGAGGACGTCGAGTACGACTACGAGGTGCTCGACACGGTCGACGACCGCCTCGAACAGGCCGAAGGCATGCTCGGCATGTACTTCGACGCCGACTTCGACATGCGTATCGAGACGGACGACGTCGAAGAAGAGCGGATGGTCGAACCCGACGAGGACGAAGACGACGAGGAGGCAGAACCCGAGTTCGAGACCGAGATCGTCGAGAAGGAGACGCTCTACATCGAGCAATCACCCCAGCTCCAGTTCGACCAGCAGTGGATGATGGGCAAACAGCAGATTTTGGGAGATCTCATCGACCGCCTCGACCTCGACCGCGTGGTCGTCGAGGAGGTAATCGACGGTTCTGGAGGAATGATGGGCGGCATGGGTGGCATGATGGGCGGCATGGGTGGCGGTGAGGAGGCCGACCTCGAAGCAATCGAGGAGGAGTTGGAGGACGCCGACGTCGATATGGACGAGATCACCGACGAACTCGACGAGGACGCAGACGAGTAATCAGTCGAGCGGCGTGCCGATCGACCCATCGGATTCGTACTGCCGGTAGCCCCACTCGGCGAGATAGGCGAGTCCGCCGAGGAGCAGTACGGCGACGAAAAAGCCGAGACCGTTGATGAGGATGCCGGCGACGCCCGCGAGTACGATGACGACCCCGAACGCGATCGGATAGAGCGGGTGTTCGCGGACCGCATCGACCGCCGCCAGTACGAGCAGAAGACCGCTGAGAAAGCCGACGACGGCGAATACGGGGTTGCCGAAATCGCTGAGCGCCACCATGACGACCAGCCCGACGAGCGTCACCTGCACGGCGAGACGTCGAAGGCTGAACTCCCACTCTTCGGTAGCCATTGTGCGTGGTGTCGACCGGTCTTCGGATAAACGCACCGCCGGATAGACCCGCCGCCTTACTACGCGATGTCGCGACTGGTATCGACCGCGACACCGTCGGTGAGCCTGAGTTTCAGGGTGTCGGTGAGTGCGCGGCCGCCACGGAACTTGGGGACCGCCAGCCGGTTTTCGACCGTCGCGCTCCCGATGTCGGTCGTGAGATCGAATATCACATCCGCCACGTGCTCGGTGCTGTCGCGCAACGACGACACGTCCCGTCCGTCGAGACAGTGCAACACCGCGAGGCTGTCCGTGTCGGCGACGCGCTGGCGCAGGCGAGTCATGAACGCAAGAAATCCCGTGCGACCTTCGCGCTCGATGGCCGAGTGCGGGTCGACGACAACCGTCGAGCGCTCGGGGAGGCCGTCGAGCAGTTCGATGGCGTGGTCGATGCGGTCCTCGTCGGCGACGGCCCGAACGACCGGGTCGCCAGTCTCGACCGCCGTCCGGCGGAGACCGTCCGCAACCGCCGATTTCGGTCTGTCGAGCGTGAGATACAGCGTCTCGCGGGGAGCTACGAACTCGGCGAGCAGGAGTTCGGCCTGACTCGCCGGCGGGGCCGAAAGCGCAGCGATGGTCCCCGGCGGGACGCCACCGCCGAGTCGCTGGTCGAGGACGTCGATGCCGGTCCGCAGTCGCTCGGACATTGGATCATCCTCTCATGGGCGGTGGATAAACCTTGTCGGCACGTCGGTGCGGGTCGGGGGATTCAAGGGAGGTCGGTGCCCGGCTACAGGCGATGGACCATGACCACGTCATCAGCGCCAAGGACCTCTCGCGAGCGGACATCGAGACGGTCCTCGACCGTGCGACGGAGATAAAGCGCGACCCACCCGGTCGTGAGCGCCATGCCGACGACCTGCTCGCGCTCTGCTTTTTCGAACCGAGCACGCGCACGCACATGAGCTTCGAGACCGCCATCAAGCGCTTGGGCGGGGAGGCACTCGACATGGGGCCGGTCGAGGCCTCCAGCGCGACCAAGGGCGAGAGCCTCGCCGACACCGTACGGGTGATCGAGGGCTACGCCGACGCGCTCGTGTTGCGCCATCCCAGTGAAGGCGCGGCCCGGATGGCCAGCGAGTTCGTCGACGTCCCCCTCATCAACGCCGGCGACGGGGCCGGCCAGCATCCCACCCAGACGCTGCTCGACCTTTACACGATGCGCGAGGCGGCCAATGGTCTCACGGACCTCACTGTGGGCATCATGGGCGATCTGAAATACGGGAGGACCGTGCACTCGCTGGCCTACGCGCTCACGAAGTTCGACGCCCGCCAGCACTTCGTGAGTCCCGAGAGTCTGAGTCTCCCGCGCAGTGTTCGCTACGACCTCCACGAGTCCGGCGCACAGGTCAAAGAACACACCGACCTCGATGCCGTACTTCCCGAACTCGACGTGCTCTACGTCACCCGCATCCAGCGCGAGCGCTTCCCCGACGAGAACGAATACCGCCAAGTCGCCGGCGAGTACCGCATCGACGCCGCCACGCTCGAAGCGGCACGGGACGAGTGTGTGGTGATGCACCCGCTGCCCCGCGTGGACGAGATCGCGCCCGACGTCGACGCGACCCAGTACGCGAACTACTTCGAGCAGGCCCACAACGGCGTTCCGGTGCGGATGGCGCTGCTCGACTTGCTCCTCGGGGAGGGTGGACGATGAGCGACCGCGATGATGGTGGCGACGACCACCCGGACCACGAACTCCGCATCAGCAAGATCCGGGACGGCACCGTCATCGACCACATCGCCGGCGGGCACGCGCCCGACGTGCTCGCCATCCTCGGTATCGACAGCCACACCGAGGACGTCGTGAGCGTCGGGATGAACGTTCCCTCCGACAGACTCGGGTACAAGGACGTGGTGAAGATCGAGGGCCGCGAGTTGAGTCAGGAGGAAGTCGACGTCATCTCGCTTATCGCGCCCGCGGCCTCCATCAACATCATCCGTGAGTACGACGTCGTCGAGAAGAACCGCGTCGAGCGGCCCGAAACCGTCGAGGGCGTCCTCTCGTGTCCCAATCGCAACTGCATCACCACCGAGGGCGAACCCGTTGCCTCCCGGTTCACCGTCCTCGACGACGGCGTTCGCTGTGCGTACTGCGAGACCATCGTTCGGCGAAACCTCACCGATCACATCAGCGTCTGACGCTCTCGGCCGAACGAGGGAGGGTTCGCCGGGATTTACAGCGATTCGACGAACTCACCGAGTACCCGATTGAACCGCTCGGGTTCCTCGACGGTGGGACAGTGGCCGCTTTCGGCGAACAGTTCGAACTCGGCGTCCGAAACGAGTTCCGTCACGTACTCGACGGACGCGACGGTTCGCCACTTCTCGTCCGCGCCGGCACACACGAGCATCGGAACGTCGATCTCGGGGAGCACGTCCCGATAGTCACGCAGCAGTTCGAGGAGCATCGCGCCCCGTATCGGCGGCGGACACCGCGATTCCTCGTCGAACAGCAGGTTTCTCAGTTCCCGAGAGGGCGGCTCCTTGAGCAGCGCCGCTATCGACCGGTCGATGAGGTCGAGGGGTCTGGTCTGGACCCCCACGAGCGCTTCTCTCAGTCCGTCCACGTCGTAACTCCCGTGTTCGTAACCTTCCCGTTTCGCCGGCGACGGCTCCATATCGACGTCGACCAGCGCGCGTATCTGGTCCGTGCCGAACTGGTCGACGTACTCCCACGAGGCGATCGCACCCATCGACCAGCCGACGACGATGGCGTCGTCGATATCGAGTCGTTCGAGAAACGTACGCAGATCGCGGGCGTACTGTGGCAGGGTATGGCCGAGTTCGGTCTTCTCGGATCGCCCGTGACCCCTGAAATCGACTGCAAGCGTCCGATACTGTTCGGAGAGACCCATCAACTGCGGCTCGAAGTACCGCAGCCCCGCCGCCGCCCCGTGGAGAAAGACGATCGCCTGGCCCGCTCCGTAGTCCTCGTAGTAGAGGGTCGCCCCGTTGCACTCGACGGTCGGCATAACGCTGGAGGTTCGGGCCAGTAGACCATAAACACGACACCGAGATTCGGCGACGGTGACGACCGTCGACGGCCGGAGTCGGTGGCGATGCTTGCAACCGCCGGCCGAACCCCGAAGGCCGCGACGCGACCGTACGGGACATGGCAGACCCCGGCGCACGCTTCGGCTTCGATTTCGTGACCACGCTCGTCGGTTCGGGACTCACGCTGTTGGTCTCGGCGGGCATCGTGCGCTACGGCAGCCGCTTCCAGTGGACGACCACCGAACTCTACGCCATCGGTGGCGGCGGATTACTCGTCACGGGTCTCGTCCTCGGCATCGTCTTCGCCGCCGCCGGCTGGAAGTGAACTGATCGAGAGTGAACGGAACGAACCGCTTACCCGCGCGCACGTCCCACGTCGGGTATGTTCGGGGTCGTCACGCGCAACGAGAGAGAACTCGACTGGCCGGAGTTCGACCGCGCGTTCTTCGAGGTTAAATCCGTGAGCGGCCGGACGAACGAACCCGTCGAGGACGCGGTGAGCATGATTTCCTGTCACGCCGACAACGCCATCGCCGACGCCAATCCCGACGTCGTCCCCGTCAACGAGGCTGGCGAGCGGGCGACCCGCGAGCGCCGATACTTCGACTGGGCGTACGTCTGTCCCACCCATCCGGGCTACCGTGAGGGACTGCTCGAAACCATCGCCGACGCCGCCGCAGTCAGTGGGGATATTCGCCTCGACGACGTTGGTTTTCCCCGCCCGGAATACTGTTTCTGCGAGCGCTGTATGAGCCAGTTCGCGGAAAGTGACTTCGACGACCGCTTCGCGTGGCGCAGACACGTGATAACCGAATTCGTCGCCGATGCCGCAGAGCGCGTGCCGGGCCGGCTGTATCTCACGGTCCATCCCGACCCGTATCCCGGCCACCTCGTCGAGCGGTCGGGCATCGCGTTCGACGACCTCGCCGAACACGTCGACGAGTTCGTCGTCCCGCTCTACGACATGGCCTACTCGACGACCTACTGGATCGAGATCATCGCCAACGGGTTTCTCGACGCGCTCAGTACGCCGTTTTCGATCGAACTCTACGCGCCCGACATCGACATCGACGACCTGATTCACGCCGCCGAGGTGGCCGACGCCTACGCCAAGGACGTCCTGTTCGGGTACGACGCGAGCACGGCCTGCGGGGCGATTCGGCGGATGAACGCCGAGCGAAACGAGGGGCAGTCGTACGGCTAAGCCGACACGCGCGGTAAGTTTTTACCCCCGGGTCGCCACTCTGTAGGCGTGTCACGTGTCGATTCGGTGGTCGCGGCCATCGCGGGCGAATCCCCGAACGAAGCCGAAAACGACGCCGCCGCCGTGGTCAAGGGCGGCGTCATCGGCGCGATAGCCGGCGGCGTCGGTTTGCTCGCGATGGCACCGATACTCTGGGCCGGGGTGGCTCTCGGCGTCATCGACAGCGCCTCGTTCGCCGAACTCGCCCATCTCGGTCTCGGACGCCCCGAGAGCGCACTGCTCGGCTACGTCATCTTCGCCGGCGGCGGCATGACGACGTGGCCGCTGCTCTTTGCCGTGCTCAACGACTACCTTCCGGGTCGGACGATGGTCCAGAGCGGGTTCGGCTTCGCCACGATCATGTGGACGGGCTTTCTCGTCGCCTTCTACGCCGGCCAGTCCGGGCTGGCACTCGTGCTTTATCTACTCCTGACGCTGTTGGCCCACTGGGCCTACGGGGTCCTGCTCGGACTCGTGTTCGGGCTCGTCTCCCGACGGACGGAGGTCCTGTTCGTCTCGACGGACACGATGAGCGTGAGCAAGGAGACCTGAGACACGAGCGCGGCGAAACACGCCGTTTTTATCCGCCCGTCCGGTAGCGCGTCCATGAGCTTCGAGGAGGACGACGAGGTCGTGCTGCACGACGAACACAGCGAGTACGACGGCGAAACCGGCACCGTGACGCAGGTGATGGAGACAATGTTCGGCGACGCGACCTACACCGTGAACTTCGCCGAGGGCCAGGAGTCGGGCGTCCCCGAGGACTCGCTCGAAGCGAGCGAGGAGTAAGGCGTTTGTCGTCAGAGCGCGTACCGAGCGCATGAGCGGCGTTCCCTTCCACTACGTCGACCTGCGAACCTTCTGTTACGGGACCGAAGACGAGGCGCGCGTCGAGAGTGCATTAGATCACTTCCTGCCCGAGGAGGTCGCCATCGAGCGCGTCGCAAGCGAGGGTCATCACGGCGACCGCATCGTGGTGCTCTCGGCACGGGTCGAAAACGCCGACGACGTTCGTTACGTCCTCGACCGGCTTGCGGACATCGACCTCGGCGGTATCAGGGCGGAACTCGAAGAGCGCGTCGACGAGAACTGTTCGTTGTTCCTCCGCCTCGACAAGCAGGCGGCATTCAGCGGTCGGGTCGAACAGGGAGACGGTCTCGAACTCCGCGCGAAGGTCGAAGCCTATCCCGCGAAGAAGGAGGCGGCCGTCGAGAACGCCGCCGACGCGCTCGAATCGCGGGCGTAAGATGGACGCCTACGAGGCCGTCCGTGCGTATCCCGACGGGGAGAGCACCGCCGCACGGTTCGCGCTGACGGCGGCGGAGTGTGATTTCTCGGGCGTCGTCGTCCGCAACGCGCCCGCCGCGTTCGCCGACGGACCCGACAGGAGCGAGGTCGCCAACGAATACGACGTTGACGTGGTGGATGCGGTCGAAATCGGCGGTCAGAACCCGTCGGCGGCGAGCGCGCAGGTCAAAGAGCGCCGCGAGGAACACACGCTGGTCGTGGTCGAAGGGTCGGATTCGCTGAACCGCTTCGCCTGCGAGGAGCCGCGCGTCGACGTTCTCGCATCCCCGATGGCCGACGGCGACGTCAACCATGTGCTCGCACGCGCGGCGACGCGAAACGGCGTGCGCTTCGAGTTCGATTTCGGGCGTGCGCTTCGACTGAGTGGCGGGCGGCGCGTGCAGGCGCTTTCGGACCTCCGGAAACTCCGCGAGATCGTCACCTACTACGACGCGCCCTACGTGGTCAGCGCCAGCCCCGAAAACCATCTCCAGTTGCGCGCGCCGCGCGAACTGCTCGCGCTCGGCGAAGTCATCGGCTTCGACCGCGAGGCGATCGCGGCGGGTCTCGCCGAGTGGGGCCGTCTCGCCGTGCGGAATCGTGAGCGCCTAAGCGAGTCGTTCATTGAGCCGGGCGTCCACAGGGGAAGACATGAAGAAGACGATTGAGGAACACGCCGCGCGCTTCGACGACCAGTCCGAAAGCTACGACGAGAGCCAGGACAGCCCCGAATATCGGGCGTGTGCGTCGCTGGTCGTCGAGCACGCCGCACCCGACCCCGACGACACCGTGCTCGACCTCGGTACGGGGACTGGGGCCATCGCGCTTGCGCTCGCCCCCGAGGCAAAGCGTGTCGTCGGCCGAGACATCTCGGACGGGATGATGGACGAAGCCCGGACGAAAGCCGAGGAAGCGGGCATCGAGAACGTCGCCTTCGGCGAGGGGAGTTTTCGCGAGCCGGCGGTCGACGATTCGATCGATATCGTGGTCTCGAACTTCGCCATGCACCACCTGAGCGACGAGGAAAAGCGCGCGGCCATCGAAGCCATCGCGACCCTCGAACCACGAAAGCTCGTGCTGGGCGACGTGATGTTCTTCGGCGAACCGAACCCCGACGAGCCGTTCTATTCGCCCGCAGTCGACGACCCCGCTACCGTCGGCACGCTCGCCGACGCGCTGACCGATGCGGGATTCTCGCTGACCTCGGTCGAGCGCGTCCACGAACAGGTCGGCGTGTTGGTCGCGGAGCGTGCCGATGGATCTGTGGCGGACGAGCGGGAATGAAACACCTGCCGAAACACCTCCGCCCGCGCCGGCGGTATCTCGCGGTCGAAATCGAGTCGTGGCCCGATGCGGGTTTTGGAAAACGCGACTTCCAGCGCGAGTGCTGGTACGCCGCCCAAAATCTGCTGGGCGACCCCGGCAGCGCCGACGCCGATCTCAGAATCATCGACTTCGAACTGGACGACGGCGGTGGGATGGCCATCGTCCGAGTGCGGCACGGCGAGGTCGAGCGGGCGCGGGCGGCGCTCGCCTGTATCGACGCCGTTGGGAACGCACCGGTCGGCGTCCGGGTGCTGGGTGTGAGCGGGACGATACGTGCGTGTGAAGAAAGGTATAAAGGTCGCGCGACCCGAGAATCCGTCGAGAGAAACGTCGCGTTCGCGGACGCACGACGGCCCGCGGCCGTGCGGGGCGACCGAGTCGAGATCGACTCAGAGAGTGGGTTCGTGGGGGCGGCAGCACTCGATATCTAAAACTATGCAGGGACAAGCCCAACAGCAGGCCTACGACCGCGGGATAACGATCTTCTCGCCGGACGGGCGGCTCTACCAGGTCGAGTACGCCCGCGAGGCCGTCAAGCGCGGCACCGCGAGCATCGGCGTCAAAACCGACGACGGCGTCGTCTTCGCCGTCGACAAGCGCTTCCGCTCGCCGCTGATGGAGCGCGAGAGCGTCGAGAAGATGCACAAAGCCGACGACCACATCGGCATCGCTTCTGCTGGTCACGTCGCCGACGCCCGCCAGCTCATCGACTTCGCGCGCCGACAGGCCCAAGTCGAACAGCTCCGCTACGGCGAGCCGATCGGTGTCGAGACCATCACGAAAACCGTCACCGACCACATCCAGCAGTACACGCAGGTCGGCGGCGCACGCCCCTTCGGGGTGGCGCTCATCATCGGCGGCATCGAGAACGGCGAACCCCGCCTGTTCGAGACCGATCCGTCGGGGACGTCCTCGGAGTGGCAGGCGCTCGCCATCGGCTCGGGTCGCAGCGAGATGATCGACTACCTCGAAGAGCACTATCAGGATTCGATGGACCTCCAGGGTGGCATCGGTCTCGCCCTCGAAACGCTCGCCGAGTCGGTCGAGGGTGGTCTCACGCCCGAAGGCATCGGCGTCGCCACCATCGACGTCGAGAGCGAGCGCTTCGAAGAGCTCTCGGACGAAGAACTCGACGCGTATCTCGACGAGTACGACCTCTTCGAGGCCGACGACACGGACGAAGGCGACGAGTAAGCGCCCCGCTCGCACGATTTTTCCCCGATGAGAAACGACTTGTAGCTCCGACCCCCAGAAGAGGACATGATATCGCTCGACGAGGCGGTGACGGCACGTCTCGAATCCCACGGGGCGCGCTTCGAGGTGCTCGTCGATCCCGACGCGGCGCTGGCCATCAATCGCGGCGAGTTCGAGGGCGACCTCGAAGACGTGATCGCCGCCGAAGACGTCTTCGAGGACGCCTCTCGTGGGGATCGCCCGGCCGAAGCCGACGTCGAGGAGGTGTTCGGCACGACCGACCCACTCGAAATCATCCCCGAAGTCATCCGCGAAGGCGAGATCCAGATCACCGCCGAGCAGCGCCGCGAGATGCAGGCCCAAAAGCGCAAACAGCTCATCAACACCATCGCGCGCAACGCCGTCAACCCCCAGATGGATGGCGCGCCCCATCCACCGGACCGCATCGAGTCCGCACTGGAGGAGACCGACTTCCGCATCGACGCGATGGATCCCGTCGAGAGCCAGATCGACGACGCGCTCGACGCACTCAGACCGGTGATCCCCATTCGCTTCGAGGAAGTGACGATGGCCGCTCAGATCCCCGCCGATCACGCCGGCAGCGCACAGGCACAGATCCGCCAGTTCGGCGATCTCGTCAGCGAGGAGTGGCAGAACGACGGCTCGTGGATCGGCGTCGTCGAGTTCCCGGCCGGTCTGCAGAACGACTTCTACGAACTCGTCAGCGAACAGTCCGAAGGCGAGGGCGAGACCAAGAAAGTCCGCGACGAAGAGGACATCCGCACCCGGTGAGTCGGGGCCGAAGGCAGCACGTTCTTATCGACGCCGCGTGAGGGAGGTGCATGACGAACGACCCGGCAGCGACGAGCGGTGTCGAACCACCGACCTGCGGCCGAAACGTCGAGTGATGGGCGGATCACGAGTGCGGCTGCTCGCCGCCGTCGCCTTCGGCACGCTGCTCGTGACCAGCGGCTGTCTCGCGACCGGTCCGGCCGTCGAACTGAACACGACGGAATCGACGGTGTTCGAGGGTGCAGCCACGGATGGGGCGGTGGCCGTCGGACAGGTGACCGCGAAACTGCGCCTCGCGTCGAACGCGACGACCGACGAGGGTGTCGATCGAATCGTAGTCATCGCGCCGAACGGCGAGACGTTCCACCGGACCACGCTCGACAGCGGTCAGTCGAGTGCCACCATCCTCCTGCCGCCCGACGGGTCCGCGACCGTCGTGGCCGCCAACACCGTCAACGGTACCGTGGTCGAGACGCGCAACGCGACGGTCACGGGCGATTCACTGCGCTGACTGGAGACGATCATCATGAACAAACTCTCGAAGTGGGTTCTCATCGACGGTAGTCGACTACTCGTTTCCGTTTTGCTCGCCGCCGTGGCCTTCCTGGTCACGTTCGGAGCGACACGGATCGGGCTCGTCACGTTCCAGCCGGCGAGCGCGGTCTCGTCGATGTTCGGTAGTGGCGTCGTCTCCGGAATGTTCTCGCTCATCACGATCACGCTCACCGTGAACCAGCTCGTGCTCTCGCGGGTATTCGGCACGGTCGAGGGGCTCACCGATCGCCTCGACGGCACGCGCGAGTTCCGGCGGTCGGTCGCGGAGCTCACGGATCGGGCCACGAGCCCGAACGACCCGGCGGAGTTCCTGGCGACCATCGGCGAGACGCTCGACGAGCGGGTGGCAGCGTTCGCGGCGGAGCACGACGGGACGACCGACGGGATCGAGGAGTACCGCTCGGCGATGCACGCCTACGCCGAGCGACTCGAAGGGGTCGCGGGCACCGAGGACACGATGGCAATCGTCTCGACGCTTCTCGGACCGGCCTACGCCGAGCGGTTGACCGAGACGGAGGCCATCCGGCGGGCGCACGACGACCGGTCGACCGAGGAGCTCGACACAGTGGCGGAGCTGCTGGAGGCGGTCGCGGTCGCCCGACAGTTCTTCAAGACGATCGCCATCCAGCAGGACCTCGCAGGGCTTTCGCGGCGGCTGGCCGCCCTCGGGATCCCCATCCTGCTCGTTACCTTCTACACCACGACCGTCTACACGTCCGTCCCGAGCGTGACGGTCGCCCAGCCGTTGCTACCGGTCGTCGTCAGCGCCGCCATCGCGATCGTGTTGTTGCCGCTCGCGCTCCTCCTCAGCTACATGCTCAGGCTCGCCACGATCGCGCGCTACACGGTCTCAGTGGGACCGTTCGTTCCGCCCGAGGAGCGGACCTGAGAGGGTCGTTCGCACGTCCTCGCCGTCGGGCCGGGGATTGAAGACGCCCGGCCGCGTAGTCCGAGTCAATCGACGCTCGGGTGTCGAGACTCACATGAAGGTCATCATCGCAAAGCGAGTCGATGCGGGCAGCGCCGACACGGGGGAGATAGCGGACCTCGCTCGGGCGGCCGGCCACGAGGTCGTCGGCACGCTCACCCAGACCAGAACCGAGGACGCCGCGCTCCACCTCGGCGAGGGGAAGGCTGACGAACTCGCCGCGCTCGTCCGCGACCGAGGAGCCGAAGCAGTGATCTTCGACAACCGGCTCGGCCCGTACCAGACCTACAACCTCGGCCAGCGCCTGCCGGACGACGCGATGGTGCTGGACCGGTTCCGACTGATCCTCGAAATCTTCGGCCAGCGCGCCGAGACGAAGAAGGCCCAGCTACAGGTCGAACTCGCCGAACTCAGGTACGAACTCCCGCGCGCGGAGGCGAAGACGAGCCTCGCAAAACGCGAGGAGCGGCCCGGCTTCATGGGGCTCGGCGAGTACGACGAATCGCGCGAACAGGACATCAAAGCCCAGATCAGCGCGATCCGTGACGAACTCGAAACGATCGAGGAAACCGAACAGCACCGCCGCGAGCAGCGCCGCGAATCCGGTTTCGACCTCGTGGCGCTGGCCGGCTACACCAACGCCGGGAAATCCACCCTGTTGCGCCAGCTCGCGACCGACGTCGACGTCGACGAGAACGAGGGTCTCCATCCGGACCTCGACGCGACCGCCGAATCCGAGAATCGGCTGTTCACCACCCTCGGCACGACCACGCGCCGGGCGGCGATGGAGAGGCCAGTGCTCGTGACCGACACCGTAGGATTCATTGCGGATCTCCCGCACTGGCTGGTCGAATCGTTCAAGTCGACGCTCGATTCGGTCTATCGCGCCGACCTCGTTTTGCTAGTCGTGGACGCGAGCGAGTCGGTCGAAGCGATGCGCGAGAAGCTCGTCACCGCCCACGACACGCTCTACGAGCGCAACGAAGCACCCATCGTCACCGTTTTGAACAAAACCGACCGCGTCGAGAGCGACGAGCTGGCCGAAAAGCACGAGGCACTGTCGGCGCTCGCGCCGAACCCCGTCGCCGTGAGCGCCGCCGAGGGCGACGACATCGATGCGTTGCTGGCGCGCATCGAGGACGAACTCCCCGATTACGAAAAGGAACGGCTCGTATTGCCGATGGGCGACGAGACGATGAGCCTCGTGTCGTGGGTTCACGACCACGCCCGCGTCGAGGACGTCACCTATCCCGACGACGGCGAGCAGGTCATCGTGACGTTCGCGGCACGGCCGGCGGTCGTCGAGCAGTCCCGCAATCGGGCCGCGAACCTCGCTCAACCGGTCGAGTCATAGCTCGCGCTTTTCTTTTTCGAGTACCCGAACACTCTCGATTTCGGTATTCGGGTACTGGCCATCGCCGTCCTTTTCGGCGGCTTTCGTCATGTCCCAGACCGTGTTCAGCCCCGTCGTCACGCCCTGCAGCGCCTCCATCTCGCAGCCCGTCTTGCCGGTGGTCTCGACCGCCACGGTGAGCGTCACGCGATCATCCCCGAGATCGAACTCCGTCTCGACGTTCGAAATCGGGATCTGGTGACAGAGTGGAATCGTCTCCCACGTGTGTTTGACGGCACGAATCGCACCGAGGCGGGCGGTCGTGAGGACATCGCCCTTCCCGATTTCGTCTTCCTCGATAGCCGCGACCGTCGACTCCCGCAGGCAAATCGTCCCGCGGGCGGCCGCCCGGCGCACGCTGTCGGGTTTCGCGCCGACGTCGACTATCTGTGCATCACCCTCGGAGGTGGTGTGAGTCAGATCGTCGGCGTCCGGTTCGTCGCTCATTGGTCCCCCTGCATCGCCTGCGGGATGCTATCGAGCAGTTCGGAGGCGAGCAGTCCGCTATCGGGGAGGCGTTCGGCCGCCCGACCATTGACGTAGGGTGCGACGCAGGCGGCATCGAACGGCTCGCGTGCGGCCAGCAGCGCGGCCGTGATTCCTGCAAGCACGTCGCCGGTCCCGCCGACGGTCATGCCGGGCGTCCCGGTACGGGAGACGCGCGTCCGCTCGCCGTCGGTGATGACGTCGTCCTTGGCCTTTGCCAGCACGACGTGCCCCAGTTCGGCGGCGAACGCCTCGATCTCCTCGGTGTGCTCGCGCAGGCGCCGCACGTCGGGACCACCCATCGCCGCGAGTTCCTTTCGGTTCGGCGTACAGACCAGCGTCGCATCCGTTTCGACCTCCGGGACTGCCGCGAGCGCGTCGGCATCGACGACTGCCCGGCCGTCGAAGTCTTCCAGAAACTGCTCGACCGCTTCATGGGTTTCGTCGGCGCTGCCGAGACCCGGCCCGAGCACCACGATATCGTCGTGGTCGGTGGCCGTTGCGACCAGCCCATCGACCTGCTCGGGAGTGAGTCGTTTCGACTCGTAGGGCTGGACGATGAGGTCCTCCGCGTAGCCCGCGATCGGCTCGAACACCCGTTCCGGGACCGAGACGAACGCGAGGTCAGCGCCTGCGCGCAGCGAGGCCTGCGCGGCGAGCGCCGGTGCACCGGTGTAGGGACCACCGCCGACGACGAGTACGCGCCCGGAATCACCCTTTTGGCTATGGGCATCGCGCTCGACGGCAAGGTCGCCCGGCCCGACGAAGCGCTCGGCGGCCCACGGAATCCCGATATCCGCAACCTGTACGTCCGAATCGAGCGCGTCGAGACCCGGCTTCGTGTCGTGGAAGGTGACGACGTGGTCGGCCTCGACCGCTTCCGAACTCCCCTCACCGGTGTCGGCGTCCACACCCGATGGAACGTCGACGGAGAGGACGATCGCCTCGGAGTCGTTCATCGCGCGCGCGGCCGTGGCCTCGGGTTCGCGGAGGTCGCCCGTGATGCCCGTGCCGAGCATCGCATCCACGACCACGTCCGGGTCACCGAGGTCGAGGTCCCGCGAGTCGCGCACCTCCTCGACGTCGTACGCGCCTTCTTCGAGCGCTGCCCAGTTCTCACGGGCGATGTCGGTCGTGATGGTTTCGGCGCGACCGAGGAGGAGCACGCACAAGTCATAACTATCGAGAAATCGGGCGGCAACGAGTGCGTCACCGCCGTTGTTCCCCCGCCCGGCGACGATGGTGACGGACGCACCCGGTTCCGCGAGGTCCCGGACCGCGCCGGCGACGGCGTTGCCGCTCGACTCCATCAACTGTTTTCGCGACACACCGAGCGCCGCGGCGTTCTCGTCGACGGCGGCCATCCGGTCCGCATCTATCATAGGGGTTCATCGACCGCCGACGAATTAAGCGCCCGGACTACCGGCGAACCTCGAACCCGCTCACCCCTTCGGGGTCGCCGTACTCGGCGTCGACGCCATCGACGTCGGCGGCGGGGCTTCCCTCGTGACACCACTCGACCAGGCGCTCGACGCTCGCCTCACTACCCTCGAAGACCGCCTCGACGCGGCCATCGTCGAGATTCTTCACCCAGCCATCGAGGCCGGCATCGCGGGCGGCATCACGAGTGCTCGCGCGGTAGCTGACGCCCTGGACGCGGCCGGAGACGAACACGTGTGCACGAGTGTCGCTCATGGCTGGCTTTTTCGTGCGACCGACAAAAACGGTCGGGCCGTGTGGACGCTCTCGCCGGCTACTCGACTCCGCCCCGCAGGTGGTGAAAGACGTACGTCTGGACGTAGCCCGCGTACTCACCGCCGAAGCGCTCGCGGATGGCCCGTGAGGTTTCGAGATAGGAACCACGATCACAGTCAGGGTAGTGCTCGGCGATCGCCCGTCGAAGCCACGTATCGAGCGGGACGGCTTCGAGATAATCGAGCGCGAACAGCAGTACACAGTCGGCGACCTTGTCGCCGACACCCACGAACTGCTTGAGATACTCGCGGGCGTCCTCGAAATCCCGCCCGCGCGCCGATTCCGGATGGGCGTCGCCGCTCGCGACGAGTTCGGCCGTGCGCTCGACGTAGGGAGCGCGATAGCCGAGCGAGCACTCGCGCAACTGTGCCTCGGCGGCTGCGGCCAACTGTGCGGGCGTCGGGAAGGCGTGATAGGTTTCGCCGTCGAACTCCACGGTCGACCCGAACTCGCGAGCGAGCGTGCGCTGCATCCCGTGGATGCGGGCGACGCGCATCTGCGCCGAGCAGATGAATGAGACGAGCGATACGAAGGGTGGATCACGGACCAATCGCAAGCCGTCGTAGGAGTCGAACGCGCGCTCGATGAGCACCTCGTCCGGCACCGACTCGCGGATGGCGTCGAGATCGTCGTCGAGTCTGAGCAGGTGCGTGAGGAGGTCGGTCGCGTCGGTCGTCGCCTCCCAGTCGAGTCGGCCATCCGTTTGCCGTGTGCGTATCACCTCGCGCTCGCCGGTGAATGCGGGCGGCAGGACCGTGACGTACCACGCCGAGCCACCGGCGACGGAGGACTGTTCGTACATCCGCCCGTCGGCACGGTGCCACGAGTAGGTCTGCCCGCTTTCGAGGGTCGCCTGCAGGTCGAACCCGCCCGCCAACGCATCGACGTCGATGCTGCCGGTCTTCATCGGTGAAAGCGACGGGAGGGCGATGGTTGGCCCTTTCGACTCGGACGGACCCAACGTTGATACTGACAGCCGATGAATGAGTGTCATGGACTGTCGAGTCGTCGTCGAGGCTGCCGTGCCCGTATACGACGTGGAGACGGCCGACGAGGCCGTGCGCATCGCCATCTCGAAGACCGGCGGGATGCTCAACCCCGACCTCAGCTACGTCGAGATCGAGATGGGGTCGCGCACGTCGCCCGAGGGCGAGGAGTTGGAGCCGGCGTTCATCGTCGCCGACGAGGCACTCGTCGCGCTCGAACTCGAAATGACGGTCTTCAGCGTCGAGCGCGAAGAGCACGCCTCCCGCATCGCACGGAAGGAAATCGGCCAGCGACTCGAAAACATCCCGCTCGACGTCCTCGAAATCGAAGTGCTCGAAACCGACGACGAAGGCGACGAGAACGAGGAGGACAACGAGACAGCTGATACTGAAACGGATGAGGACGACCTCCTGCCGGAGTTCGACGAACTGCTCGAGGAGTGAACGGTCGCGGCGCTATCGGAGTGATGGTCGAAAAACGCGGTGATGACGGTGTGTCCGTTCGCTCGTCTCAGTCGGCGGCCGCCGGAACCGTCTCGGTCTCCGTGCGTCGCATATCGGACGTAATACCGTCGGCGAGCGCGAAAACGGCAGCCTTGTGGTCGGTTTTTGACTGATGGATCGAAGTCGGACGGACGCCGAGTGACTCGTACGATTCGTACTCGGCGGACGTCCCTGTCCGCGCTTCGTGATGTTTGCGTACCTCTGCAAGCAGGCCGTGGAGGTGGATAAGCTCCTGCTTTTTCATGGGCACTTGCCCCTAATGACTGGAGTGTATTAGTAGTATCCTGATTCGCGTTAACATACACCAGTTGAGATCGGGCCGTGCAGCCACGCTCGACACGGATTATCACGAACGATCATCGACGGTTCGGTACCGCGCTACTGGAGTTGCTTGAACGCACTGAGGTCGCGGTCGGTTCGCATGAACTCGCTGATGCGATAGCTCGCGTGGCAGTTCGGACAGTGAAACGTCGACCCGCCGTCGGGAAGCTCCCGTGGCGTCTCACGCCAATGTTTCGCACACTCCGGACACAACAGTTGGACGGCTGCTTCGTCCATGTCATCGTTCAACACGTGACGAGTACAAAAAAGTTCGCGTCAGGCGGCCATCACGTCGCCTTCGGCCTCGAGCAGTTCCTTGTAGCGATTGCGGATGGTGACCTCGGAGATGTCCGCGACCTCCGATACCGCGCCCTGCGTGACCTTCTCGTTGGTGAGCAGGGCGGCGGCGTAGACCGCTGCGGCGGCCAGTCCCACAGGACTCTTCCCGCTGATGATGCCCTCGTCCTTTGCGGTTTCGAGGAGCTGTCGGGCACGCCGCTCGGCCTCCTCCGAGAGTTCGAGGTCGGAGGCGAAGCGGGGCACGTAGCTCGCGGGGTCGGCCGGCTGGATCTCGAGGCCGAGTTCGCGGACCACGTAGCGGTAGGTCCGGGTGAGTTCCATCTTGCCGACTCTGGAGACGGTGGCGATCTCGTCGAGACTTCGTGGCGTGCCGGCCTGTCGAGCCGCCGCGTACAGCGCCGAGGTCGAGACGCCCTCGATGGAGCGTCCGGGCAGGAGGTCCTCGTCGAGCGCGCGGCGGTAGATGACCGACGCGGTCTCGCGCACGCTGTCGGGGAGTCCCAAGGCGCTCGCCATGCGGTCGATCTCGCCGAGGGCCTGCTTCAGGTTGCGCTCCTTCGAGTCACGGGTACGGAAGCGCTCGTTCCAGGTGCGCAGGCGCTGCATCTTCTGGCGCTGTCGACTGGAGAGGGCGTTGCCGTAGGCGTCCTTGTTCTGCCAGCCGATGTTCGTCGAGAGGCCCTTGTCGTGCATCATGTTCGTCGTGGGCGCACCGACTCTCGACTTCTGGTCGCGTTCGGCACTATCGAACGCCCGCCACTCCGGCCCGCGGTCGATCTCGTCGGTCTCGACGACGAGACCACAGTCCGTACAGACGGTCTCGCCGTGTTCGGTGTCGGCGGCCAGCCGGCCACCACACTCGGGGCAGACGAGTTCGTCCTCGTCGGCCTCCTCTTCGACCTCGGTCTCTTCGGCTCGTTCGCGCTCGTTGACGCGGGTTGTTGAATCGCTCATTGGTGGAATGGTTCGGATGCGGTCGGCTACTGGGGATTGTTCGCAACGGCTCCCAGAACTCGGTATCTGACCGAACGTTAGCCCGTAAACTACTTAAAACTACCGATTACAGTCCGTCGAAATCAGCCCTCACACGCCCTCTGCCGGCCGTCTGTGTGGAGGGGGTTAAACCACCGCTTATCGAGGTGTTTTTCCGGGTGGAAGCATCCCTCCAGCCCACCATAACCGTTCGTGGTCGACCGACTGAAGCGGTCTGCTTGCTCGTTCCTGCAACCCCCGTTCACTCTACTCGGATCAGTCCCGCGTCGCTCGCTTCGTTCGTTCCTCGTCCTTCGCCTCGCTTCGCTCAGTCCCACGTGACCCACGTGAGGAAGGCGATGCCGCCGAACTCGAAGATCCGGAGTGCGAGCATCGCTTCCTGAGCGATGGGTGGAACGAGTTCGGGGTTCGTCACCCAGAGAGTGAGCGTCTGGTGGAAGACGAAGAAGTATATCGCCAGTGCGTTCTCCGCGAGCAGCAGGACGGCGAAGACCAGTAGCCCGAGCGTGTGCTTCGAGCGGAACTGGAGGAAGTTCCGCCCCCAGACGTAGCCGAGTCCGAGGAGGAGGGCCACGTTCAGCGCGCTGAACACGCGCATCGCGTCTATCAGAACGGCCATCTACCTCCACCTTCCCCACTCGCGTGCATATACTCTTTCCCAAATCGGACCATACTCAGTTCACCTGTTCGATGATCTGCTCTATCGTCCCCCAGTGATGGCGCGCCTGCTCGGTCGGTAGATACACCGCACCGTAGTCGTCGCCGCTGTTTTCGAGGACGTTGTTCTCCTCCAGTACGTCGAGGTGATGGCGGACGGTCTTGTAATCGAGATCCAACTCCTCGGCGAGGCGGTTCGCGTTCCGTGGCCGTTCGTCGAGCGCCCGGAGGATACGAACGCGGTTCGTGCCGCCGCGGGTGCCGGTCAGCACGTACCACAGAACGGCCTCCATCGGAGACAACTGACACACCCGCCCCTTGTAAGCGCACCGACCACACACTCAGACCGTGAAGAGATCACCTTCGTCGGGCACCGCGAACAAACCCATGCGTGCGCCGGCGTCGAGCCACGCATGGCCATACGAAAAGGCCGCGAGCGCGTTCACCGGATCGTCACCGGCACGAAAGTGTCTGCCGTCCTCCAGATACGAGCGGGCCATCTCCTCGTAGTCTGCGGCGGCGTCGGCCAGCGGCGTGTCGGGCGGTACTGTGATGGTCGCCGCGTCGAGCGCCTCGGCAAGTAGGCGTTCGTATCTATCTGTTTTCTCCGCGAGGTCTGCGGGCATGGCCCGACGGACGGGGGCCGAGCCATAAATCCCCCTGCGACAGCACAAGGTAGTTATTCGGGAAGCGTCAACCACGGGTATGACCGAGAGCGCGGAGCCGGTTCATCGCCGGCTCGTCATCACGGGGTCGGGCATCGCGGGGCTGACGGCGGCCATCTACGCCGCGCGCGCGAACAACGACCCGCTGGTACTGGAGGGCGACGAACCGGGCGGCCAGCTCACGCTCACCACCGACGTCGCCAACTATCCGGGTTTTCCCGAGGGAATCGGCGGGACGGAACTCATCAACAACATGAAAGAGCAGGCGAAACGGTTCGGAGCCGAGATCGAACACGGCGTCGTCGAGTCCGTCGACGATTCCGACCGTCCGTTCGAACTCGCCCTTGCGAGCGGGAAGCGCTACACCGCCGACGCCGTCATCGTCGCCAGCGGCGCGAGCGCCCGTACTCTGGGTGTGCCGGGCGAGGACGAACTGATGGGCTACGGCGTCTCGACGTGTGCCACGTGCGATGGAGCATTCTTCCGCGACGAGGAGATGCTGGTCGTCGGCGGCGGCGATGCCGCGATGGAGGAGGCAACCTTCCTCACGAAGTTCGCTTCGACTGTACACCTCGTTCACCGCCGCGAGGAGTTCCGTGCCGAGGACTACTGGATCGACCGCCTCGAAGAGCACGTCGCAGCCGGCGACATCGAAGTCATGAGAAACACCGAACTCCTCGAAATCCACGGCTCGCCCGAGGAGGGTGTCGATGACGTATCGCTCGCAACCCACCCCGAGGGCCACCCGAGCGAGCGACTCGACGACGCCGACACCGAGCAGTTCGATTTCGACGTCGGGGCCGTCTTTCTCGCCATCGGCCACACGCCGAACACCGACTACCTGCGCGAGACGGGCGTCGGGATGGACGACGCCGGTTATCTCGCCACCGAGGGCGGCGCGGGCGGCGGCCAGACCGAGACGGGAGTTCCCGGACTGTTCGGCGCGGGCGACGTCGTGGATTATCACTACCAGCAGGCCGTCACGGCGGGCGGGATGGGCAGCAAGGCCGCTCTCGACGCCGATACGTACCTCGAAACCCACGCGGACGACGAGCGGACGGCACCGCTCGCCGAATCGGACGACTGATCGCCTCCCTGTTCACTCGACGGTATAACGACAGAGCACGCCGTCGTCGACGCGCTCGACGGCTTCAAGGGCGAGTTCGGGAAACTCCTCGACGAAGCCCGCGCCGTCGGCGAGCGTCGGCGCGTCGCGGCCGCCGATGAGAATCGAACCGATGAATACCGATAGTTCGTCGACGAGCCCTGCCTCGAATACCGAAAACAGTATCTCGCCACCGCCTTCGACGAGCAGCCGCTCGATGCCCTCGTCTTCGAGCGCGGCGAACCCTTTTTCAATATCGACTCGCTCGTCGCCGGCCGTAACGAGGGTTGCACCGGTCTCACGGAGCGCCGCATGCCTGTCGTCTGGCGCTGCGTTGCCGACCAACACGTAGCTTGCGGCCACATCGTCCAGCACCCGGCTGTCGGGCGGCGTACGGGCACGCGTGTCGACGACCACCCGTGCGGGATGGGGTGGTTTCCCCTCCGCGCGGCGCTCGGCGCGCAGGTCCGGGTCCTCGACGGTGAGATGTGGGTCGTCGGCGAGTACCGTCCCGCTCCCCACACACACCGCGTCGCAGGACGCCCGGAGCGCATCGAGGCGCGCGAAGTCCTCCGGACCGCTGATGACCACCTGCTCGCGCCGGCGCGAGGAGAGTTTGCCGTCGGCGCTCATCGCCGCGTTGACCACGACGTCCATATTGGCGGTAGTCGGAGGCTGCGAAAGCCGCTTTCGGTGCGGCGGTGGTGTGTCCCGACGATAATTGCCGGGTGAAGTGAAAGTTGACAAACGGTGAGAAATAAGTACGCGCGCGGTGTCGAGTCGAACGGGACAGTAATGCCAGGGACGACTCGACGGGCGGTGCTCAAGGCACTCGGGGTTGTGGGTGTCGGCTCCGGCGTGGCCTACGGCGCGCTCAGGATGGAGGATGGGGGCGAGACGGCGGGCGGAGCGAACGAAACGTCGACGGCCACCGCCGCGCCGACCCGAACGACGCAGGCCGAAACGCCGACCGCGACGCCGACGCCATCGACGTGGCGACTCGAAAACCTGAGTCAGTCACAGCTCTCCTCGTCGGCGGGTGGCTTCTCGGAGGGCGTCATCCGCTCCGACGGGCGTTACGCCGCCATCGGTACCCGATTTTCGGGCACCGGCAGCTATCTCGTGGACCTACGCGACCCAAACTCCCCCGAACTCGTTCATCACTTTCCGGCCGACGACGGCGTGACGTGTCTTGACGTCAAGTTCGGCCCGAAGAAGGGGCTGTACTGCCGGAGCAACCATCCAGCCGGCGACTCCGGTGTCCAGATCGTCGACTACGGGTTCGCCGAGGGAACGCCCGAATCACCACGAATCATCGGCGAACTCAACTCCGGGGGGACACACAACCTGTTCGTCCGCTCGAACGCATCCGTGGTCTACACCGTGAACTACAGCGACGATCCGGATACCGGCGGCATCGACATCTGGGACGTTTCGAAACTGCGCTCGCCACGACAGCACGGCACCGCCGGCCCGCCGGGTTTGGCACACGACGTGGTCTACGACGCCAAACGCGACCTGCTCCACTGTGCATACATGGGCGACATGACCGACGGCTACGTGCTGCTCGACGCGAGCGACCCGCTGAACACCGCGGAAGTCGGCCGGTTCGACTACGCCGACCAGCCCTCGTATTCGGACCACGATGTCGGCGAGGAGGCGTTCGGGAACTGCCATTATGCCCTCCCCGACCCGCGCCGCGACCTCGTGGTCGTCGGTGACGAGCGCTCGTACGGGACTCCGGGCGGCAAACACGTCTTCGACATCGGCTGGCGCGACGGTTCGCCCGAAAATCCCGTCCCGATCGGGTTCACGCACTCACCGAACGCGAAGCGCATGAGTTCGGGCGGCGAGGGCGAGAGCGACCAGACCGAGCGCTTCGACTGGACCGGCCACCAGTTCGACATCGTACCCCTCCCGGACGCCACGCTGGTCGTGAGCGGTGACTGGCACGAGGGCACAGTTCTCTACGACGTCACCGACCCGACGGACCTGCATCCGATCGACACGCACGAGACGAACGCGCCGGCGGTCGAAAATCCGAACGAGCAGTTACAGGTGTTCGGCGACCCGCCGATGGCCTACAGCGCCGATTACAACGAAGAGCGCGAGATCGCCCTGACGAGCGACCTCTTCACCGGCATCTACACCTACCGCATCGACGGAGCATCCGGCACTGAGGAGACGCCGGAGACGACGAACGCGACCGAAAACGCCTGACAGGGGCGCGAACCCTTTTAGTTCGTTCCGCTTCAAGTACGGGTGATGACACTCGACGACCATGCCGAGGCTCTCGCCTCCGACCTCGGCGTCGACAAAGAGGAGGTCAAAGCGGACCTAGAGAACTTGGTCGAGTACAGCGTGCCGGTAGAGGAAGCCAAGAGCAGCCTCCGCCGGAAGTACGGCGACAGCACTGCCACCGGGGAACCCACGGCGAAGGACCTCGCGGACGTTTCAACGAGCGACTCGGCGGTGACGGTCCGGGGGCGAGTGCTCACCGTCGGCAAGCGCTCGATCCGCTATCAGGGCGACGACCTCGTGATCTTCGAGGGCGAACTCGGCGACGAGTCGGGCACGATCTCCTACACCGCGTGGGAGGACTTCGACCTCGCGCCGGGCGACACGGTCGAGGCGCTCGGCGCTGGCGTCCGCGAGTGGGACGGCGACCCCGAACTCAACCTCGGCTCGGAGACGACCATCGAGTTCGCCGACGAGTCCATGACTATTCCCCACGACATCGGCGGCGAGCGCTCGCTGTCCGAGCTCGCGCCGGGCGACCGCGGGCGCACCGTCGAGGTGCGCGTCGCCGAGGTCGAGGAGAAGGTCATCGACGGGCGCGACGGCGAAACGGCGATCCTGAGCGGGGTGTTCGCCGACGAGACTGGCAGACTGCCCTTCACCGACTGGAACCCACACGACGAAATCGAGGAGGGAGGTTCGATACGTATCGAGAACGCCTACGTCCGCGAGTTTCGGGGCGTGCCGTCGGTGAACGTCGCCGAGTTCTCGACCATCGAACCGCTCGACAGGGAGGTCGAAGGCGGCGAGAGCGCACCACGGATGAGCGTCCGCGAGGCGGTTTCGACTGGTGGGCTGTTCGACGTCGAACTCACCGGGAACCTGCTCGCGGTGCGGGACGGCTCGGGACTCATCCAACGCTGTCCCGACTGCGGGCGCGTCATCCAGAAGGGCCAGTGTCGTGCCCACGGCGACGTCGACGGCGAGGACGATCTGCGGGTGAAGGCCATCGTGGACGACGGCACGGCGTCGCTCACCGCCGTTCTCGACGCCGACCTCACCGAAGAGATCTACGGCGGCGACGTCGAAGACGCACGCGAGGCCGCCCGCGACGCGATGGACCAGGAAGTGGTAGCCGAGTCCATCCACGAGGAACTCGTCGGCCACGAGTTCCGGGTGCGGGGGACGCTCTCGGTCGACGACTACGGCGCGAACCTCGAAGCGACCGAGTTCGCGGCGTGTGCCGACGATCCCGCCGAGCGCGCACGAACGCTGCTCACCGAAGCGGATGAAGCGGGCGAGACCGAGGTGGCCGAATGAGCACACGTCCGAACCGCGAGACGGCTTATCGCGTGTTCGCCGCCGAGTTCGACGACGCGAGCCTCTCGTACGCCGAAAGCGACGAGGAGCGCGCACCGAACTACGTCGTGACGCCGACCGGCGCGCGGCTCAACCGTCTCTTCGCGGTGGGCGTGCTCACCGAAATCGAATCAGTAAATGAAGAACAGTTGCGCGCACGGGTGGTCGATCCGACGGGCGCGTTCGTCGTCTACGCCGGCCAGTACCAGCCCGAGGCGCTCTCGGCGCTCGAACGCATCGGGACGCCCGCGTTCGTCGCCGTCACGGGTAAGGCGCGCACGTTCCAGCCCGACGACTCGAATCGGGTGTTCACCTCGATTCGTCCCGAGAACCTCAGCGAGGTCGATGCCGCCACGCGCGACCGCTTCGCCGTTGAGACCGCGAAACTGACCCTCGAACGGGTGCGGACGATGCGAGACGCGCTCGCCCGCGACGAGCGCGGCGACGTACTCGGTGAGGCGCTCGAAGCGGAGGGCGTCGAGGCGGGGCTCGCCGCCGGGATACCGCGCGCGCTGGAGCACTACGGCACGACGCCGGCGTATCTCGACGCCATCGAGGGGATGGCGCTCGACGCGGCGCGGGTGGTCGCCGGCGAACGCGAGGAGGTCCGTGCGCTCGACGTCGCACCCGACAAGGGCTCGACGGGGCCGGCCGAACCGGTCGACGAGAGAGCAGGTGACGAACCCCAGTCGGCGGACGCGACCGAAGAATCGGAAACCGAAACGGCTGTCGAGACGGGCCGAGCAGTGGTTTCGGGTGACGGCGAGTCAGTTGTCGAGACCGAACCGACGGATGATTCACCGGTCGATACTCAAGCCGAACCGAGTGACAAGACCGATTCCACACTCGAAACCGGCGACTCGGAACCCACGGAAACGGCGGTGGAACCGTCGCAGTCGGACGCCGAAGCTGGCGAATCCGTCGAGGATTCGTTTGACGAATCTGCCGAACCCAATGAGGAGGGCGCCGCGGAGGGCGACGAGGAAGCCGCCGAGGCGGACCTCGACGACCCCGAGGAGTTCGAACTCGACGCCGACGAGCGCGAGCGCATCGAGGAGGAGTTTGGCACCGACTTCGAGAGCGCGAGCGAGGTCGATGGACCGGGCGAAGCCGACATCGAGACGCCCGTGCCGGACGACGCAACCGACCCAGATGACGAAACCGAATCGACCGCGAGTGACGCCGGGACGACGGACGCCGGCGAAACCGTCGGGACAGAGGCGACCGACGACGCCGAACCGACGGCGGCCACGGAGGACACCGACGACGAATTCGACGAGGACACCGAGTCAGCGGCGGACGACGCGGCGGGCGAAGCCGCAACCACCGACCCCGAGGAGGCGGTCGTCGCGGCGATGGCGGCACTCGACGACGGCGACGGCGTGGCCCGTGAGGCGGTCGTCGGGCACGTCGTCGAGGAGCACGATCTCACGCGCGAGCAAGCGACCGACGGAATCCAGTCGGCGCTAATGAGCGGCGAGTGTTACGAACCCGACGACGACACACTCAAGCCCATCTGATGACACGGGTCGAGCCGGTGCCGGACGAACCGGCGGCCGTCGTCGAGTGTAGCGAGCGCGTCCTCTGTGTCGCCGATTACCATGCTGGACTCGAAGCCGCGCTCCGCTGGGAGGGCGTCTCGCTGCCGAGTCAGGCCGCCGAACGCCGCGAGCATCTGCTCACGCTGGTCGAGAGGACGGATGTCGAGCGCGTGGTCTTCCTCGGCGATCTCGCCCACGCAATCGGCGATTCGCGGGGCGACGAACGCGACGAACTCGAATCGCTGTTGGAATCAGTCACCGAGCGCGTACCCGTCACCCTCGTCAAGGGCAACCACGACGGCGATATCGAGTCACTGACAATCGAACTGGACGACGAAATAGCGGTGACGCCGACGGGCGGTATTCGAGTGGGAGAGGTGGGCTTCGCCCACGGCCACACGTGGCCGAGCAGGCGAGTCCTCGAAGCCGAGGTGGTCTGTGTCGGCCACGAGCATCCGACCGTGCGGCTCGAAGACGAGGTGGGCGGGAGTCGGGCCGAGCGCGCGTGGCTCCGCGGGTCGCTCGCGTCGGAGCCGTTCGTCGAGCATTACGGTGAGGAACTGGATATCGACGGCGAGCTCGTCGTCTTCCCGGCGTTCAACCGGCTTTCGGGTGGTACATGGGTGAACGTCGAGGGACAGGAGTTCCTCTCGCCGTTTCTGCCCGACGGACTCGCCGATGGCGAGGCGTATCTGCTCGATGGGACGCGGCTGGGCGCGTATCAGCGGGTCTGACCCGGAGTTCTTAATCGGCTCGCGCTCGAATGAGATCCAATGGCAGACAGCGAGGCCGCCGCCGATTTGGCGGCCTTCACGCATCTCGGCGAGCGAGTCAGGGCGGCGCTCTCCGAACGTGGATTCACGACGCCGACCGAGCCACAGCGCAAGGCGATTCCGCCGCTCGCGGCCGGCGATGACGGACTCGTGATCGCCCCCACGGGAACGGGAAAGACCGAGACCGCAATGCTCCCGGTATTCGACACGCTCGCGGGCGAGGAGCGATTCGGGATTTCAGCGCTCTACATCACCCCACTCAGGGCGCTCAACCGCGACATGCGCGACCGACTGGAGTGGTGGGGCGAACAGTTGGAACTCGATATCGACGTGCGCCACGGCGACACCACCCAGTATCAGCGCGGAAAGCAGGCGAACGACCCGCCGGACGTGCTCGTGACGACGCCCGAGACGCTCCAGGCGATGCTCACAGGTGAAAAACTCCGCAAAGCACTGTCGGATGTCTCGCACGTCGTGGTCGACGAGGTGCACGAACTCGCGGCGTCGAAACGCGGCGCGCAGTTGACGATCGGACTCGAACGCCTCCGCGAACTCGCGGGGGAGTTCCAGCGCATCGGCCTCTCGGCGACGGTCGGCGACCCCGGCGAAGTGGGGAAGTTCCTCACCGGCGACCGAGGCTGTGCACTCATCGAAGTCGACGTCGGCAGCCGGCTCGACGTGCAAGTGCGAAAACCGCGAATCACCGACGAGGACGAGACTCTGGCGGCGGAGCTCGCGAGCGATCCCGACCTCGCGAGCCATGTCCGGGCGATCCGCGATCTCGTTGCCGACAACGAATCCACCCTCATCTTCGTGAACACGCGCCAGACGGCCGAAGCGCTCGGCTCGCGCTGCAACGCGCTCGATTTGCCAATTGGAGTGCATCACGGTTCGCTCTCGAAGGAGGCCCGCATCGAGGTCGAAGACGGATTCAAAGCCGGCGAGTTGGATGGATTGCTCTGTACCTCCTCGATGGAACTCGGCATCGACGTGGGCCGCGTCGATCACGTGATCCAGTACCAGAGCCCGCGCGAGGTCGCGCGCCTCCTCCAGCGGGTGGGCCGGGCGGGCCATCGCTCGGACCGGCTCTCGTCGGGTACCGTGCTGACCACCCGACCCGACGACACGCTCGAAGCGCTCGCCATCTGCCGGCGCGCCCACGAGGGACTGGTCGAACCGGCCGAAATCCACCACGGCAGCCTGGACACGGTCGCCAACCAGATCGTCGGGTTCGTCATGGATTTCGGCGAGATCGGTGCGCGCCGAGCCTACGAGATCGTCACGCGCGCCTACCCGTTCCGCGATCTCGGCGAGGAGGCGTTCCGCGAGATCGTCCGCGAACTGTCGGGCAACCGGATCCTCTGGCTCGACGAGGAACAGGACAGACTCGAGAAGTCGGGCGGGTCGTGGCAGTATTTCTACGCCAACCTCTCGATGATCCCCGACGAGGAGACCTATACTGTCTCCGATGTGGCCTCTGGACGAACGATTGGTACGCTCGACGAACGGTTCGTCGTCAACTTCGCCGGCCCGGGTGAGACCTTCATCCAGCGCGGCGAGATGTGGCGCATCGCGGAGGTCAACGACGAGGAGAGCGAGGTGAAGGTCAGTCCGATCGAGGACCCCGCTGGCGAAGTACCGTCGTGGACCGGCCAGGAGATTCCGGTGCCCCAAGCCGTCGCGGGCGAGGTCGGCACGATTCGTGGAAAAGTCGGTGAATCGTTCGAGAGCGGCGCGTCGCGGACAGCGGTCGCAGCCGACCTCACGGAGCGCTATCCGACCGACGAGTACACCGCGAGCGAGGCGCTCGACCCGCTCGAAAAACAGGTCGAATCGGAAAGTCCGATGCCGACCGAGAACCGGATGGTCGTCGAATCCGAACCTCGATCGGTGGTGGTGAATGCGTGTTTCGGTCACACGACCAACGAGACCCTGGGGAGAGTCCTGTCGGCGCTGCTCGGCCAGCAGACGGGTTCGTCGGTCGGGATGGAGATCGACCCCTATCGCATCGAACTCGACGTGCCGCGTGGGATGCGCGGAAGCGACGTCGTGGAGATTCTGGAAGAGACAGCACCGGAGCACGTCGCGGGCATCATCGAACTCAGTCTGAAGAACTCGGACGCGCTGAAGTTCAAGCTCGCGCAGGTCGCGGCGACGTTCGGCGCACTCAAATCGTGGCAGGGCAACGAGCGATTCGGGCGCGGACGGCTGCTCGCGGCGCTTCAGGACACCCCGATATACGACGAGGCAGTTCGTGAGGTGTTCCACGAGGACCTCGCGGTCGAAGATGCTGGTATGGTGCTCTCGGGAATCGAATCCGGCGATATCGAACTCGTCACTCACAATGGGCACACGCCGGTGGGCATCGACGGACGCTCGTCGGGCAAGGAACTGCTCGCGCCCGAGAACGCCGACGCGAGCGTCATCGACACGGTGAGAGAACGGATTCGGGGGGATAGAATGCGACTGTTCTGTCTGCACTGTCGGGAGTGGGAGCGCACACAGGAAGTGCGACGAATCCCCGACCAGCCCGAGTGTCCGCTCTGTGGCTCGACGCGCATCGCGGCGCTCAACCCGTGGGCCGAGGAGGTCGTCGAGGCGATCAAAGCCAACGAGAAGGACGACGAGCAGGAGAAGCAGACCCGGCGGGCGTATCAGGCCGCGACGCTCGTCCAGAGCCACGGGAAGCAGGCGGTCATCGCGCTCGCCGCCCGCGGCGTCGGCCCGCACAACGCCGCGCGCATCATCGCTAAACTCCGCGAGAACGAGGACGACTTCTATCGAGACATCCTCTCCCAAGAACGCCAGTACGCCCGCACACAGTCGTTTTGGGGCTGATTTCCATGAGGGCGCGGCAGGGCGGGTCCACGAGGCGTATCGCGTCCCGATTTCCGTAACGGCTATGCGAGGCTCGTGACTGTATCGCTCATGGTCGGCCTGCCGTCGCGTCGCTGGCTCGTCCGCGGGGTGCTGGGAGCCGTCGTGCTCTCGTTGCTCCTCACTAGCGGCGTGTTGACGCTCTCCTACGAAGAGCCGACGCTCAAACGTGGCGTCACGAGCACCACACCCGACAGCGAGACGGTCATTTCCAGTCAGGGCTGGCACGCCCGCGGCGTGTCGCTGCCGAGCCGTCCCGCACGGCTCGTCTCGGTCGCCGAGGACGGCTCGGTGAACTGGACCCACGACGGACCGGAAAACCGCACGAACTGGTTTTACGACGTCGACCCGTTGGCGAACGGCAACCTGCTCGTCGTCAACCCCGTCGGAGGGACGACCGTCGTCTACGAGTTCGACCCCGAGAGCCGTGAGCGGGTCTGGACCGAACGGTTCGACAGTCCGGACATCCACGACGTCGACTTGATCAACGGCGACGAACTGCTCGTCGCGGGCATCAACTACGACACGGGCCAACCGAGCAACGACAGCGTGTTCGTCTACGATCGGACGACCGACGAGGTGACGTGGGAGTGGGAGTTCAAAGACCACTATCCGGCCGATGCGGCCGACGGTATCGAGACCAAAGACTGGACGCACGTCAACGACGTCGACGAGATTCGTGACGGCGAGTTCCTCGTCTCGGTGCGCAACATGGACCAGGTCATCGTCGTGAATCGCTCGACGAAGGCCATCGAGATGCGCCTCGGGCGCGACGACGACCACTCCACTCTGTTCGAACAGCACAACCCAACCTACCTCGACGGCGCGAACGGCACGCCCACAGTACTGGTAGCGGATTCGGAAAACGACCGCATCGTCGAGTACGCACGGACGGGCGGCCCGCCCGGCAACGGGAGTTGGGAGCGCACGTGGACGCTCTCTGGAGGGATGAACTGGCCACGCGACGCCGACCGCCTGCCCAACGGCAACACCCTCGTCGTGGATTCGATGAATCATCGAGTGATCGAGGTCACGCCGGCGGGCGAAATCGTCTGGGAGATGCACGCACCGTGGGCGACTTACGACGCGGAGCGAGTGGCCCACGGCGACGAACCCGGCGGGCCGACCATCCGCGAGCAGAACGCCACCGGGAACGCGACGCTCCACGGCGGAAGTCACCCCGAGGAGGGGTTTCCGACGGTCCCGAACGCGGTGGGGAGCGTCGTCGCGGCGACGCCGTTGCCGACCGGGATCACCGACCTCGCCACGCGCTGGCAACACGTCGCGCCGTGGCTCAAACCGACGTGGCTGCCGACGTGGGCCTTCTCGATCCTCGTCGTGAGCCTGCTCCTCACGTTCGTCTGGGCCGTCGGCGAGGGCGTCTATCAGCGCCAGCGCATCCGTCGGCGGCTCGCACGGATGGTCGGGGGCGTTCGGGACGGCTTGAAACGCCGGTGACTCGGGCAGACGAGCCGTGCTCGGTTCACCGAAAGAACACTTATTTCCCCGGTCGTGGTAGATCACCCATGAGCAAACCGGACATCCAGGAGTGCGTCGAGTGCGTCGCGCCGGCGGATGCGTTCGCGCTCATCGGGAACGAAACCCGACTGAGTATTCTCGAAGCGCTCTGGCGGGCCGATGAGGAACCCGTCCGTTTCTCGGCACTCAACGAGATGGTAGGAATGCGCGACAGCGCACAGTTCAACTATCACCTCGGAAAGCTCACCGACCAGTACGTCCGAAAAGCGGAGGCTGGCTACGAACTCCGCACCGCCGGCGCGAAGGTCGTCCGCGCGGTGCTCGCGGGGTCGTTCACCGAACACCCACGGCTCGAACCGTTCACGACCGACGACGGCTGCACCCGGTGTGGCGAAGCGCTCGTGGCGAGTTACGACGAGGAGATGCTCGCACTCGACTGTCCCGACTGTGGGCGCGCCCACGGCGAATACTCCTTCCCGCCGGGCGGACTCAACGACCGCACGAACGAGGAGGTCCTCGACGCGTTCGACCAGCGCGTGCGCCACCTCCACTGTCTCGCCAAAGATGGAGTGTGTCCCGAGTGCAGCGGGCGGATGCAAACGACGATATCGCAGGAGGGTGAGTGCTGTCTCGGGGTCGGGCTTCGCGCCGACCACGTCTGCGAGCAGTGCAACCACAGCCTCTGTTCGGCGGTCGGTCTGAGCCTGCTCGACCGCTCGCCCGTCGTCGCCTTCCACCGCGACCACGGCATCGACCTCGGCGTGACGCCCTATTGGAAACTCGACTGGTGTGTGAGCGACGACCACACGACTGTCCAATCGACCGACCCGTGGGAACTCGAACTCGCCATCGACCTCGACGACGAACGCTTCCACGCGACCCTCGACGGCGACCTGTCGCTGGTCGAGACCCGCCGCAGCGAGACCTGAACGCCGTGGGTCGCTACTGAAATCGAATTCAGTAAGGCTCGTTACAAAAATGTATTTCAGATTATATTTTTGGTGGCGTGGCCCTTCTCATCACATGTATGAGGGGACGAACGACGCGACACGGACGGACCGAGCGGAACCGGTGGCTGAACGCAGAGGTTGGTCCGCGGGATGTGGCGGTCGTCTACGGTGCGGTGGTGCTCGTGCCCGTGCTCTTGTGGGCCGTCACCAACCCGATGGTTGCGGTGGGTGTCGGCGTGCTCGTGACTATGACGTACACGCTGGTGCGGGTCGGGACGAGGGTCGTGCGGGAACTGCTGCGAGTGCGGGCGGCCTGAGCGCGCGACTCCCTATTCGAAGGTCGGGCTAATCGATTCGCGGGCGTCCGCGAAGTGTGCCGCGGTGAGGAGCACCTCGTCGGCGTGGGCCGCGGCTTCCTCGGGGTCGTGTTCGCTTGCGACCGCGCGGATGGCAGCCATCGAGGCCGCCCGACAGAGCGCCTCGATGTCCGCCCCGGAGTAGCCCGCCGAACTGGCGGCGAGCGCGTCGAGATCCACGTCCTCGGCGATGGGTTTGTCCTCGGTGTGCACGTCGAAAATCGCTTTTCGAGCCTCCTCGTCCGGGGCGGGCACCTCGATGTGTGATTCGATGCGGCCCGGTCTGAGGAGCGCGGGGTCGATAGCGTCCTTCCGGTTGGTCGCGGCGAGCACCATCAGATTGGGGTTCTCGGCCAGTCCGTCGATCTCGGTCAGGAGTTGGGAGACGACCCGCTCGGTGACCTCGTGACTCTCGCCGCGCCCGCCCGCCACGGCGTCGATCTCGTCGAAGAAGACGATGGCCGGCGCGGCCTGTCGGGCGCGGGCGAACACCTCCCGGACGGCTTTCTCGGACTCCCCGACGTACCGGTCGAGTAGCTCGGGACCAGCAACAGATATGAAATTCACGTCGCTCTCGCCGGCGAGCGCGCGGGCGAGTAGCGTTTTGCCCGTGCCGGGCGGTCCGTGAAGCAGGACACCGGCGGGCGGGTCGGTCGCGCTCGCCTCGAACAGCGCGCCGTAGGAGAGCGGCCACTCGACGGCCTCGGTGAGCGTGGCTTTCGCCTCGTCCAACCCCCCGACGTCGTCGAAACTCGTATTTGGGGTTTCGGCGACGTACTCGCGCATCGCGCTCGGGTCGACGGCAGCCATCGCGGTCTCGAAATCCCCACGGGTGACTTCGAGCGAATCGCGTTCCTCACGATTTCGGAGTGCGGCCATCGCCGCCTCGACGGCGAGCGATTCGAGGTCGGCCCCGACGAAACCGTGCGTGCGGGCGGCCAACCGGTCGAGGTCTACATCCGGGGCGAGCGGCATCGAGCGGGTGTGTACATCCAAAACTTCGCGGCGGCCCGCCTCGCCGGGCGCGCCGATCTCGATCTCGCGGTCGAAGCGCCCGCCCCGGCGGAGCGCGGGGTCGATGGCGTCCACCCGATTCGTCGCACCGATGACGACGACCTGCCCGCGGCTTTCGAGACCGTCCATCAGGGTGAGTAGCTGGGCGACGACGCGGGTCTCCATGTCCGCGTCGTCGCCGCGCGCGGCCGCGATGGAATCGATCTCGTCGATGAACACGATGGCGGGTGCGTTCGCCGCCGCCCGCTCGAACGCTTCGCGGAGCTTCTCCTCGGATTCGCCCTTGTACTTCGAGACGATTTCGGGCCCCGAGATGGTCGTGAAGAAGGCGTCGACCTCGCCGGCGACTGCCCGCGCGATGAGTGTCTTTCCGGTGCCGGGCGGTCCGTAGAGCAACACGCCGGAGGGCGGGTCGATGCCGAGTTCCTGAAACAGTTCGGGTTCCGAGAGCGGCAACTCGATCATCTCCCGCACTTGGTTGAGTTCGTCGTCCAGCCCGCCGATGTCCTCGTAAGTCACGCGCGACCCGCCGCTCGTGCCGGTTTTGCCGGCTTCACCCGTCGTGGTCGCCGTCTGTGTCGTAGGCGGTGCACGGGTCTCGGTATCGGCTCCGCCGCTGAGCGTTACGGTCGTGTCCTGCGTGATGCGAACGGTCCCCTCCGGCGTGGTCGAGGCGATGGCGAGCGGGTCAGCGCCGAGGCGCTCGATGCGCACCTGTTCGCCCGTTTTGATGGGGCGGTCGAGCAGCGCGCGCTTGAGAAGCGCCGTGAGTTTCTCGGTCGCGTCGAGTGTCGCGGGGACGTCGATGGTCACTCGATCCGCCTCGGCGACCGAGACGGGCGACACGGTAACGGAGTCGCCGACGTTCACGCCGGCGTTCGTCCGCGTGTCGGCGTCGATGCGTACCCGGTCGCCCGCGAGGTCGCCACTCGCGGGCCAGACCTTCGCCACCGTGGCGCGCTCGCCGTCGATGACCACCGTGTCGCCGCTCAGTACGCCGAGCGCGTGGCGGGCCGTTTCGGGGAGACGGGCGACTCCTCGGCCCGCGTCCCGCTTCTGTGCACCCTCGACGACGAGGTCGACGCCCTCGTTCCGACCGGCCATACGATACACTACGAACCGACGGCCTTCAGCGTTCTCATGGGGGTAACGCCTTTAGGCTCCGATGGCCCACCACCGGTATGGTGCGCGAAACCGAGCGCGACGGCATAACGTGGTACGAATGCGAACACTGCGGCCTCATGTTCGACGCCGCCGACGAGGCCGAACAGCACGAGGAGACCTGCGACGCCGAGGAACCGAGCTACCTCCAGTAATCGCCGGTTTCGGTCCCTTGTCGGGGCCGTTCGACACACCGACCATCCACGTCCCGCGCGGCGCGTCGCCTACCACTCGACGTCGACGGCGGCCTCGTGGGTCCGCAGGAACGGCGGCGTCGACGGGTCGTCGTAACCGAGGACGAACGGCTCGCCGGTCGGCTGTACCTCGGTATCAGCGAGCGTATCGAGCAGTTTCGACTGCTGGCGACTCGTCCGCCAGTCGGTCGCCCACCACGAGAAGCGGCGCGTGGCGACCGACCGCGGCGGCTCGACGGCGAGCGAGACGTCGGGGTCGGTCGGTTGCGGGGCCGTGTTCGGCGTGTACTTCTCGGGGAGATAGAATCCCATCCGTACCCCGTTCTCCTCGTCCTTGTCGGTGCGGACGGGCGCAGTCATCGACACCGATTCGCCAGTGTCGGTGTGAACGGGTGCAGTCATCGGGACCTTCTCGCTGGTCTCGCCGTCCTCGCCGGTGCGGACCGGTGCGGTCATCGCCACCTCCGAGCGGGATGCGTTCGCGCCCTGGAGGTACTCGAACAGCCGTCTGAACGCCTCACGGTTCGAGGAACCGGTGGTTTCGACGCGGGTCAGTTCTGGATAGCGTCGAATCTCCGTCCGGTCGTCGATGGTTCGCTCCACCGTGTATCCGACGCGCTCGACCGAGCGCGAGCGCAGCAGTCCGAACGCACTCCAGACGCCGACCACACCGCCGACAGCGGCCACACCGACGATACCGAGGCGTTTGCGGTTCACGCCGACAAAAGGTGGCGGGCGCTCAAGGACCTGTCGTCGTGACGACGGTGCGAGCGGCGCGTTCGCGTCGATGTTACCCGAGACCGAGCTGGCTGGCGATGGTGTTGAGCTGGATCTCGTCGGTGCCCTCGACGATGCGGAAGATGCGCGCCTCGTGCAGCCGGTCCATGAACGGGTTCTCCTCCGCGAGGCCGCTGCTGCCGTGGACCTGCACCACGTCGTCGGCGACCTCCCAGAAGGTGTTCGTGGCGAGCCACTTCAGCATCGACGATTCGGCGATTGCGCTTTCCCCCTCGTCGAGCAGCCACGCACACCGCAGGCCGGCGGCATCCGCGGCGTAGTTGTTCGCCCGCCCGCGGGCAATCTTGTGCGAAATCGACTGGAAATCCCCGATCGAACGGCCGAACGCCTCGCGGTCGTTGGCGAACTCGGTCGCTTGGTCGAGCAGCCACTCGGTGCGCCCGACCGCCTGCGCGCCGATTTCGAGCCGGCCGAGACCGAGAAAGCCCATCGCGTCGTAGAAGGCCGCATCGACCGTGCCGAGTATCCTGTCCTCGGGCACCCACACGTCGTCGAAGCGGAGTTCGGCCTGTCGGCCCACCGAGCCGACGGCGTTGTTGAGCGCGCCGACCTCGTACTCGCCCGCTTCGACGATGAAACACGTGACGCCGCCGTGACGGCCCGCCTCCTCCTGTGGCGTGGTCCGGGCGAACACCTGCACGAAATCGGCGTACGGCGCGTTCGTTATCCACTGTTTCGTCCCATTGAGAATCCAGCCGTCGCCTGCGTGCCCGCTGGTACGCTCGGCGCTGGTGGTCATGTTCGGCGAGTCAGACCCCACACCGGGTTCGGTCTGGGCGAACGCGGTCGTCTTTTCGGCGGCTATCGCCGGCTTCAGGTATTTCTCGACCTGCTCGCCCTCGGCGGCCGCGAGCAGCGGTTTCGGGCCTTCGGGACCGGCGAGCACCTCGTTCGCGAGCGGCACGCCCGACCCTGCGAGATACCTGTTCGCGCGATACCACATCACGGCCGGGACGCCCTCGCCACCGACCTCCTCGGGGAGGTTCATCGCGTAGTAGCCCGCTTCGGCGCTTTTTCTCCGAATCTCGCCGATGGCGTCGAGCACCTCGTCCGTGAGTCGTCCATCCGGCTCGTGGCCGAGCCGTGGGTTCGTGAGCGTCTCGCCCAACTCCTCGGCGATCGGCTCGACTTCCCGCTCGAGGAACTCGTCGAGGCTCTGGAGAACGAGACGGGTTTCCTCGTCGGTGTTGAACGAAACCCCCACGTCGCTCGCTGCGTTCCGTGCCATGTGTGTCCGCATCGTTCGGGGAGCACCCACATAGTTCCTCGTCCCGGCGGTGACTCGACGGAAGTCAGGCGGGGCGCTCGTAGTCGGGGTCGAACAGTTGTGCCGACATCGGAGCCGGGTCGCCCTCGGTGAGATTGTACTTCGAGAAGTCGGTGACGCCGGCCTCGCGGAGCACGTCCTCGTCGTAGACGGCGTTGCCCGTGAAGTCGGCGTCGCGCGCGAGCAGTTCGAGCACGGTGTCCGCAACGATGTCGGGCGAGCGCCAGTCGTCCTCGGTTCCCATCCCGAAATAGCGCGTCGCGCGCGTGTCGATGGCGGTCACGGGCCAGAAACTGTTCGCCGCAATTCCAGTCCCCGACAGTTCGCTCGCAAGCGAGAGCGTGACGAAGGTCATCCCCATCTTCGACCACGCGTAGGCGGCCTCACCGGGCGCGCGGTCGACCATCACAGGGGGTGCGTTCGTCAAAATCCGCCCGCCGCCGATCTCCTTGAGATGGGGGATGAACGCCCGGGACGTGAGATACGTGCCTCGGATATTCACGTCGGTCAGCAGGTCGAAGCGGTTGGCCGGCAACTCCTCGACAGGAGCCATCTGGATGGCACTCGCGTTGTTGATGACGATGTCTACCTCGCCGAAGACGTCGATGGCCTCGGCGACGGCCGCCTCGATCTGGCCTTCGTCGCGCAGGTTCAACTGGATGGCGTGTGCGTCGACACCCTTCTCCTCGCACTCCGTGGCAGTCTCGTGAATCGTCCCGTCGAGGTCGCTATCGCGGTCGTCGACGGTCTTCCCTGTCGAGACGATATTGCAGCTGGCCTCGGCGAGTGCGAGCGCGACCTGCTTGCCGATGCCCCTCGTGGTGCCGGTGATGAACGCGGTCCGCCCGCTCAAATCGGGTTCTTCGAGCGCCATGTCCCGACTCCGCAGGGATGTGGCATAACGCTGGCTATGGATGATGGTTCGTGAAGGTTCGGGCGAGCCATCTCGACGCTTATTGCACTCGGCGGCGGAGAGGCGGTATGGGACTCGAACGCTTCTCGCTCGACGGTCGCGTAGCGCTCGTGACGGGGGCTAGCAGAGGTATCGGCGAAGCAATCGCCCTCGAAATGGCCGAGGCGGGCGCGAGCGTGGTGGCGCTCGCCCGCTCAGAGGGCGACCTCGAAGCGACCGTCGAACGCATCGATGCGGGTGGGGGTGTGGCCATCGCCTGCACGGCCGACGTGACGGACGGCCCGGCGATCGCGGCGGCGTTCGACCGCGCCGAGGAAGCGTTCGATTCGGTGGACGTCCTCGTGAACAACGCGGGCACGAACCCCTACTTCGGCGACGCGAAGAACCTCGACATCGAGACGTGGGAGCACATTATTAGCGTGAACGCGACCGGGGCCTTCCGGTGTGCGCGCGAGTTCGCCCGCCGGGTCGACGAGCGCGACGGAGAGGGGGCCATCGTGAACGTCGCCAGCGTCGGCGGCGTCGTTGGACTCCCCTACCAAGCACCCTACACGGCATCGAAACACGCGATAGTGGGACTGACGCGGACCCTCGCGGTCGAATGGGCACCCGACATCCGTGTCAACGCGCTCGCGCCCGGCTACGTGAAAACCGAGTTCACCGAGGGCGTTCGGGACAACGAGGCCATCCACGAGGAACTTCTCGACGAGATTCCACAGGACCGCTTCGCCGACCCGGAGGAGATCGCCGGCACGGCGGTCTATCTCGCGGGCGACGCGGCCTCGTACGCGACCGGCGAGGTTCACGTCGTCGACGGCGGCTACGCGGCACACTGACTCGTCCGGCCTCGGTAGGTCTTTGTGCGTCCATCCCCAATCATCGTCGATGACACGAGCAAGCGTCGTGGGTGCCGACATGACGACGTTCGGCGTCCACGAGGGCACTCTCTCCGAACTGTTCGCCGAGGCGGCACTCGGCGCGTACGACGACGCCAACGTCGGTTCGGACGACATCGATGCCCTCTACTTCGGCAACGCGATGGGCGGCCAGACCGAAAACGACACGCACCTCGCGCCGGCGGTCGCCTCGCAGATCGGTCTCGCGGGCGTTCCCTGCCAGCGCTACGAGGACGCCTGTGCGACCTCCTCGAACGCGTTCAAAAACGCCGTCGAGGCCGTCGAGACGGGCGTGCACGACACGGTGTTGGTGGGTGGCGTCGAGCGCTGTACCCCAGAGACGGGGCTTGGAACCGGCGAGATGACGCGCATCTTCGCCTCCGCCTCGGACCGCCACTACGAACAGCCCACGGGCCTCACCTTCCCGGGCGTGTTCGCGCTGCTCACGAAACGGCACATGCACGAACACGGCACGACCGAGGAGCAGCTCGCCCACGTCGCCGTGAAAAATCACGACAACGGCACCCGCAACCCGAACGCCCACTTCGGCAAAGAGGTCACGGTGGAGGAAGTGCTCGACTCGCCCGTCGTCGCCGACCCGTTCCACCTCATGGACTGCTGTCCGTTTTCGGACGGTGCGAGCGCCGTGATCGTCACGAGCGACGACCGCGCCGACTCGTTCGACGACCCTGTGGACGTGAGCGGCGTCGGCCACGCGACGGACGTCGTGCCGCTGAGCGCCAAACCCGTCCCGCACGCGACGCAGGCCGCCCGCGACGCCGCCACGCAGGCCTACGAGCAGGCCGAGGCGAGCGCCGACGAGATGGCCTTCGCCGAGGTCCACGACTGCTTCACCGGAGCCGAGGTGATGGCGAGCGAGGCCATCGGCTTCTTCGAGGACGGCGAGGGTGGGCCTGCCGCCGCCGAGGGCCGCTCTTCGATGGACGGCGACCGACCCATCAATCCCTCGGGCGGGTTGAAGGCGAAGGGCCACCCCATCGGGGCCACAGGCACAGGACAAATCGTCGAACTCACCGAGCAGTTGCGGGGGAACGCGGACGAACGCCAGATCGACGGTGCCGAGAAAGCCGTCGCGCACAATCTGGGTGGCGACGCCGCCACTACCGTCGTGTCGGTGCTGGAGGTGCGCGGATGAGCCTCACCCACGACGAGTGGACCGCGGCGCTTGAAGACGGCGATCTGTTGGGGATGCGCTGTCAGGACTGCGGCGCGACCTACGGCACGCCGTTCGTGGTCTGTAACGACTGTGGCGGCCGCGACATGGAGACGACCGAACTCCCCGAAGAAGGTGAAGTCTACACCGAAACGACGATTCAGGTCCCGCCGACGGGCTTCGAGGGACCCTATCAAGTCGGCACCGTCCAACTCGACGGCGCGCGCGTGACCGCTCGGCTGGAGGGCGACGTCGACATCGGCGACCGGGTGGTCTTCGACGGTGTGCTCGAAAGCGGAGAGACCGCACCGATCTTCCGCGCCGAATAGCGCCGCCCCGCTTCGATTCTCGAAAACAGTTCTGCCGGCGGAGTGTGTCGGCGCTACAGGTTCATGTTGATCGTCTTGGTCTGTGAGTAGTGATCGAGGGTCTCCTCGGCCTGCTCACGGCCGATGCCCGACTGTTTGAACCCGCCGAAGGGCTGGCCGGCCGGGAAGTCGTTGTATTGATTGACCCAGATGTTGCCCGCCTCGATGTCGCGCGCGGCACGATTCGCCTTCGGGAGGTCGTTCGTGATGACGCCCGCCGCGAGCCCGTAATCGACATCGTTGGCTTTCTCCATCATCTCGTCGTAGTCCGACCACGCGAAGACCTCCTCCACAGGTCCAAATATCTCCTCCTGAACGGGCTTGGAGTCGTGGTCGATATCGTCGATCACCGTGGGAACCACGAAACAGCCGTCCGCGAGCGCGTCGTCGTCGGGCTGACCCCCACCAGTAACGATGCGCGCGCCGTCCTCTCTGGCCTGCTCGACGTACGAGAGCGTGCGCTCGACCTGCTCTTCGGAGACCTTGGGACCCAATCGGGTGTCCTTCGAGAGCGGATCGCCCATCTGTAGGCTCTCGGCGCTCTCGACGAAGGCATCCATGAACTCCTCGTAGATGTCTTCGTGGACGAACAGGCGCGTGCCCGCAGTGCAGCACTCGCCGGTGTTGTAGAACATGGCGAGCATCATGACTCGGACGGCCTGCTGGACGTCGGCGTCCGGGAACACCACCACGGGACTCTTCCCGCCGAGTTCGAGGGTGACATCCGAAACGTTCTCGGCGGCGGCCTTCATGACCTCCTTGCCGACCGCGGTCGAGCCAGTGAACGAAACCTTGCGGACGTCCTCGTGCCCCGTCAGCGGCGCACCGGCCTCCTCGCCGTAGCCCGTCACGACGTTGACGACGCCATCGGGAAGCACGTCGTCGATCTCCTCCATAACCTTGAGAACCGACAGCGGCGTCTGTTCGGCGGGTTTGAGAACCACACAGTTGCCGGCAGCCAGCGCCGGCGCGAGTTTCCACGAGGCGATCAGCAGCGGGAAGTTCCACGGCACGACCGCGCCGATGACTCCATATGGCTCGCGGAGCGTCTGAATCGACTTCCCACTACCGGAGGGAACGGTCTCGCCCCCGTGGGTGCGGGCCGCGCCCGCGAAGTAGCGGAACTGGTCGGCGACGAGCGCGACGTCGGCGCGCGCCTCGCGGATGGGTTTGCCGTTGTCGAGCGTTTCGATTTTCGCTATCTCGTTACGCTTCTCCTCGATGCGGTCGGCGATCTCGGTGAGCAGGCGCTGGCGCTTCGTTCCATCCGTGTCGGCCCACTCGCTCTCGTAGGCTTCCCACGCCGCCTCGACCGCACGGTCGACGTCCTCGCTATTTCCTGCCTGTGCTTCCGCGAGCACCTCTCCCGTGGTGGGGTCGCGCGTCTCGAAGGTCTCGCCCGAGACGCTTTCGACCCACTCGCCGCCGATGTAGTGGTCGTACGAGTCGGCGAGCAGTTCCTCGCGCGCCTCGCTGTGGCGTTCTCTGATCTCGTCGCGGCTATCGTCGATCTGCTGTGTTTCTGAAGACATTTGTTGGGTAGGAATGGGTTATTCGAACTTCTCGAACGGTTGGTTGCAGTCGTGACAGTAGTGCATCGACCGACAGAGCGATGGTCCTTTCGGATGCTCGCGCTCCGTGTTCGTCGACTCGCAGTACGGGCACGCGGCCCGGTCGTCCTGTCCGGTGGTCTCGACGCTCGGGTCCGTAATCCTATTCATCAGATGCTCAGCCCGAATTCCCGGAGGTCCTCTCTGCCCTGTTCGGTCACCATCTCGACGGTCCACTCGGGCGACCACACGAGTCTGAGATCGGCGTCGTCGATACCCTCGACCGCGGCGACCCGACTGCGAACGGTCTCCTGGAGCATGTCGCGGGCCGGACACCCAGTATACGTGAGCGTCATGTCGACCCGTGCGTGGCCGTTCTCGATGGCGACGCCGTAGATGAGACCCAGATCCACAATGGAGATGGGCATCTCGGGGTCGTCGATGTCGTAGAGGGCGTCCCAGACCGCGCGCTCGATTCCCGTACTTTCCGCGCCGGTCGCGGGCAGTTCTTCGACGTTCTCGCCCGACTCGTAGTTGGGGTACGCGCAGTATTTCGCCTCCGGGTCGATGTCGGGGCCGGTACCGAGTTCGCTACTCATCGTCGGGATCCTCCATCAGCCGGGCGGCGTGATCCCGGCCGAGTTCGTCGTAGGTGTTCGTGATGTCGTCGTAGAGGCTCGCCCAGTGGTCGGTGTGGTCGCCGTCTCGCCCGACGTGGTCTGGCAGTTCGTCGGCTACTACCTGCCCGTCTTCGTCGGTCTCGGGCGCGCGGGCATCGATGCCGACGTCGGTCAGCGTCCCGGTGACGGTTTCGACCCACTCGGCGCGCATGTCGGCAAGCGAGCGGGTGCGGATTCCGAGGTCGTCGATGGCCGCGTCCTCTTCCGTTTCCTCGAACAGCGTCAGCGCGTAGGGGAAGAGTTCGTCGACGGCCTCCTGCACGCGCTCTCTCCCTTCGTCGCCGCCCACGAGTCGGCGCAGCCAGTTCTCGGCGTGCTCGCGGTGATAATCCTCCTCGCCCAGGACCTTGCCGACGCGGTCGCGGATGCGCGGGTACGAGGAGTCTTCGAGCGCCCGCAATCGGAGATGTTCGGCCTCGTCGTAGAAGTAACTCCGTACGATCGCGTCGGCCCAATCGCCTTCCGCAAAGGGCAGTTCACAGAGCGTGCTGTGCCGGAAGGTTTCGGGGTCCCGTTCCCAGATCAGGTCGGGTTCGGAATACCCGAAGTCCTCCAGCAGGTCGTACCAGAGCCGCGCGTGACCGAGTTCGTCCTGTGCGATGTTGGCGATCGCGATGTCCGATTCGACGGTCGGCGCGCGCACCTGCCAGTCGGTGTAGCGGTCGGCGAGCACGAACTCGTCGTCGGCCAGCCGGTAGAGCAGCGCCTCGACGGCTTCTCGCTCGCGCTCTCCGAGTTCGTTCGGGCCCGAGAGGCTCTCGCTGGCGGCCATCAGCGCCGCCCCCGTTCCTTCTCGGCTTCGGCCTGTTCGCTCTCGGAGTCGGCGACCTCCTCGGCAGCGGCCGTGATGTTGTACTGGGTCGCCCAGCGGTAGCCCTTGTTCGTGGTGCCGCCGAATTTCGCGCCGTCTTCGTTCACTTCGCCGATCTCGTCTTTCGGGACGACCCAGATGCTGTGGGTTGGCTTGCGCCGGCCGTGTTGAATCTGGGCGAACATGAGCGCCATCTCGCGGTCGGGCGCGTGGACGTTTCCGCAGTGGGTGTGATACTTGCCGGCTCCCTCCTGGCGGAAGACTTCCCAGATCATGCTTGCACCCCCATCAGTCGGCCGCCTGCGGCGCGCGGCCGCTCGTCGTGGCTTCGTATTCGTCGAGCGTCTCGCGGACCCACTCGACCGCGTCGTGGGCGCGCTTGCGCGAGTCGATCTGGCCGACACCGGGTTCGTAGTCGTTTTTGGCGATCTGGAAGAACTCCCCCCAGTCGAGTTCGTCCTCGTCGACCTGATAGTTCCCGTCCGCGTCCTGCTCGATGGTCGGGGTGTCGGGAATCTCCAGCCCGTATTTCTCGGCTTTCGGGATGTACTGGTTGAGGAACGACTCCCGGAGTTCGTCGTTGGTCATCTGTTTCAGTCCGACCTCGGCGGCGAAGCCGTGGTGGGTAGATTTGTCGTCGGTCGGCCCGAAGAACTGGATGATGCGCGGCCACCACGTCTCGAAGGCGTCCTGCACCAGTTCCTGTTCTTTCTTCGACCCGGTGGCGAGCTCCTTCAGGATGGACTCGCCGTGTTTGATGTGGAACCCCTCTTCGAAGACGACTTTGTCCATCGCGTGGGCGTACGGCTCCCAGCTCGTCCGTTTGAGGGTTGCCTGCCGGCGCATCGCCGCGCCGTCGACGAAGAAGGCGACCATCGGCGTCTCGACCCACGACTCCATCGGGTAGTGGAAACAATTCAGGAACTTGCCCTCGCCATTGGCGAGTTCGTCGAGCATCTGGTCGCGTGTCTTGATGCCGAGCGATTCGGCCGCCCGGTAGAGCAACTGGCCGTGGCCGAGTTCGTCCTGCGTCTTCGCCGAGTAGGCTAATTTCCTATCTAGACTCGGGGCCTCGCGGATGAACGGGCGTTCGAGGTACGCACCCATGATCTCCGAGTTCGCGTGGAACTGGATCATCCGCGTCGCCGCCTCGCGGTACTCTCTGGGCATGTCGTCGTCCGGGCTGAACTGGCGCGGCCCGGCGCGCTCTTTGACTGTTTCGAGGTCCATGATACACCGTCACGTTGGCTTCCCAACGTCATAGTCCTTCACACGTCCATGAACGGGGTTTATATACTGGCGGCGGCAACGTCGCTCGTGATAGACGAGTGTCTCGTCGTCGAGTTCCGCGTGCGCGACGACGACTGTCCGCTGGCCGACTCCACGCGGACGGCAGGCGTCGAAATCGACGCCCAGCCGCCACAGCTACGCGCCGACGGATATACCCTATTGAGCTTCACCGCACCCGAATCCGAGCGCTTCGCCGCGGCGCTCGACGGCGACGAGCGCATCCGCTATCTCCACCTCACGCGCGTCGACGGCCGACAGAACGGGCGCTGTCTCTCGAAACAGCCCTGTGTGGTCCACGACCTCGTGAGCGCGGGTCTCATCGTCGAGTCGCTGCGCTATCGCGATGGCAGCGCGACCGTCACCGGCGCGGTCGTCGGCCACGAGGTCCTTAGAGGTGTGTTGAACACCGCCGGTGAGACCGTCGGCGTCACGCTCGAACGCGCCTATCCGCTTCAGACAGAGGATGAAGAAGCCATCGCCCAGCGCTGGAACGTGACGCCCCGACAGGAGGAGGCGCTCAGGGCGGCCGTCGCCCGTGGCTACTTCACCGTCCCGCGGGAAGCGACCGCCGCCGAGGTCGCCGCCGACCTCGAAATCAGCAAATCGGCGTTCATCGAGCGCCTTCATCGGGGTCAGCACGCGCTCTTCTCGCAACTGTTCGCCTGACTATCGGTGGTCGAACACGCGCTTGACCTTCCCGACCTCGGTGCGGTCGATGGTACCGGGGTCGACCACCTCGATGCTGTCGGGCGAGACGTCCAATTCGTCGTTGAGTCGCTCGTCGATCGCCGCACGAAGCTCTTCGGGAGCGGTCCCGGACTGTTCGTGCGGTTCGACGGTGATTTCCATCGTGTCGAGAGTGTCCTCGCGGCGCAGGTCGAGGCGGTAGTGGGGAGCCACCTCGTCGATGTCGAGCATGGTCTCCTCGATCTGGCTCGCATAGACGTTGACGCCGCGAACGATGAGCAGATCGTCGGTCCGTCCGGTAATATTGCCCATCCGTCGCTCGGTCCGTCCACAGTCACACTCTTCTTCGTAGAGATGGGTGATGTCGCCCGTTCGGTAGCGGAGTATCGGCTGCGCTTCTTTGGTGAGCGTCGTCAACACCAGTTCGCCCGTCTCGCCGGGTGGGAGAGTCTCGCCGGTGTCGGGATCGATGATCTCCGGATAGAAGTGGTCCTCCCAGACGTGCAGGCCGTCCTGTGCCTCGGCGCACTCCATCGCCACGCCCGGCCCAATGATCTCGGAGAGCCCGTAGATGTCGATGGCGGTCACGTCGAGTGCCGCCTCGATCTCCTCGCGCATCGGGTCAGTGAACGGCTCCGCGCCGATGATCACGGTCGAGAGCGGAAGGTCGCGCGGATCGAGACCCTGCTGTTCGGCACATTCGGCGAGATAGAGGCAGTACGAGGGCGTACACGAGAGTGCGTCGCTCCCCATGTCCTGTAACATGGTGAGCTGACGGGCCGTGTTCCCGCCGCCCATCGGCACGACCGTCGCGCCGAGCCGTTCGATGCCGTAGTGGAATCCGAGACCACCAGTAAAGAGTCCGTAGCCGTAGGCGTTTTGCACCGTGTCGCCCGGTTCGACCCCGGCGGCCGCAAGCGAGCGCGCCACGACCGCCGCCCAGCGCTCGATGTCGTCGGCGGTGTAGCCGACAACCTTCGGCTTTCCCGTCGTTCCCGAGGAGGCGTGAATTCGGGTGACCTCCTCGTCGTCGACCGCGAACAACCCGTCAGGATACTCCTCGCGGAAGGCGTCTTTGGTCGTCGTCGGCAGCTGGTCGATGTCGTCGATACCGCCGATGTCGGCGGGCGAGACGCCGCGGTCGTCGAGCCGCTCCCGATAGAAGGGAACGTTCTCGTAGGCGCGTTCGACCGTCTCGACGAGCCGTTCGTCCTGTCGCTCGGCGAGTTCCTCGCGACTCAACTCCGGGGTGATCTGGACCGTCATCGCCCGCCGACCCGCCCGGAAGGCCGGTCGTCCATCATGTGTGTCGTGTCGATCAGTAGCACGCTCGTCGGTGGGCAGCGTGAGCGCATATAGATTTCCCCGCACATGGGGCGGGTTTATCAGTAATCCGCCGTGCCATCGCGACCAGTACTGTGGCTGCCATCACGGTACGTAAACTTCAAACGCCGGATGGCCGAATCGTGGCCAACGCGCGACGTGCACGGCGGTTCGTTCGATTTCCGCGATGTCGTGATGGATCCGTTTACTATCGACCGAGCGCCGCGCGGGTGTCTCCATGAAAGGACTGCTATCGACGCGGCTCGGAACCGAACGGTCGCCGACGGTGCTCGTCATCTTCGCGAGCACGCTCGTGAGCGTGATGGGCGTCTCGCTCATCAGCCCGGCGCTACCGACGATTCAGGCGGCGTGGGACGTCTCGGCCGGTCAGGCGAGCCTGCTCATCTCGGCGTTCACCTTCCCCGGCATCGTCCTCACACCCTTCGTGGGACTCGTCTCCGACCGCATCGGACGCAAGCGCGTGCTCGTCCCCTCGCTGTTCCTGTTCGGCGTCAGCGGCTTTGCGGTCGTCTTCGTCGGCGACTTCACGACCGTTCTCGCCCTCCGAGTCGTACAGGGCACCGCCGGTAGCGCCATCATGAGCCTCACCGTCACCCTGCTGGGCGACATCTTCGCCGGCGAGCAACGCAGTCGGTTCATCGGGCTGAACGCCGCCATCCTCGCCATCGGTGCGGCCGGCTACCCTCTGATCGGTGGGGGACTCGCACTCATCTCGTGGACCGTCCCGTTCGTCTGCTTCGCGCTCGCGGTCGTCGTCGCGGTCGCCGGTTCGGCGATCCTACCCGACCCCGAGGGCGAATCGGGGTCGTCCGGTCTCTCCTACTTCGTCGAGGCGGCGCGGGCGGTGCCAACACGAACGGCGCTCGCGCTCTATACGGCGATCTTCGGCATCTTCATCATCCTCTACGGCGCACAGCTCACGGTCGTCCCGTTCGTCCTCAACGAATCATATGGGCTCTCCTCGGGCGCTATCGGACTTCTCCTCGGACTGCCGGCGGTGGCGATGGGGATGACCTCCTCGCAGTCCTCGCGCCTGCTCGGCTATCTCTCGCCGTTACGGCTCATCGCGCTCGGCTTCCTCACGTATGGGGTGGGCCTCAGCGTCGCCGCACTCACCGACTCGGTGCTCGTGCTCGCCGGCGCGCTCTTCCTGTTCGGCTTCGGCCAGGGCTTCGCCGAACCCATCACCGACACGGCGCTGAACGCGCTCACGCCGGACGCCTTTCGCGGGGGTATCATGAGCATCCGGACGAGCATCCTCCAACTCGGCACGACCGTCGGTCCGCCGCTGTTCGTCGCCGTCGCCTCGCTGGTCGGTTACAGCGAGACACTCCTGATTGCGGGCGTGGCCGCCTTCGCCATCGGCGTCGCCAGCATCGGCTTCCTCACACTGTTCGGCGGCGAGCGGGCCACGAACGTCTGAAGCAGCCGAAAAACGATTGCTCGCTACGTGTCCGATGCGAGAAACCGGGCGAAGCGGGTTATTCGTAGACCCAGGACGAGGCGTCGCGATCCCAGTCGAGGAGTTCCTCGTCGTCGAAGAAGAGATCGATCTCGCGCTCGTTCGCGCCCTCGTCCTCGTGGTCGGAGCCGTGGATCAGGTTGTGTCCGAGGTCGTTGCCGAGGTCGCCCCGGATCGTGCCCGGTTGGGCGTCGCGCGCGTCGGTCGCGCCCATCAGTCGGCGGACCTGCCGGGTGGCGTCGTCGCCCTCCCAGACCATCGCGAAGACGGGTCCGGACGTAATGAACTCCACGAGTCCGTCGAAGAACGGTTTGCCCTCGTGTTCGCCGTAGTGGTCGTGGGCGAGTTCCTCGTCGATGTGCATGAACTTCCCGGCGATCATCTTCAGCCCCTTGCTTTCGAGTCGGGAGACGATCTCGCCGATCAGCCCCCGCTGGACGGCATCGGGTTTGGCCATCACGAAGGTTCGCTCGTCGTTACTCACTGGTCGTCCTCGCCTTCGTCGTCGGTCTCGCGGACTGTCTCCTCGCCGACGTTCGCCTCGGCCTCGCTCTCGTCGACGTTCGCCGTGTCCTGGTCCTCCTCGATGTCGGGGTCCGAGCCACCGGCGCTCCGACCCTCGACCTCGTCGAGTTCGTCGGTGTCGGCCGTGGCGTCGCCGTCGACCCGCTCGTCAGTCGCACCGGCGGGTTCGCCGGAGCGTGAGCCGGCGTCGCCGGCTGCTGCAGCGACCGCCTCGGCCTCGCTTTCACCCTCGACGGTGTCCATCTCGTCGGCGACGGTCTCGTCCTCGCTCGGCGGTTCGGCAGCGACCTGTTCGGCTTCGTCGGGGGTGCCCGCACGGCTGGCCCCGATGCGCTGGCCCTCGGCGGTCCATTCGAGGTCGCGCGAGGCCCGGCCGAGATCGGCATTGTTCTCGCATTTCGACGAGCAGTAGTGGATGACCTGCCCGTCGACGCGGACGAACATCGTCCCCGTGCCGGGTTCGATGTCCGATCCGCAGTAGTCACACGACCGCGAGTCGACCATCAACGACCCCCTATCGAGTCGGCCTCGCGGGCGGTCTCCCTGAGTTGGATGATGTCGCCCTCGCGGACCGGCCCGAGGCAGTTGCGCGTGATGATCCGTCCTCTGTTCTCGCCCTCCTGAATCCGACAGTTGACCTGCATCGCCTCGCCGTGCATCCCGGTCTTGCCGACGACCTCGATGACCTCGGCGGGCGTGGAGTCAGTTCCTTCTGCGCTCATCGTCCTAGCGGAGGTCCTCGACGGTGCTGGTGATGTCTGCCACGTCCTCGTCGGCGTCGCCGGCGTCGACGATGGCCGCGGCGGCCGAGCCGACTTCGAGACCCGCCGCGTGGCCGACGTCGTCCTGCGTCTCGACGAACACGAAGGGAATCTCCTTCTCGTCGGCGAGTTCGGGCAGATGCATCACGATCTCTTCGGGACTGACGTCCTCGGCGATGTAGACGAGTTCGGCGTTGCCGCGCTCGACGGCCTTGGTCGTCTCGTTGGTGCCTTTCTTGACGGTGCCTGTGTCCCGGGCGACTTCGAGCGCCTCGATGGCGTCGTCTTCTAAGTCCGCCGGAACGTCATAGGTGACATAAACTGACATTGTGTGGTCCTTCCCGTGCGCAGGCTCTTCCTCCCCCGCCGACCGAGTCCCTGAGGCTGGGAGCTTCACAACCCCGCACAGGCTGTAGCCAGCGGTAGCGTAGCCCGGCATAAAAGCGCTTTCAAACCGCCCACGGCGTGCGAGGCGAGCGCACGGCCAGTCGGCACGGATTTTTGTTACTAACCAGTATAGCGTGTATATGGCTACTCAGACGAACGACGTCCCCGACCACCTCTTCGAACAGGGGGCGCTATGGGCCGTCGGATTCGTCGTACTGTGGATTTTCTGGTCCATATTTTTCATCTACGAGTACGTCGGTGACTCCATCCGACTGTCCGCCTTTCTGATTGCACTCACCGTCGGGGCGTTCATCGGGGTTGGCTTCGGTTACTGGCATCGGCAAACCGAAACGGGACTACGCGCCAATCGGCTGTATCGAGACGCTCCAGCAGGCAAAAAAGCCGCTTTCGTCCTTCTCGCTGCGGCATCAATCGTCGCCGTGATATACTTCGCAACGGTTGTTGGGGTCTCGGTTCTTCTGGTCGAGGCAGGTTCGTTCAGTGCGGCACTTGCCACTCACCTCTTCGATGTCGGTTTGGTCCATTCATACACGGGATAGCCGTCGATGTGGGTTTCATATCATACGTTCCGCACCGAGAGAACGACGACGACCAGACAGACCGCCACCGCGACCGCCGTCGCTCCCAACAGAACCGGCCAGAGAAATTCGGCCAGTAGAGGGCCACTCCTCTGGGCCACGCTCGTCGTTCGGTCGATGACCGTCGAGGTCGCGCTTGCGATGACGCCGCCGAAGGCCGCGACCACCACGAACAGCAACTGGAGCACCGTCGCGTAGCGTTTCCATCGCGGTTCGTCGGAATCGAACGTGTCGCCGAAGCGTCCCCTGAGTCGCGAGAGCAGCGCCGTGGCGGATGTGTCGCCGTCGCCCATTCTATCTTCCTTCGTGATAACAGAACTAAACAGTATGGGTCGCCCACGCGCCCCACGCCGAACCGACGCGCCCATGCCGCCGCGTATCCCCGAATCGGTATGATCGCCGACCTCGTGGCCGCGCTTCGCGCCGAGGCCCGACGGGCCAACGAGCGCCGCGCGCTGGTGCTCGCGGGCGAGCGCGCGGCGTGCTACGCCGGAGCGCGGGAGGCGCTCGACGGGGCCGGCATCGAGCGCGGAGCGACGACGCTCGTCGCCGACGACGGCGAACGACTCGACTGCGAGCGCGTCACGCCGAAACGCGCCGATACGCTTCTCGGCCGAACTCGGGAGGCGGTCGTGCTCGACTGTCACGACGACTGCCGCCCGAACGCAATCGGGCGCACGGTGGGAGCGGTCGATGGCGGCGGCCTGCTCGTGTTGCTCGTGCCGACACTCGACGAGTGGCCCGCTCGGCGCGACGATTTCGACGCGACGCTCGCCGTGCCTCCCTACGATATCGAATCAGTAACCGGCAACTTCCGCGAGCGGCTGGTCGCCACCCTTCGAGCACACCGAGGCATCGCCATCGTCGACGTCGATTCTCGAACTATCGAGTGCGACGGTCTGACCGACCCGCCACCGCGTGAGCAGCGGATGACTCCCGCTCCACCGGACGAACACGAATTTCCACGAGCAGCCTACGAGGCCTGTCTGACGGCCGACCAGACCGCAGCCGTCCGTGCTTTCGAGAGCCTTCGAGAACAGGACACCGCGCTCGTAGTCGAGGCCGACCGAGGACGGGGAAAATCGAGCGCCGCCGGGCTGGCCGCCGGGGCGCTGGCGGCCGAGGGAACGCGTGTGCTCGTGACCGCCCCCGCCTACCGCAGCGCCGGACCGGCCTTCGAGCGCGCGCGAGAGTTGCTCGACGGTCTCGACGCGCTCGCCGGCGTGGATCAGGACGACGCTCCACAGCACCTCGACACTCTGGGCGGTGGAGCGGTGCGCTTCGCCGAGCCGGCGGTCGCCGTCGAGCAGACCGGATGGGCGGACGTCGTTGTCGTCGACGAGGCCGCCGCGCTCCCCGTCGGCCGGCTCGCGGAATTTCTCGACGCGCCGGCGGTCGCGTTCGTCACGACCGTTCACGGCTACGAGGGAGCCGGCCGCGGGTTCTCAGTGCGCTTTCGCGACCACCTCGCCGACAGCGATTTCTCGGTGGTCGAAGCGCGCCTCGACGACCCCATCAGATACGCCGCTGGCGACCCGATCGAGGTATGGGCGTTCCGCGCGCTCGCGCTCGATGCGCGCCCGCCCGTCGCGCCGCTGGTCGCGGCTGCCACGCCCGAAACCGTCGCGTACGCACAGTTGGACCCTGCCGAGTTGCGCGCCGACGAACACCGCCTGCGCGAGGCGTTCGGGCTGCTCGTCGCCGCCCACTACCGGACGGAACCGAACGACCTCGCGCGCCTGCTCGACGCGCCGAACGTCTCGGTCCACGCGCTCCTGCACGAGGGCCACGTCGGCTCGGTCGCGCTACTCGCGCGCGAGGGTGGGCTTCCGGAGGACCTGCGCCGGGAGGTGTACGAGGGCAGTCGCATCAAGGGCCATCTCCTTCCGGACGTGCTCACGAGTCAGCTCCGCGACGAGCGGGCGGGAGTCACCATGGGCCAGCGCGTGCTCCGCATCGCTACCCACCCCGCCGCCCGCTCGCGCGGTCTCGGCTCGCGGCTCCTCGACGAGCTTCGCGACGGCGTCGACGCCGACTGGCTCGGCGTCGGCTACGGCGCGACGCCCGAACTCGTCCGCTTTTGGCATCGCAATGATTTTTCGACGATCTATCTCGCAACCACGCGCAGCGAGCGCAGCGGCGAGCACTCCGCGCTGATGCTCGCGCCGCTCTCAAAAGCAGGAAAGAAGCTCCGCGACCGCCACGCGCGCCGGTTCGTCGAGCGAGTGGGTGGAGCGCTGTCGGACCCGCTCGCCGACCTCGCGCCCGACGTGGTGCGGGCGGCGCTCGCCGCGACCGACGCCACCGCCAATCTCGATCTCTCCGACCACGAGTGGCACGTCGCCGCCAGCGCCGCCTACGGGCCGAGTCTCGCGGAGATTCATCCGCATGTGTTCCGCGCGCTCGCACTCCGCCACCTCACCGACCCGAACAGCACCCTCCCCGCCCGCGCCGAGCGCCTGCTCGTCATGCGCGTGTTGCAGGGCCGTCCCACCGAGGACGTGGCCGACGCACTCGGCTATCACTCGACGGGCGTGTGCATGCGCGCGCTCGGTGACGCATACAAACCGCTGGTCGAGCGCTACGGGAATAGAGCGGCCAGCGAGGAGCGCGTTCGGTACGTTGAGGACACGGATTAGCCGACCGCACGAGTCAGAAGCCACGCGAGACCGATGGCCGCGAGCGCCCCGAGGAGATTGGCGAGCGCGTTCGCGGCCGCCGCTGTCAGATCGTCCTCCTCGATCAATCGTACGGTCTCGAACGAGAACGACGAGAAGGTCGTGAAGGAGCCACAGGCACCGGTCCCCACGAGCAGTATCACCTCTTCGCCCGCACCCACGAACGTCACCAGCCCGAGCGCGAAACTTCCAATGATATTGACCGCGAGCGTTCCCACGGGATACTCACCCTCAAAGCGCTGGCTCACGTAGGCCCGACAGAGCGCGCCGAGCGCGCCGCCCATGCCGACGAGGTGGGCCGGGTCGAGCGCGGTCATCGACTCCCCCCATCGACGCGCCGGGCGAGCACGCGGCCGGCGAGCACGCCCGAAAAGCCGAGCGCGTAGGTCACGAGTACGTTCGCCAGCATCCAGATCGGTGAATCGAGTAGCGCCGTCTGGAGCGCAAAGGTGCTGTAGGTCGTCAGCGAGGAGAGGAAGCCGGTCGTGAGAACCAGTCGCGCTCGTTCGGTGACGATGTTCGAATACAGCGCCTCGTAGAGGAGGAATCCGAGCGCGAAGCTCCCGGCGACGTTCACGAGGAGCGTTCCGCCCGCGCCCGGAAGCACTCTGGCGACGAAATAGCGCAGGTTCGACCCCGCGAACCCGCCGATGGCGACTAATACTACTGCTTCGAGCGTGCGGAGTGGGTGATCGGACATGGCGGTGCCGGAGCGGTACGATGTGGCGAAACCGCACTGCGAGCGGTCGCTACCGGGCGTGCGCTCCCGCCGTATTTAACCCCGTCAGTCCCGCACGCGGCGTATGGTCGATATCGTCGTTCTCGTGGCGATCGGATTGGCCGTCCTCGGCGTCGTCGGTAGCGTCGTGCCGCTGGTGCCGGGGACGCTGACCTCGCTGGTCGGCATCTACCTCTACTGGTGGTGGAGTGGCTATGCGGAGCCGGGCTCGGTGTTGCTCGCCGCGCTCACGATATTGGGCATGCTCGCGCTCGCCGCCGACTATTTCGGCGGGGCGGTGTCGGCGCGCGCGGGCGGCGCGTCGACGGTTACGACGCTGCTCGCGGCGCTCGTCGGCATCGTCCTCTTCTTCGTCGCCGGCCCGCTCGGCATCGTCCTCGGCGTCGCCGGCACCGTGTTCGTCGTCGAGTTCTACCGCCATCGCGACCCCGAACGGAGCCTGCGGGCGGCGCTCTACGCTGCCGTCGGGGTGCTCGCCTCGACGGTCGTCCAACTGCTCGTGACGGTGACGATGCTCGTCGCGCTCGTGGTCGTCATTCTCCTCTGAGGACAACAGTTGTATGGGCTGGCTTCAAACGGCGAATATGGCCGCGTGTGCTGAGGACGGCTGTGAACGGCCGGCGGCGGTCAGATTGCACGTTCCGTGGGACGCGAACCGAGAGGTCTGTACGGCCCACGCCCGCGCGCTCGTCCAGCAGGACGGAATCGTCGCCGAGCCGCTTTCGGGCGCGGGCGAGAACTGGGAGTGAGTTAGGGTTCGAGCGCTGTCATCACCTCGTCGATGTACTCACCCTCGTACTTGTAGTGGTCCTCACGGACCGCCTCGATCTCGCCACCGTGGGCCTCGAAGAAATCGATTGCGTCCTCGTTGGTCGAAGGGATCGAGTTGTAGAGTTTTTCGTATCCTTTCTCCTCGGCCCAGTCCAACCCGCGGTCGAGCAGGTGGCCGCCGATGCCGTGGCCCTGATACTCCTCCAGCACCCCGAGCGTGAGTTCGGCCGTATGGGAGAGTTTCTCCAGTTCGGGGGATTCGAGATGGATCCAACCCACTACCTCGTCACTGACGGTGGCGACGAAGAACATCCGCGAGCGCACGGGAGAGCTCTGGACGACGGTCTCCTCGTGGTCGATAATGTCGGCGACGCTTTCGGCCACCGTATAGGTCTTGCCGCCGGCGACCTGTCGGATCACCCCGACGAGTCCCGATCGGTCGGTCTCGATGGCCGGTCGGATGGTGAACGACAGTCCCTCGGCGTCGAAGGTTTCCTCGTCGGCCTCGTCGCTGCCCTCGAAGGTCGCCCGGAGTCGCCCGCCGCGCTCCTCAACCAACCCGTCGCGCTTCAGGATGGCGACGTGGTGGCGAAAGCCGCTCGGATCGAGCCGGAGCGACTCACGGACTTCCTCGGCGCTGATCGGACCGTCGCTGTTCTCGATACACTGATAGATGCTCTTGCGGTCCTCATGGGTGAACTCGAACGCCTCCGATACTTGCATGGCCGTCGGTAGCACACCACGTTACTTAACTGTTGACCGCGATTTCGGATATTTGATACGAACGCCGGGTTCCGATACGGGCGGTGAACGGAGCACGGCCGCCGGCTCGTGGGGGTTGCCGGCCTCTGAAAGGGAGTCACTGAAACGGCTGACGGCATACCTTCGGATACAATGAGTGACGCGGCAGCCGCCGACTCCGACGACGTCTCGACGGAACTCGACCGCAACATCGGCCTCTTAGGGGCGCTCGCCATCGGCATCGGGACGATGATCGCCGCGGGCATCTTCGTGCTCTCGGGCCTCGCGGTCTCGAACGTCGGTACGGCGGCCATCCTCTCGTTCGTCCTCGCGGCGCTCATCGCCGCGCTCACCGCGGCAGCCTACGCCGAGTTCTCCTCGGTATACTTCGAGAGCGGCGGCGGCTACATGTACGTCTTCGAGACGTTCAAATCCAACTGGACGTACATCATGGGCTGGACGATGATCGTCGGTTACCCGGCGAGCGCGGCGTTCTATCTGGCGAGTTTCTCCGATTGGTTCTACCGATTCATCTACCCGTTAGTAGGAATCCCGCAGTCGATCCCGTACTGGCTGCCGGGGGTCGCGGTGCTCGGTCTCCTCGTGTTCATCAACAGCCGGGGGAGCGAGGAGTCGAGCCAGTTCCAGATCGTCGTCACCGCGGCCAAGCTCCTGTTGTTGGTGCTGTTTCTCTACGGCGGACTCCAGGCGTTCCAGGCCGACGTCGTGGTGACGTCGTTCGCGGACAACGTCGGCAACATCGTCGGCATCGGCTCGACGAGCGCGCTCGTGTTCATCACGTTCGTCGGTTTCTCGGCGATCGCGACCAACGCCGACGAGATCAAGGAGCCCGGAACGACCATTCCGCGCGCGCTCTACATCAGCATGCTCGTCGTCATCGGCTTCTACGCGCTGGTCGTCGTCGTCATCGTCGTCGCGATCAACGACGGCCAGTTCCTCTCGTTTCTGGCGTCGAACACCGACCTCGGCGGGCTGAGTCCGACACAGTACGTCGCCCAGAACGGCGAGGTCTCGATGGCGTACGCCGCCCAGTACTACCTCGGCTCCGCCGGCTTCTACGTCATCATCGGCGGCGCGCTGTTCTCGATGATCAGCGCGGCCAACGCCACCATCCTCGCCGGCTCGCGAGTGAAGCTCGCGCTCGCCCGCCGGGGCCACCTGCCCAAACAGTTCGAGGAGCTCCACCCCGACTACGGTACCCCCTACAAGTCGGTGTTGCTCACCGGCGGGTTCATTTTAGTGTTCATCCTGCTGTTCACGTTCGTCTTCGGCGAAGCACCGGGCAGCGGCGAGGCGAGCGCCATTCACGCGCTGGCTGGCTTCCCCCTGTTCGGCGTGCATCTCGGTCTCGAAGGCGTCACGAGCGTCGCCAACGTCCTGTTACTCGCTGGGTTCGCGGTCGTCAACGTCGCGCTGATCGCCTCCCGACGGAAGTTCCCCGACCTCGACCGTGGGTTCACGGTCCCGCTCGTCCCGTGGGTCCCGGCGCTCGGGGCGGTGTTGAACGTCGTCCTGATGGCGAGTCTCGGCCTTCGAACCGTGATCTTCGGACTCATCGTGGAGGGGATCGGCGTCGCCTTCTGGCTCGCGTGGAAGGGACGCTCGCCGTCGACCGAGGAGATCGAACGCGAGACACCCACAGTAGTCTCCCAGCGGAGTCCGACCGACCGCGACGAACAGGTGCTCGTGCCGATCGCCAACCCCGAGAACGTCGACCAGCTCCTCCGGACGGCTGCCGACGTCGCCGCCGACCGGGGTGCGGAGGTGCTCGCGATGAGCGTGGTCGAGGTGCCGGAACAGACGCCGCTGTCGCGCGGCAGCGAGTACGTCGACGAGGAGCGCGAGGTGCTCCGGCGAGCCCTGAACACGAGGGCCGACGGCGGGGCGGACACGGGTCCCGAAATAGAGGTCGATGCCGACGAGAGCGACGACCTCCACGGGACGATCGAGGCCCACGACACCGAGGTCCCGATCAGCGCGACGATCCGCATCAGCCACGACGTCGAATCGGCCATCCTCAACACTATCACACAGTACGATACGGATGCCGTGCTCATGGGCTGGGGATCACGAGGGTCGCGCCGCCGCGAAATCGTCTTCGGCAGCGTCGTCGACACGATAGCGGCCGAGGCCGACTGCGACGTCCTCGTCGAGCGCCTCGGTTCGGATGCGACCGGCGACCTCGAGTCGGTGTTGCTGCCGACCGCCGGCGGCCCACACGCCGACCTCAGCGCCGAGATATGCCGGGCGGTCTGTCGGGCAACGGGTGCGCACGCGGAGGTGTTTCGGGTCGTCCCACCGAACGGCGACGCCGACGACGCACGCGAGCGCGCCGAGGAGACCGCGACGCGCCTCGAAGAGCACGGCGTCACGGTCGAGACCACCGTCGTCGAGGACGACGACGTGCTCGACGCCATCACCGACCGGTCGGGTGCACACGACATGACCGTCATCGGCGCGACCCGCGAGGGCGTGCTCCAGCAGTTCGTCTTCGGTGCGATTCCCGAGGAGGTGGCGCGCGCGGCCGAGGACACGGTACTGATAGCGAAACGCAACGAAGGGCTATCCTCACGGGCCCGCTACTCGCTTCGCCGATGGTTCCAGTAGACGACGTCCGGGGCGACGAACGCCCGGTACACGACGAGCGCGCCGAGCGCGAGCGCGACGAACTCACCATCGCGTACGCCCACCATCGGCGCGTCGAGGAACTGGTCGACATCGTGCGCTACTGTCTCGAAGCCATCAGTCTGGAGTTCGACCGCTGGGGCGAGCCACACGTCAGCGGTCCCGGCTTCTATCTGGCCGTCGTTTCGGGCACTTCGGTCGAGGAGTACGCCGATCCGATGGGGGCGAACCGCTGGCCGGTCGAGCGCTGTGCGAGCGTCTTCGGCGACATCGAGGCGTTCCACACGGCGGCGAGGGCGACCGCTCAGCGCATGGACGGCGCGGTCGTCGCGAGCATCGACGGCGTGCTCCAAGAACGGATGGTCCGACTCAAAGACCCCAGTCGAGCGGCGCTCGAAGAGCGAAACGGCGGTCCGATGGCCTACGCCGACTGGATGGGGTCGCGCCACATGAGCGCGCTCGACACCTCGCTGCGCGACGACGTGGTCGCAACCGTCACGCTCAGCGAGGAGAACGGTCGCGTGACGGTCTTCATCGACGGCGCGTTCGACGACTACGACCGAACGGAACTCGGCGGGCGCTGGCGCGCACGGGACTGAGATCAGGACTCGCGCGGCGGCACCTGCGTCAGTAGCTGTGCGGTGTCGCGGATGTTGTGCGTCTCGATGAGGACTTCGGCGGCCTTCCTGATGGTCGTGTCGGGGTCCATCGTGACCCCGTAACACTGCGTGTACAGCGCGAGCCAGTCGTTCGTCGCGCGGTGAAACTTCTCCAACTCCGCGCCCGAAAACTCGACGTCCCAGTCGGCCGTTCGGGCTTCGAGATACAGCGCCACCAGCGGCCCGAGACCTTCCCGAAGAAATCCCATCGCGCGCTCCTCGTCCGGGGGGTTCGAGGGTGGGTCGAACGTCTCTCGATCGTTGGCGGCCCGCGCGGCGAGGGTCTCGATTCGGTCCCGATAGCCCGACGTCATCTATCCGTCGCGGAACTCGACGCCCTTCCCGCCACGGGGATGTTCCCACTGCGTGTCGGCGACGACGGCGCAGGTACCACACTCGACGCAGGGCTGGGTGTCGAGGCTCACGACGCGCTTTTCGTCGCCGTTCGATTGGACGGTCTCCTCGCGATAGCAGCCGCCGCCGAAGTCCGCGGCGCTCACCGGACAGGCCGTCACGGCCGCGCCGCTCGCTTCGAAGGAGTTGTCGTCAAGCGTGATATGTGGGTTGCCCACGTCGGTGTCGTAGGTCAACTCACCGATGCGCTCTTCGAGACTCGGGGGTTCGATATCGTTCACGGCGTCGATTTCCGTTCCGAGCGTTTCGGCGATGGCAGTGGGTAAGGAGACGTACGGCGTCTTCGTGTCGGGCATCATCGTCGCCAGATACGGCGAGCCGTAGGCCCGCCCGAGCAGGCCGCCCCTGTCGGCGACGCGCATGCCGACGTGCCCGAGCGAGGAATCGAGTGCGCGCTCGGCGATGCGGGTGGCCGTGTCGTTCTCGCCGACCGCGCTCGCCACCTCGTAGCGGGTGGGGCGGAGTTTGCCCATCACGCCCTCGTCGTGCAGGCGCTGCTCGTAGCGCTTGCCCGCCGAGTCGGGCTTTCCGCGCGAGCGCGCCTCGACGAACGCCTCCGCGGCGAGTGCACCGGCCGTCACCGCATGGTTCATCCCCTTGATGATGGGGCCCTGTGCCTGCATCTGCCCGGCCGCATCTCCCACCAGGACGAGTCGGCCCTCGTGGGGCGAGGGGTTGGCGGCCTTCTTCGAGTCGGGGACGAGTTTGGCCGAATACTCCCGTTCGTCGTACTCGTCACCGAGCCACTGGGCGAGCAGCGGGTGCGTCAGAAGTGCGTCGAGCAGGTCCTGGACCTCCGCGCCCTCCGCGACGATGCTGTCGAGGTGGAAGACGTTCCCGATCGAGAGGGAATCTTCGTTGGTGTAGAGGAAGCCCCCGCCACGAACATCGTCGTAGAGGTCGCCCGAGAAGAGGTGCGCCTCGCCTTCGTCCTCGGCGATGTCGAAGCGCTCGTCGATGACGTCGCCGGGCATGTCGACGACCGCTTTGACACCCTGGAACCACTCGTCAGGTTCCTCCCAGTCCATCAACCCCGCCTCCCGGGCGAGTTCGGAGTTCACGCCGTCGGCGGCCACGACGAAGTCGGCTCTGATGGGGTCGAGTTCCTCGCAGGTGACGCCAACGATCTCGCCGTTCTCTCGCAGCAACCCATCGACCGTCACTTCAGTGAGCAGGCCACCGCCAGTCTCGCGGGTGAGTTCGTGGACCTGCTCTGCCATCCACGAGTCCATCTTCCGGCGCAGGACTGCATCGGCCCACTCGGTGTCCTGCTCGTGACCCCGTGTGATGTCGAAGGTCTTGACCTTCTCGCCGGCGATGTTGTGGATGTAGTAGTCCGTCACCGGGCGTTCGGTCGCGTGTTCGCGAAAGCCCGGTAGGAGCCCATCGATGGTGTACGGTGCGGACTCCTCGGCGTAGATGAGTCCCCCCGAAACGTTCTTCGCGCCGGCATCGACGCCGCGCTCCAGTACCACGGTTTCGACGCCGTTGCGTGCGAGCGTCGCGGCCGCCGCCGCGCCGCCCGGTCCCGCGCCGACCACCACCGCCTCGTAGTGTTCGTAGTTCTCAGTCATCGTTGTTCCCTCCATCGGCCGCGATCTCGTCGCTGCTCAGTTCGCCCGCCTTCAGCGCCGCCGTGAGTTCCGGAAGTACCTCGAAGAGGTCGCCCTCGACGAAGTAATCCGAGAAGTCCCGGATGCGCGCGTCGGGGTCGGTGTTGATGGCGACGATAGTGCCCGAGTTGTCCATCCCGACTTTGTGCTGGACGGCCCCCGAAATCCCAGCGGCGATGTAGAGATCGGGTTCAACGACCTGTCCGGTCTCGCCGATCTGGCGCTCCTCGGCGGTGTAGCGCTCGACGTGGCCGTCGAACTCGTACGAACCGGTGACGATCCCACGCGAGACGCCGAGTCCGGCGTCGTCGAAGGTTTCGGTGAGTTCGATGCCGAGTTCCATCCCCTCGGTGGGATCGTCGCCGATGCCCCGGCCCATCGCCACCACCACGTCGTGACCGGTGAGGTCGACGCCCTCGTCCAGTCGGTCGTGGTCGGTCACGGAGACTCGAAGCCACTCCTCGTCCAGTTCGAGGTCGTGTTCGATCACTTCACCTTCCCGGTCGTGATCGGGCTCCGGCAGGTCGAAACTCCCCGGGATCACCGACGCGCCCTGTGGGTGAAATTCTCTCGTCGGGTTGTCGAGACAGAGGATGGTCGAATACTCGAACCCCGAGAAGTCCGGGCGCTTCATGTGGAGCACGCGCTCGAACTCCTTTTTCGCGCCCGGCCGACCCGTCTTCGCGGGGTTCGAGATCATCGCCTCCTCGATGTAGAGGTCAGAACAGTCCGAGGCCAGCCCCGAATCGAGTTCGCCCTGTGCGAGCGCCGAGAGGTCTCGCCCGTTGTTCGTCGCCGGAAACACCGTATAGCGGGGTTCGTCGTAGTCGCGCCAGTCGACCTCCGCTTCGCTCCCGCGGCTCTCGCCGGGGGTCGCACCCGCGCGCGCCATGTCACAGAACAGTTCGGTGTAGGGTTTGTGCTGGAATCTATCCAATCTGTCGTCTTCGTGATACACCACCACGTCAGCCCCGTAGGCGATGACGTCCGCGGCGTGTTTTTCGACGTCGCTACCGATGAGGACGGCCACCACACGCTCGTCGGCGCCGGAAGACTCGCTCTGCTCGTCTTCCGAGCCTCCGCTCGCTTCGCTCGCGGAGACCCCGTAGTCGTCGTTGTAGGTATCCATCAACTCGCGGGCCTTCCCGAGCATCTCCTTCGAGACGTCGATGAGGTCGCCCGCCTGTGTCTCACAGTAGACCCACATGTCCCGATAAATACCATCCTCGAGCGCTTTGACGTACTGTTTGTCCGCCGTCGGGTGGTCGAGGTCAGGGTGTTTCTCTTCAGGGGGTATGACCTCGATTTCCTCGGGTTCCTCATTTTCCTGCACCGACTCGATGCGTTTTTGAATCAGGTTCGTCGCCGCACTCCGGCCCTCGCCGCCCTGTTCGGCGTCGAGAACGTCTTGCAAGCGCTCGATGTCGTCGATGCCCTGGAGGGCGTTGCCGAGTTCGGCCGTCGAGAGGTCGGTCGGGTCGATGTCGTCGTCCTCGTCGGCGTCGCTTTCGCTCACCTTCTCGATGCGACTTTCGACGAGCGTTTTGACGTTGTCCCTGTTCTCACCGCTTTGTTCGGCGTCGAGAATCGCCTCAAGTTCGGCGGGGTCGTCGATGTCTTTGATCGCCGGACCGAACTCCGCGATGTCGTACTCACCCGGATCGAGGGCGAGGTCTCCGGTCTCGTCCGCACTGCCTTCCCCTTCGTCCGCTTCGCCCTCGATTTCGTCGGCCGACTCGCGATACTCGCCTTCAGTTTCGGTCCCTTCCTCGATTGCCGTGTCCTCGTCGGTGCTCACCGCGCGCATCCGGGCGCGAATCGCCTCTTGGGCCGATTGTCGCTGCTCGCCGTCCTTTTCGGCGTCGAGCAACCCTTCGAGTTCGCGCGGGCTGTCGATGTTCGCCAACTCGTCCTGCAACTGTTCGACAGTGTGCTCGCCGGGGTCGATATCATCAGTCATGAGTCAGTCACCCGCCGCCCCTGTTCGCCCGCCTGCGAACGGTTCCATCGCGTCGAACACCTCGCCCATCCCCTCGCCATCACCGGGATCGACCATCGTCGCCTCGCGCTCGGCGGGCGCTTTCGGAATCGGGTCGACCGACGAAACGATGGTCGGCGAGCCGTCCAGCCCGATGTAGTCCGGGTCGAGGTTCAGGTCCTCGTGGTTCCACGTCGTCATGAGTTCCTCGTGGTTTTCGGCGCGTTCTTTCGTCTCCGCTCGGAGGTCCTTCAGGGTGAGTCGATGGGCGGCCTTCCGATAGGTGGGTTCGAATTCGGGATCGGCGACGATGAACGCCGGCATCGGCGCTTCGACGGTTTCGATCTCCTCGATGTCGCCCTCGACGAGTCGTTTCGCCCGCACCGTCTCTTCATCCTCGTCGACGTCGAGCGCGACCACGTGCGTGATGATGGGCCAGTCGAGACACCAGCACGCCTGCGGACCCGTGTGGCCGGTCTCGCCGTCGGCGGTCTTGAAGCCCGCAAAGACGAGATCGGGGGTTTCGTCGAGTTTCTGCAATCCCGTGGCGAGCGTGATGGCCGTCGCCCACGTGTCCGAGGCCGCGAGTTCGCGGTCCGAGAGGAGATAGAGGTCGTCGGCGTAGACCGATTCCATCGCCTCGCCGAGCACGTCACCGTAGCCCGGTGGTCCCATGCTCATCACGCTCAACTGGCCTCCGTGACGGACCTTCGTCTGGAGCGCCGTCCGCAGCGCGTGTTTGTCGTTCGGGTTCATCACCGTCGGGGTGTTGCCCCGTTCGAGATGACCGTCCTCGTCGAACGCTACCTGTCCCTCGCGGAAATCGGGTACGCCTTTGGTCAGAACGACTGAATGCATTGGTAGTGGGTCACCTGTGTGGCTCTCTCTGGCATAGGCTCGCGCCGACTATTATTGTATTGGTCTTCCGTGTATTTTTGCCGGTATCGGGCTACGTTCGGCCCGCCCGACCCGCATCGACGTCGATGGCGTCCACCGGACAGACGTCGACACAGAGCATGCAGTCGATACACTGGGCCTCGTGGGTCGGGTCGGCCTTGATCTCGCTTTCGGGGTGGTCGGGCGAATCGACCCACTCGAAGACGTCCACCGGGCAGTCCTCCAGGCACGCGCCGTCGGCGATGCAGATGTCGAAATCCACCGCGACGTGGGTCCCATGAATCCCCAACTGCTCGGGTTCCTCGACGGGACCCCAAACGTCGTGGCCCTCGTGTTCGTCCACCGTCTCGCGGTTCTGTTCGAATTCAGGGTCTATGGCCATCGCTATCGAAGCCCACGACAGGAGTCTACTTAAATCTTCGACCGAACACGGTCGCCCGGCTGGAAACGGACGCGTGTTCAGGGATGGGCGTAGTACGCGACGGTCTCGCCCTCTTCCTGTCGGTCGATACGGGCGAAGCCGACGCGCTCGAACTGCACCATTTCGTCGGAGTTCCGCTCGGCGATGCCGGGTTCGGCACGACCCTCGACGTCGCCATCCATCGTTCGTAAGCGGACTCTGCGGTTGTCGTCGGCCGGCACCCAGTGTACCACGGGCACGCCCTCCTCGCGGACGACATCGATGTCGGTGCCGACGAATTCGAAAGCGTCGCGCGTGTGGCGCACACAGCCGTATCCCTTTAGCCAGACGCGCTGGCCGTTCGCGGGCACGTCGCCGGGTTCGACCAGCACCGCCCCTTCGACCGGAATCTCGCGGACGCCGCGCTCCTCGTGGTTGGGATGGACCGGCGGTTCACCCATCTCCGGACCGCCCATCACCACCTTCTCGACCCCATCCCGAACGAAGAAGGCGCGGTCGGTTTCCTCGTCGATGCGCTCGCGGTTTTCGGCGTAGACCGCACTCATCGCCAGATCGACGTTGCTCGTCGAGGTTCCCAGCGATACCATCGCCGCGGTGATGGCATCCCCTCGAATCCCGCGCCGGCGGAGGCTGGCGACGGTCGGCGCGCGCGGGTCGTCCCAGCCGTCGAGTTCGCCCGCCTCGATGAGTTCCTTGATGGTCGAGGTACTCATCTTCACGTCGTAGGCGTCGAGTTGGATGTGGCCCCAGTGGACGACTTCGGGATACGCCCAGTCGAAGTAGTCATAGAGGAACCGCTGGCGCTTGGCGGAGTCTTGGAGGTCGATACCCCGAATGATATGTGTTATACCGAACAGGTGGTCGTCGATACCCGACTGAAAATCCAGAAGGGGCCAGCAGCGGTACTCGCTGGCTTCTTCTCTGGGGTGCGGCGTATCGACCATCCGGAAGGCGACCCAGTCCCGGAGTGCGGGGTTCTTGTGCTCGATGTCGGTGCGCACCCGCAGGACCATCTCACCGGCGTCGTACTCGCCGGCGACCATCGCGTCGAACTCCTCGCGCGTCGTTTCGGGCGCTTTCCCCCGATGGGGACAGACCTCGCCCGCGTTCTTCAGTTCGGAGAACTCGCCGGCCGGACACGAACAGGTGTACGCGCCACCCAACGCGATGAGTTCGCGTGCGTGCTCGTAGTAGGTCTCCATCCGGTCGGAGGCCCGCACCACTTCGTCGGGTTCGAAGCCGAGATAGTCGATGGCCTCAGTGATGGCGTCGTAGGCAGCGAGGTCGGGGCGTTTGGTCTCGGGATCCGTATCGTCGAATCGGCAGCACATCCAGCCGTCGTACCGGTCCTTGTAGGTGCCGATGACGGCGGGCATGCGGGCGCTACCGAGATGCCACGGACCATTGGGATTGGGTGCCAGCCGCATCCGGACCTCGCCCTCCTCGGCATCCGGCAGGTCCGGTAGGGGGTGGTCGTCGCCCGCGTCGTCGGTTTCGAGGTCGGCGAGCAGGTCGGGTGCGAGCGCTTCAAGGCGTTTTTGGCGGCCCTCGGCGTCGAGTTCGTTCACCTGCGCGACGACGGGGGCGACCACGCCCGGCACCTCGTCGCCGTGTTTCTGGAAGTCGGGATTCTCGCCCATGAGTGGCCCGATGACCGCACCCACGTCGGCCTCCTCGTCGTGTTTGACCGCGTTGAGCAGGGCGTGGCGCTCGGCCTCGTGTTCGATGCGCTCGCGGAGGTCCTCGTTCATTGGTGGTGGCTCAGTCGCCGGCGATGAAAACCCGTCGGGTTTCGGTGGCTCGCGGCGGTGGTGCGGGTGCGGTGGCGGTTGCGGCGCTATGCGGAAGAGTTAGCATCCGCGCGAACAGAGTGAGCGCGGTTCACCGCTCGCGCGGTTTGCGAGCGGGAAGTTTTTAGCGTAGCTTTTTGCAAGGAGTAGTGGCCGACCACAGGGAGGCCACCCGACGCAGTAAAAAGGTACTTAGGCGACGTTATAGCCCTTGTCGCGGAGGAAGTCCTCGATGCGACCCGTGTGGTTGCCCTGGAGTTCGATGGCGTCGTCCTCGATGGTGCCACCACAGGCGAACTTCGATTTCAGGTCCGACGACAAACTGCTCATATCGACGTCCTGTGGGTCGAACCCTTCGACTATCGTTACCTCTTTTCCGTATCTACGCTCGTCGATGCGGATGGTGATCTGCTGGGACTCTCTCGCGACGTCTTCGCAGACGCAGAGTTCCTGGGGCAGGCCGCACGTCGAGCAGACTTCCGACATTACACTGGGATATACGAGATGGCCATATTAAATACTGTCGGGACCACGCTCGCGCGAACGCCGAAAGCGGCCGATGACGGGGGTGCGCTCGGCACGAAGCCTCTCGACCAGCGCCCGCGCCTCGTCGGCGTCCGCCTCGCTCACCGTGCCGCCGTAGTGGGCGCGCTCGAAGATTTCGCCGACTCGTCGGGCGCGCTCGTCGGCTCCGATGGCGGCGAGATACTCCCGCGGGGTTTCGCCGTTCCGTCGGGGACGGTGCTCGTCGGCGAGCAGGTATTCGAGACGCTCGAACGCTCCCTCGACCGTCGCGGTCGGCGACCCGCTCGGCCAGTAGCGCAGCCAGAGCGCGCGGTAGCACCGTTCGTCAAGCCCGAGCCGGCGTGCGCCCGCCACGAGACCGGCGAGCGCGACGAGCGCGAACGCCACCTGCTCGCGCGAGGGTGACGGGAGTTCCGGAAGCGAGGGCGATTCGTCGGCCGGCGATCCGCCCGCACTCGACCCTCCAGCCGGCGTCGTCGTGGAGTCGTTCGTGGCCTCGGCACCCTCCTGTTCGGCGAGTCGTTCGACGCCGCGGGCGTCGGCCGATTCGCTGGCGTTCGCCCCTGTCGCACCGTCGCTTTCGTCGGCGGACGTCGGTTCGGGCGTCGGCGTCCACTCGTCGCCCGCCGATCGGTTGGTGTCGACGTTCGATTCGTTGCCCGCACGTGCGTTTTCGAGGTTGCTCCGCTCGACGGCCGATCGGGGTCCGGCCGGCGTCGGGTCGAAGCGCACCCAGCCGGTCTCGGGGAAGTACACCTCGACCCACGCGTGGCTGTCGAGACCGCGGACCACCCGCTCGTCGGGCGAAACGCGCTGTCCCGGCGTATAGCCCGTCACGAACCGCGCCGGAATACCTTGAGTTCGCAACATCGTCGCCATCGTCGTCGCGTAGTAGGTGCAGTAGCCCGCGCTCATCTCGAAGAGATACGAGTCGGCGATGGTTCCGTCGGGCCGGCTGACGTTGAGCGAGTAGTTCTTCGAGCCTTCGAGCCAGCGCTCGATGGTCCGCGCCGTCTCGTAGGGGCTTTCAGCGTTCGCGGTGAGTCGGTCTGTCCGGCGTGTGACGCGCTCGGGCGTGCTCTCGGGCAACTGTGTGTACCGGCTCCGAAGACCCTCGGGATAGTCCTGCTCGGCCGCGCGCAGTTCGTCGGCCGTCCAGTTCGGACGCTGGCTCTCGACGGTGTAGGTCGTCCCGTTGTCCAACCGACCGCCGGGCTGGAGACCGTCGAGCGCGCTCACGCGGGCGTTCTCGGCCGGGGCACCCGAGAGGCCGGTGGGTTTCCACGCGGCGGGCATGATCGAAAGTGGCGTCTCGACCGTGTAGTTCTGGGTGAGCCGTGTCGCGTCGCCGGGCGGGCCGGCGAGCGAGCCGTTGTACGGCCGGTCGTCGCCGGTTCTGACCCATCCCTGTCCGGTGTAGCGGTCGTAGCTCGCCACACGCCAGTAGTCGCCACGGCTGCTCTCGACGGTGAACCTGACTTTCGGCGAGAGCGATATCGATCCTTGCACACTCACCTCGTCGTCGCCCGCGAGCAGTCCCGCCTCGATGGACTCGGTACCGCCGCCGCCCGAGGATTCGAGCGGGTCGGCGGCACCGCCGGGGACGACGCTCACGAGCGGCGCGAGCACGACCATCGCCGCGAGCACGACGACGAGCGTCTCGGCCTGTCCGACGGACCCCCCGTGGCGTTCGAGGTCGCCGAAACCGATCACACCGGCGGCCCCGACCGCGCCGACGAGCACCACCACCGGACCCGCATCGCCGGTGAGGACGAAAAACGAGAGTGCCACACCGCCGACGAGCGCGCTGGCCACGTAGCGCCGCCGGAGTGCGAGATACCACGTCAGGAACGTCGGCGCGGGCGCGAAGCCGACCGCCCAGACACCCGCCTCCGCGATGCGGAGTATCGAAAGCCCGGTCAAGAGCGCGGTCACGTCCGCACGCACGACGTCGAACGACTGGAGGAGTAGTTCGCCGTTCGGCACCGCCTGCACGTAGCTCCAGAGACCGACCGTGAGCAATCCGGCGGCGAGGACGGGCGCAAGGAACGCCGGCAGGAAGCGCGCCAGCAGCGTCGCCGCGAGCAGGCTGCCGGCGACGAACAGGGTTAGTCTGTCGGTGCCGCCGGCGACGTCCGTGACGTGTCCGAGTACCGAGAGATACGACGCCATCAGCAGCGCCGCCGCGCCGAGGGCGAGCGCGCGCCGCGAGCCGTCGCCGACCCACGACCGACGCACCGTGCTCACGACCGCACCCCGCCGGTCGCGCCGCCGTCGGCCACGGCGCTCGATCCCCCGACCACGTGCTCGAACGGTAACTCACGGTCCTCGACGGTGAGTCGCGTACCGCGGTCGTCGGCGAGCACGCGGACGTCGGCCGCGCGCCCGACGCGGCCCGCCCCCGTCCGCGCGAGCGCGCTCAGCACCCGCTCGCGCTGTGGTTCGCCGCCGGCGCGCTCGATTTCACCGTCCGGGTAGTACAACGAAACGGCGAGACCGGCATCGAGCAGCGAGACGGCGACGCTCGCGGCCGCGCTCGCCATCGCGTCGGCGTGGCCGGCGGTCGCTTCGGCGGCGATACTCACTCCAGTGAGTTCGCGTGTGCCGTCGAACTCCATCACCACGAGGTCGTCGCGCTTCGCGCTCGACTTCCAGTGCACGTCCCGAAGGCTGTCGCCGGGGACGTACTCGCGGAGTTCGTCGAAGCGCTCGCGCTGGTCGGTGTGTTCGACGGGACCGCCGAGAACGCCCCCACTTGCGAGGTCCTCGATCGGGGGATAGACGAGCACGGGCGTGCGTTTCGGGTACTCGAAGGTCTTGGAGAGCAGTCCGAACACGTCCGTCACCGTGAGCGCGAGCGGGCCGAGTCGGTGTTCGCCGCGAGCTTCGAGTTCGACTTCGTATTCGACCGTCGTGGGAACGCTCAGCGTCGTCGACTCGAACGAGGAGCGGAGTCCATCACCGACCTGCTCGTCGATGCGTGCGGTGAGCGGGTCGTCGGTCTCGACGGTGAGTTCGACGTCTCGGACGTCGCCGGGGAAGCCGGCAGCGGGTTGGCGTCGCCTGACGGCGGGACGGTCGGCGACGAGCAGTTGGGCGGCGGCTCCGACGAGCGCGACGAGCGCCGGGACGACGAGCGCGTTCAGCGAGCGCGCGCCGAAGCGGGCGGCGAGCCAGAGCGCGAGCGCGGAGAGCGCGACGAGCCCGAGCGCACGGCGCGTCGGTCTCATCCGACTCGAACCGCCGACAGCGCCGCCCGAATCACGTCCTCACCCGTCTGTTCGGTGTTCGCGACCGGGCGCACGCGATGGGCGAGCGTCACCACCGCCTCGCGCTGGACGTCGTCGGGAAGCACGTAGCTCCGGCCGTCGAGGGCGGCGCGTGCCTGTCCGGCACGGAGCAGGGCGAGCGAGCCGCGCGGACTCACCCCGAGTTGGGCGCGCTCGCGGGTATGATTCGCGAGTCCGGTGACGTACTCCCGTACCGGAGCCTCGACGGTGATCTCGGCGACGGTCGCGCGTGCGGCCCGGAGTTGGTCGAGCGTGGCGACCGGTTCGAGCGTCTCGATCGGGTGGGTTCCCACCACCTCCTCGAGCATCGCCGACTCGTCGTCCGGCGCGGGATAGCCGAGTTCGAGGCGTTTCATGAACCGGTCGACCTCGGCGATCGGGAGTTCGTAGGTGCGATTGCGCTCGACGGCGTTCTGGGTCGCGATCACGGTGAAGGGGTCGTCGAGTGCGTGCGTCGTCCCGTCGACGGTGACTTGGCTCTCCTCCATCGCTTCGAGGAGCGCGCTCTGGGTCTTCGGTGGGGCGCGATTGATCTCGTCGCCGAGCACGACGTTGGCGAAGACGGGACCGGAGCGGAACTCGAACTCCCGGGTCTTTTGGTTGAAGACGCTCACCCCGGTCACGTCCGACGGCAAGAGGTCGGGCGTGAACTGCACGCGAGAGAACGAACACTCGAACGAGCGCGCGACCGCGCGCGCGAGCATCGTCTTCCCAACCCCAGGAACGTCTTCGAGCAGGACGTGTCCGCGCGCGAGCATCGCCGTCACGATGTGCTCGATGGCGTCGTGGCTGCCGACGATGACCTCCTCGGTGTTCCCGATGACGGTCCGAGCGAGGTCGCCGGCCTCCTCGACGGAGAGGCGGGGCCGGTCGGTCGCGGCGGTCGTGGGCCGCCCGGCGTCGGTGCCGGCGTTCGCATCCGTCATGGATGGGGGGAGATGGATACGCTCGGACTGGAAACGGAACACTCGTACCGACCCATGTTACCCGTTCGTGGGGCCGGGCGCTTGTAACGTTGCTGCTTTGATGAGTGTGTATTGCACGCACGGGGGCGAGAGCGAGCCGCGAAACGGTGACCTGATTCCAGAAAGAAGTTATAGCCGCTTGCCATAGCGCCGCCCGATGGCCCTCTCCGAGGAGGCACGGGAACGGCTCGCCGACGTGGTGGCTCTCCAGCCGACGAAGAACGGCGAACTCGAGGAGCGCTGGGGGATGGACAGCGGCAGCGAGGTCCACCAGTACCTCGAAGGCGAACTCAAGGCGTTCTACTACCGCGACGAGGACAGTCTGATCTGCGCGACCGCCGACGCCGCCGACCTCGTGGGGGCCGACACCGACAGCGACGGCCCGCGAACGGTGACGGTTCCCGAACTCCAGGCGCAGGTCTTCACGGTCGTCGCCGACGAGGACGAACGCGCCGAGAGCGTCGTCTCGGTCCTCCACAAACTGCGTGACACACACGACATCGACCCCGCGCCCGAGGACGTGCGCTCGGCGCTGCGCGGGCTCGCCCGCCGCGGCGTCGTCGAGGTCATCCAGAAAACGGTGCCGACCTTCCGGCTGGCCGTCGAGCGCGAGAGCGTGGTCGTCGAGTCACTCGACGAGTAGTCATTCATTGGGTCGCTGGCGTTCGCGCCGGTCGGTCAACAGTCGCCGTATCGCTTTCCCGGGACCGCCCTCGATCGGCCAACCGCGTGATCGCCACGCGGGTGGTTCGGGTTCGAACTGCGGACAGGAGCCCGCACACTCGGTGGCGCTCTGGCGTTTCTCCTTCGCCGTACACCACGGCAGGGCGGTGCGATCCGACTTGCGGAGTTCGAAATGCCGACAGTCGGGGCGCATCGTGTCGATGTACGACCGCCAGCCACGCCCGTAGGCTCGTTCGGCGATGGCGAGTCGTTTCTCGGCCTTCCACTCGCGGCTAGCGAATTCGACGGTCGCCGCATCCCCGTCGCCGCTGGCCCGCTCGGTGATGCGCGTGCCCGACTCGCCGGCGGCGAGCGTTCGGGGATACCACGCGACGCTCGCGGCATCGTAATCCTCCGACTCGACCACCAGAACGCCCGCCTCGACGGGGAAGTCCTCCAGAAGAACGGGTTCGACCGAGTTTCCCGTGCGAGCGGTGGCGACCCAGACCTCGTCGCAGAGCGCGAGCGCGACGTCGCGTTCGATCTGACCCGCGAGGGCGCGCGCGGCGCTCGCGTCGAGGTCGGGTTTGTTCTCGATGGCGACGATCCGCTCGACCCAGTTCGGATAGCGCCACTTGCACCGGAGTTCGATACGGTTGTTCCGCCGTCGGGTTTCGACGATCCCGCGACCGGCGGCTCGATGGACCGCCTCGCGGACGTATCGCCACGGGAAATCGGGTTCGGGCAGCGCGTCCCGATACCACGTCCATGATTCGGGGGCGTTTCTGACGACGCGGAGCAGGTCGCCGTCGAGCGCTCGGGTACCGAAACGGGCGCGCTGGGCGAGTGCCTCCCTGTCGGCCTCGATTATCACCGTGTCCCAGCGCCGGTGTTTGGTGCCGAGCTGGCGCGCGACCACGATTTCGGTGTCGGGGTCGAGTTCGCCGTCGGGCGGCCAGTTGCGCTCGGCCCAGCCACACACCCCGAGTTCGAAGACGAATTCGCTGTCGGCGCTCACATCCCTGCCGCCGGCCGGTCAGTAGTCCGCATCGTCGATGAAGTCGTGGGCCTCCCGGAAGATGTCGCGCGGACCGTCTTGGGTGATCGTGTTGAGCGCCTGTTCGTAGTCGCGCCACTGGTGGTCGCGGTGCTCGTGGGAGAGTTCGGCGCTCGCCTCTTCCGATTCGGCGATGAACAGGTGCACCGTCTTGTGGATGGTTTCGCCGCCGGCCTGAAACACGTAGTCGTACTCGCGGCGGAAGCCGTCGAGGAGCCTGAAATCGCTGATCCCCGCTTCCTCCGTTACCTCTCGAATCGCCGTCTGCTGGAGTTCTTCCTCGCCCTCGACGCCGCCTTTGGGGAACTCCCAGTCCCCGGGACGGCTCTTGAGCAGGAGGTACTCGCGGCGGCCTCTCGTGTCGCGAAAGAGGATAGCCCCCGCGCTCGTCGCTTCGACTGCCATTGCCACGAGTATTCAGGCAGCCTTTAACTGGTTGTTGTTTCGCCCGCTGGCGGGGGACCAACCGAGGGCGTTTTGAGCGGTCGGGAACAGAGCCACGAGCATGCCTTTCGTCACGAAACTCGACCTCACGAGCGGCGATCGGGGTTCGCTCGACCGCGTGGTCGAGGACATCAAGGAAACCGCCGCGCGCAAGGGTGTCGAGTTCGGCGGCCCGCACGCGAGTCAGCCCCGCCAGCAGCGCGCGCCCCAATCGAAACGGCTCTCGACGACCGGCGGACGCTTTCCCGACTGGACCTATACGATCTACTCGCGCACCATCGAAATCGTCGGCCACGACGAGTTCGCCCGCAGCGTCGCCGGTGGCGAGTTCCCGGCCGGCGTCCACGTCGAAGTCGACATCGAACGGGTCCGTTGACACCACCCGAAGTTAAGATTCGGCGGTCCGGAGTCGGGATATGCAGGAAGCCCGCCACGCGGATCTCATCGAGTTGCGCCGTGATCTCCACCGCCACCCCGAACCCGCGTGGCGGGAGTTCTACACCACGAGCCGCATCGTCGACGAGTGCGAACGCATCGGCGTCGACGAACTCTACGTCGGCCCGGACGCCCTCGGCGACGGCGAGCGCACGGCCGTGCCCGACGATGACGAACTCCAGCGATGGTACGACCGTGCCCGCGAGGTCGGCGCACGCGGGGACGTTCTAGATCAACTGAAGGGTGGCTACACCGGCGCGGTGGCGGTGCTCGAACGTGGCGAGGGACCCACGGTCGCGCTCCGAGTCGACATCGACGGCTTACCGCGCGAAGAATCGGAAGACGAAGAGCACACACCGGTCGGGGAAGGGTTTCGCTCTCGAACCGGTGCGATGCACGCCTGCGGGCACGACGCCCACGCGACCATCGGCATCGGGGTGCTCGAAGCGATTGCCGAGAGCGACTTCCAAGGCACGTTCAAACTCCTCTTTCAGCCCGGTGAGGAGATAGTCGCCGGTGGGAAGCCGATGGCCGGGAGTGGTCACCTCGACGACGTGGACTACCTCTTGGCCGTCCACGTCGGCCTCGACCACCCGACGGGCGAGGTCGTCGCGGGCATCGACGACTTCCTCGCGGTCCATCACTTCCGCGCGGACTTTTCGGGTACACCCGCCCACGCCGGCAACGAACCGAACGCGGGCGACAACGCGGTGCAGGCGATGGCGACCGCCGTTCAAAACCTCTACGCGATCCCGCGCCACGGCGACGGTCCCACGAGGGTAAATGCAGGGATGGTCGGCGGCGGCAGCGCGACGAACATCGTTCCCGAGGAGGCGTTCGTCGAGGGCGAAGTCAGAGGTCAGAGCACGGAGCTGATGGAGTACACCCGCGAACGGGCCGAGCGCACGCTCGACCACGCTGCTGGAATCCACGGCTGTTCGCTCGAACTCACAACCGTGGGCGGCGCACCGAGCGCCGAAAGCGATACGGCACTCGTCGACATCGTCCACGAAATCTCTAGTGGGATGGCAAGCGTCGAGACGGCGACCGACCGTGACGCACTCGGCGGTAGCGAGGACGCGACCTATCTCATGCGAACAGTACAAGAAAACGGCGGGCTGGCGGCCTACGTCTGCGTCGGCACCGACCACCCCGGTGGGCATCACACCGCGACCTTCGACGTCGACGAGGAATCCATCGCCATCGGCGTCGATACGCTGACCGATTCGATTTACGAAATCGCTCAGAAAAAGCCGTAGCTCCGCGATTTCTGACGATGATGTGAACGCCAGCGGTCAGTTCGACTGCGGCCGGGGCTGTACCTGCGGGCGCTCGCTGGACGGTATCGACCGCTCGGACTCGTCCAGCAGCCGGCGCTTGGAGTTGTAGACGACGATGAGGCTGCTGACGGCCATCATGAGGGCGGCGAGCAGCGGCGTGATGACGCCCGCGATCGCGAGCGGGATCGCCACCGCGTTGTACGCGCCCGCCCAGAGCAGGTTCTGCTTGATGCGTCCGCGCGTCGCCGTCGCCAGCGAGAACAGTTTGGGCACGGCTTCGAGGCGGTCGTCCATCACGACGGCGTCGGCCGCCTCGATGGCGATCTCGGTGCCGCTCGCGACGGCGATCCCCAGATCCGCGCTCGCAAGCGCCGGCGCGTCGTTCGTCCCGTCGCCGACCATCGTCGTCGTCCCGCGCTCGCGCAGGCCGCGGACGATCGCCCCCTTCGACTCGGGGCGCACGCCCGAGAAGACCTGATCGACGTCGGGATGGTTCGCGAAGGTGCCGGTCATCCGCTCGTCGTCGCCGGTCAGCACGACGATCTCGCGGTCGGCCGCCGCGAGATCGGAGACGACGTCGGCCCAGCCCTCGCGGGGGGTGTCGCGGACCGTCACGAGCCCACGTACCTCCCCATCCCACGCGACCGCCGTCGGATGAGTCCCCGAATCGTAGGCCTCGACGACTGCCTGCTCGATTCCTTCGGACATCGCCCACTCGTCGCCGAACGAATCGGGATGGCCGACGACCACGCGGGTGTCGTCGACGAGCGCCGAAACCGTTCGATCGGCGCGCTCGAAGGCGGAGACGGAACGGGTGGTCGGCGGCGCGGCCGCGTCGATGGCGGCGGCGATCGGGTGGCTCGACCGGCGCTCGACGGCGGCGGCCATCGCGAGCACCTCGTCCTCGTTCTCACCGACGACGTCCGCGAGTTCCATCTCACCAGTGGTGAGCGTGCCAGTTTTATCGAAGACGACGATCTCCGAGTCGTCGATCCGTTCGAGCACGGTCTCGTTGAGCACCAGGATCCGATCGTCGGCGGCGTCGCGGGTAGCCGCCGCGAGCGCGAGCGGCGTGGCGATGCCGAGCGAGCACGGACAGGAGATCACGAGGACCGAAACGCCGGCCAGCATGGCCGTGCTCACGTCGTTGCCGAGCGCGAGCCAGCCGACGGCCGTGAGCGCGGCGATCGAGACCACGAGAGGGACGAACACGACCGCGAACCGGTTGACGAGGCGCTGAACGCCCGAATCGGAGCTCTTGACGCTCCAGAGCAGTTCGACGAGCCGATCGATGGTGCTCGTGGCGTCCGGCCCGACTTCGACGACGATCGCGCTGTCGGTGAGTACCGATCCACCCAGGACGTCGTCGCCGGCGGACTTGCGCTGCGGGACCGATTCACCGGTGACCAGCGCCTCGTCGATGGCCGCGGTGCCCTCGACGATGGTCCCGTCGACGGGGATGCGCTCGCCGGGTTTGACGAGCAGGCGATCACCCGGTTCGCAGGCGTCGATATCGATCGTCTCGGTACTCTCGCCGACCATCCGGCGTGCCTCGCTCGCGCGCGAGTCGGTGAGTTCGGTCCGGTTGCCGAGCGCGGCGCGCTTGACGCGCGACTCGATGTGGTTACCGATGGTGACGACGACGAGCACCATCACCGCGACGTCGAAGTACGGGTCGCGCCCGCCGGTGAGGAAGGTGATCATCGAGTAGCCGTAGGCCGCGAGCACGGCGATGGCGATGAGCACGTCCATGTTCGGCCGGCCGACGCGCAGGCTCACGTAGGCTCCTCGGAAGATGGGGTAGCCGAGACCGATGAGGATGAGGGTGCTCCAGACCGCGAGCGGGCCGAACACCATCGTCTCGATCGTCGAGCCGTAGAGGAAGCTCTCGGGATAGATGCCGAGATACACGGGATAGATGAACAGGGTGTAGGGAATCAACACCGGCATCATCACCACGGCGGCGAGGATGGCCCGATATTTCCCGAATTCGACGCGCGAGCGCAGCGAGTCGTCCTCCTCGTCGGGTCCGCTCGCCCGATAGCCGAGGCGACTCACCGCTTCGGCGAGCGCGTCGCGATCGGTTTCGTCGGGATCGTAGACGACACGGAGCATCTCGGTCGCGTAGCTCGCACGCGCCTCGTGAACACCCTCGGCCTCCTCGGCGAGCAGTTCCATGAATCCCTCGCAGGTCTGGCAGTGCATCCCGTCGACGGAGAGATAGGCCGTCTCCGCGCCATCGGGAACCGAGAGTTCGGGATCGTCCTCAGTGGCGCGCTCGCGGATGGCCGTGATCGAGAGGTCGGTCTCCTCGCCTTCGTCGACGAGGCGGGCGACTTCGAGACAGCCACGACAGCAAAAGTCCCCGTCGACATCCGGGGCCGTGATCGGCTTCTCGACGGGGAGTTCACAGAGCGTACACGCCGCCATTCAGGCGCTCCCACCCGGTCCGAGCGGCTGGTAGTAGGGGATGTCCGGCAGCGGGAGGGCGACGCCGAAACGCATGAAACCCATCGCCAGTAGTACGTAACCAAGCCCGATAAAGAGTACGCCAAGACCGTAGTGGACGACCTGTCGCTGGCGCGCGCTCACCGACTGGATGACCGTCCCGTAGAGGAAGACGCTCGGAATCGTGCCGCAACCGAGCGCGCCGAGCGCGAGGAATCCATGCAGGGGTGAGCCCTGTGCGAATGCGTAGAGAAAGGCAGGATAGAGCAGCATGCACGGGAGCAGACCGTGAAGCGCGCCCAGTCCCACGATGCCGACGCCGTTGACCCAGCGGTCGATGCGCGTCGAGATGGCCGTGTAGCTCCGGGCGAACAGCGAGCCGAGACCCGTGCCGGCGACGATCCCCTCGACCGCGCCCTGTCGGTAACCCGCCAGCCGGGTGACACCCATCGCGACGATCGCGCCACCCATCACGATACCGATCGCGCCCTGGATCGGGCCGAGCACGCCCGCGAGTTCCACGGTTCCGTAGAGGAGTGCGCCGGCGAGTCCGAACAAGCCGCCGATGAGCGCGTAGCTGATCGTGCGCCCGAGGTTGAACAGCGCGTGCTGGCGTACCTCGTAGAGGGTGAGCGCGCCCGACCAACGGTCGTCGGTCTCCATGCGCTCGGCGTAGGTCGCGACCAACGGTCCGCACATCCCGATGCAGTGTGCACCACCGAAGAGTCCGATGAGAAAGAATACCGCCAGCCCGTAGCCGCCCGTCGTGACTCCCGAGAGCTGACCGGAAATCCCCGTCCCGACGGCTGCGAGCGGGCTGGCAACCATTGTGAACCGATAGGAGCCAGCCGAGGTAATGGGTTCTGGTTCGGTGGTCGAACGGCGAACGTGAATTTTGGCGGCCCCGGCCGCCCGGCGGTGGCGGCTGCGGTGCGGCGGCGGTCCCCTGGCGGATGAAGGGCGAGGCGCGCGAGCGAACGAAGTGAGCGCGCGCCGAGGGCTTCGGCGGTGCTGTGCGGTTTGTGGCAGAGCAGCATCCGCGCGAGTGGAACGAGCGCGGTTCACCGCGAGCGCCGGAGGCGCGAGCGGGAGTTTTTAGTCCAGGTTTTTGCGACGAGCGGTCGGCGAACGGAGTGAGCCGACCCGAGGAGTAAAAAAGTGGAGGTCCGCTATTGGAACGTCCGACCGACCTCGCGCTCCTCGGTGGCGGGTTCGCCGCTGTCGAAGCGGTCTTCGATCTCGTCGTACCGTTCTTTCGTCTCGGCGGTGACGCTCGGGGTGACTTCGGTGAGCGCCTGCTCGAAGTGGTCGTCGTCGATGCGGACGTTGCCGACGCTGCTCGCCATGTCCTCGGGACCGACGCTCTCGATGAACTCGCGGGTGGCGGCCATCGCGGCCTCGCGGGTGACGGCCTCGATGTCCGCGCCGACGTAGCCCTCCGTCCGCCGGGCGAGGTCAGCGAGATCGACGCTCTCGGCGAGCGGTTTGTCGCGCGTGTGGACCTCGAAGATGGCCTCGCGGGCGTCCCCGTCGGGCACCGGCACGTGGACGTGCCTGTCGAGGCGGCCCGGGCGCAACAGTGCGCTGTCGATCAGGTCGGGTCTGTTGGAGGTGGCGATGACCACGACGTCCTCCAACTCTTCCAGCCCATCGAGTTCCGTGAGGAGCTGGGAGACCACACGTTCACCCACCCCGGAGTCGCCCATGTTGCGGCCGCGCTCGCCCGCGATGGCATCGATCTCGTCGAAGAAGATCACCGTGGGGGCGTTCTCGCGTGCCTTCGAGAACACCTCTCGCACTCCTTTCTCCGACTCGCCGACGAACTTGTTGAGCAGTTCGGGACCCTTGATCGAGATGAAGTTCGACTCAGCCTCGTTGGCGACGGCCTTCGCCAGCAGGGTCTTGCCCGTGCCGGGCGGGCCGTACATCATCACGCCCTTGGCGGCGTTCATGTCCATGGCCTCGAACACCTCGGGATAGTCGAGCGGCCACTGCACCGTCTCACGGAGGCGCTCTTTGGTGCCTTCCAGGCCACCGACGTGCTCCCACGTCACATCAGGGACCTCGACGAAGACCTCGCGGAGCGCGCTCGGCTCGATGCCCTTGAGCGCCGCCTTGAGATCGTCGCGGGTGACCTGCATCGATTCGAGCACCTCGGCGTCGATCTCCTCTTCGTCCAAGTCGAGTTCCGGACGAATCCGTCGGAGTGCGTTCATCGCCGACTCCTTGGCGAGGGATTCGAGGTCGGACCCGACGAACCCGTGCGTGTTCTCGGCGTAGGTGTCGAGGTCGATGCCGTCCGCGAGCGGCATGCCGCGCGTATGGACCTGCAGGATCTCCTTGCGACCCTCTTTGTCGGGGACACCGATTTCGATCTCGCGGTCGAAACGCCCGCCACGGCGCAGCGCGGGGTCGATCGCGTCGACACGGTTGGTGGCAGCGATGACGGTGACCTGCCCGCGCTCTTCGAGCCCGTCCATCAGGCTGAGCAGTTGGGCCACGACCCGGCGCTCGACGTCACCCGACGTCTCGTCGCGTTTCGGCGCGATGGAGTCGATCTCGTCGATGAAGACGATCGCCGGCTCGTTTTCTTCCGCTTCGTCGAACATCTCGCGGAGCTGTTCTTCGCTCTCGCCGTAGTATTTCGACATGATCTCCGGCCCGGAGATCGTCTCGAAGTGGGCGTCGATCTCGTTGGCGACCGCCTTGGCGATCAGGGTCTTGCCAGTGCCGGGCGGGCCGTGCAGGAGAACCCCTTTCGGCGGGTCGATGCCCAACTGTTGGAACAGTTCGGGGTGGCGCATCGGCAGCTCGATCATCTCGCGGACCTGTTCGAGTTCGCGGTCCAACCCGCCGATGTCCTCGTAGGTCACTGAAGGGGCGCTCGCGCCGCTGCCGCTGCCCGCAGCGTCGGAGACGATCTCCTCGGCGGGCTTCTCGCTGATCTCGATGTCGGTGCTCTCGGCGACGATCACGGTTCCGTCCGGGTTCGTTTCGGCGACTTTCAGGGGAATGCGCTGGCCGGAGCCGCCCGAGAACGGCCCGAAGCCCAGCGAGAAGGGGATGGTCTGACCCTGCGTGATGGCCTGTCCCGAGAGTTTGTCCTGGACGTAGGGGCCGATGTTGCCCCGGATGCGGAGGTTCTGGGGCAGCGCCACGGTGACTGACTGGGCCGGTTTGACCTCCGCCTTCTCGACGGTCACGCGGTCGTCGATGCCCACTTGGGCCTCGCCGCGGAGCTGGCCGTCGATGCGGATCACGTTCTGGTTCTGGTCGTCGGGATAGCCGGGCCAGACGCGCGCGATGGCGCGGCCCTCGCCGGCCTCGATGAGGATGTAGTCGCCGTTTTCGAGGTCGAGTTCGTCCATCGCCGCGCGGTCGACCGCCGCCAGTCCGCGCCCGGCGTCCTTCTGTTTGAGCGGTTTGACGGTGAGTTTCATCGTGCCACCTCGACGGTGAGCACGCCGTTTTTGATAATCGCTTCGGCCGTTCCCGACTCGGCGATCTCGAAATCGGCCTGCTCGTCGCCGCTGACGATCATCACGGTGCCGTCCACGACGTCGACCGTCGTCTCGTCGGCCTCGGTGCCGATGTCGGCCGCGTAGACCACGCTGTCGTCGTACTCGTACCGCCGCAGCGCGTCGCCGTCGCGGTCGTCGAACTGCTGGAGTTGTGGTGTCATCCTAACTCTGGGTTAGTTCTACTACTATATAACTGTTTCTCTGATTTTGACCCACCGTGCGGGCTTCGAGCGCCGAGCGGTGGGATTGCGGTTCAGGGTCGATTGGTACTCGTCGTGAAAAACGATATCGGTGTTCGGAGATCGGATCGAGACCGGCATGTCGTCCGATGTGCCACGGTACGCCGTCGGGAGGCAAAGGCACGCTGCCGGCACGTGCACCGTCGGGACGGCGAAGCCACTGTCGGGGCTGTGTCGTGGAAAACCGGTGAGACGAGGCGTTACGAGATGAACTCGTTGTTGCGCCAGTCGACGCCCTTGCTCGCGGCCGGTCCTTCGGAGGGATCCTCGACGACTTCGAGCGAGGCGGGGCGGTCCTCGCCGTCGACGATGCGGGTGGCGGTGAGGTCGCCGTCGCGGGCGGTGATCGCTGTGAGAGTTCCTTTCTCGGCGATGCGGGCGATGTCCCGGAGCACCTCGAACATCGCGTACTGGACGGCGGTGTTCTGGAGGACGGTCTCTCGATCACCTTTGAAGCAGGCGTACTCGACGAGTTCGGAGGGTGGCATCTCGTCTTCCTCGCCGGGACCGCCCCAGCGCGGGCCGCCGGCGGGCGGTTTCTGCTCTTCGGGTGGCTCCTCGTAGACCCGGTTTTCGGTCACGCTGGCTTTCAGCTGTGCCGTCGGCGTGTATTTACTGAGGGAGTCGTCGTCGGCGACGGCACTGACGATGAGCGTGTTGTTCCGGCGCGTGAGGTCGATCGATTCGAGTTCCTCGGGAAGGGGTGGGTCGTCGAGGAACTCGTGGAGGTCTTCGAGGGGCAGTTCGAGCGTCGAGTGGAGTTTGAATACACAGTCGTTCATGGTATCACCGGCAGTCGGGCGTGCTGCCGACGCTGCCCGTTCGTCGGTTCGTACGTGTCCGGTACGTATATTCCCTGTCTTTCATCGGCCCCATCACTCGCCGGCCAGCGCCGCTTCAAGGTCGCCGCGCTCATCGAGTTCGGCGAGCACGTCGCTGCCACCGATGAACTCGCCGTCGACGTACGTCTGGGGGGTCGTCGTCCAGCCGCTGTGGGCTTCGAGCGCGGTTCGATACTCGTCGATGGATTCGAGCACGTCCACCGTCGCGAAATCGTCGCGGTACTGGGAAATCAGCCCGAGCGCGCGGTCGGAGTAGCCACACTGAGGCATCAGTTCGTTGCCCTTCATGAACAGTACCACCTCGTTCTCGTCGATGGCTCCGTCGACGCGCTCGGTGACTTCCGTCTGATCAAGTCCGCTCTCCGGTTGGAACGTCATAGTCCTACTAGGAGGCGTCCGGGCAAATGCGTTTTGCCACCGAGGTCGCGAAGAACGGTGCCGACGGTGGCCCGACGACCACACCGGCACTCGGCCGGTGGCTCGTTATCCCGCCACTTCGGCCTCGTTGCGCTCGCGCAGCGCCTTCTTGTCGGTCTTGCCGATATCGGTCAGCGGAACGCGCTCGACGAACTCCACCGCGGAGGGCACGGCGTGCTTTGCGACCTTCCCCTCGAGATACTCGACGACCTCCTGCTCGGAGAGTGCGCCGTCGTAGCCGGGATCGGTCTCCACGTAGACCTTCACGCGCTCGCTGCCCGGCCGTTCGGGGTCCGGAACGCCCACCGTTGCCGGCCGTTTGATACCGGGGTGACCGAACAGGACTTCATCGACCTCCTCGGAGTAGACTTTCAGTCCGGAGACGTTGATCATGTTCTTCACCCGGTCGACGACGTAGAAACGGCCGCTCTCGTCGATCTTTACCACGTCGCCGGTGCTCACGAACCCCTCGTCGTCGAAAGGCTGTTTGTCCGTGTTGAGATAGCCCTGCATTCGCTGCGGGCCGTCGAGATACATCTCGCCCTCGCGTTCGTCCTCGATCGCCTCGTCCAGTGGGATGGGTTCTCCGGAGTCGACGTCGACGAGTTTTACCTCCGTGTCGGGGACGGGAACGCCGATGGTCGGCTGATCGAACCCGCTTCCGTCCGATTTTCCGCCGGCCATCATGTCGAGCAGGCCGCGAGTATTGAAATGGGTTATCGGCGACATCTCCGAGAGACCGTAGCCCTGCGAGACGCCCGTGCTCTGCTCTTCGAAGGCGTCTTTGGTCTCGCTTGCGAGCGGTGCCGACCCGGAGATGCCGATGATGTCCTGGCCGAGTTCCTCGTCGACGATCTCCATGAACTGGGTCGGGACCCCCATCATGATGACGGGGTCGTACTCTTCGATGAGGTCACGCATCGCGCCGGTATCGCGCGCGTCCGGCACGGTGAGGACGTCCAATCCGAGTTCGACCAGCGAGTGAATCACCGAGTAGCCATAGGCGTGATAGAGCGGCAGCGCCATCAGCGCCGTCTCGCCGCCGCGCATCAGTTGAGCCATCCGACTCATGTTCGCCGTTCCCTGCAAGGCGTTCGCGGTCACGTTCCGATGGGTGAGCAGACAACCTTTCGGCTGGCCGGTCGTGCCGCCGGTAAACAAGAGGGTGTGGACGTCCTCAGCGGGATCGAACTCGATGTCGGGCGGCGTGTCGTCGGCGCTTTCGATCACTTCAGGCAGCCACTCGACACCGGTGACGTCGTCGTAGTCGGTGGGCGGGTTCGCGGAGTAGTCGGCGATGTCGGTGAGGATCAGGTGCTCGATGTCGAGGTCGTCGCGCAGCGAGAGCAGCAGGTCGCGGTGACTGTCCTGTCCGATGAGCACCTCGGGATCGCCCTGTTCGAGACGGTAGCGAAGGTCGTCGTCGGCGTCCAGGAAATCGTTCGGGATGTGGACGCCGCCGGCCCGCGAGATCGCATAATCGGCGAGCACGAACTGGATGGAGGTCGGCAGGATGGTCGCCACGCGATCGCCCTTCCTGACGCCACGGTCGGCGAGCGCGCTCGCCAGCCTGTCGACCTGTTCGGCGAGTTCGGGATACGTGACCTTCTCGCCGAGTTGAACGAGACCCTGTTCGGGGTGGGCCGCGGCGCTCTCGTAGAGAAAGGCATGTGCCGGTTCGTCGGGGTACGGTTCGAGGCTCTCGGGGATGCCGAACTGCTCGTACTCGTCGAACCACGGCGCTGACTCGGGCATGGTTCGTGGTATCTCGCCGCTCGCCTAAACCCGTCTGCGGCTATGCCCGGCCATTCAAGTCGTCGCGGTAGTCACTGTGGCCGATTCAGTCGTCGGCCGGTGCTGGTTGACCACCGTCCGCCTCGATGCTTGGTGGGTACTTCCCGCGGTCGATCTTCAGGTCCGAGAGCGGTCGCGCCATGCAGGTCAGCGCGTACTCCTCGGACTCGCGCTCGGAGAGACCGCGCGCGGCGGGCTGGGTCACGTCGCCCTCGACGATCTTCGCCGAGCAGGCAAGACACATCCCGACCCGACAGGAGTACTCCTGTGCGATACCCTCCTCCAGACAGCGCGAGAGGATGGTCTCCTTGTCCGAGACAGTGATGGTGTCGCCGGTCGAGACGAACTCCACGGTGTAGTCGGTCATGGTGTCACTCCAGCCGGCCCCGACAAAACCCTTTACCTATTCGAGCGCGCGATGGCGGCCACGGCGCGTTGGAAGGGTTTTTCCACGCGCCCCGCAATCGTCACCCAATGACGACACACGAACCCGACGTGACCATCGTCGGCGCGGGGACCGCCGGCTGCTACGCCGCTGCGACCCTCGGGCGGGCAGGCTACGACGTCACCATCGTCGAGCGCAAAACGGCGGACGAAGCGGGCCACATCGCCTGCGGCGACGCGCTCAAGGGAGCCGACGCCTTCCCCGAGGCGATCCCGAAATCGCACATCGAACCCTCGTTTACGAACACGGAAGTCGACCACGGGCGCTTCGAGATCCCACAGGAGGACGCGGTCCTCGACATTCCCGTCCCGGGCGAACTCGCGGTCATCGACCGACTGGAGTACGGCAAACTCGTCATCGAGGGGGCCGAGAACGCCGGCACGGAGTTCCACTACGATACCGTGGTGAACGACGTCGAGCAAACCGACGGGCGCGTGACCGGCATCGATGCCAAACGGCAGGGCGACCCCGTCGAGTACCGCAGTGAACTCGTCATCGACGCCGCCGGCGCGCTCTCGGTCCTGCAGGACAAAGCCGATCTCGCGGACGCGACGTTCGACACGAACGTGAACTACTCGCAGTTTTCGTCTGCGTACCGCGAGGTCGTCGAGGTCGACGAACCGGTCGAGTGGCAGGACGCGCTCGTGCTCAAGCCGACCCAGCGCGCGGCGGGCTATCTCTGGTACTTCCCGCGCACGCCCACCGAGATCAACGTCGGACTCGGCTTCCAGATGAGCGAGGAGCCGATGGAACTCGTCCAAGCGCTGCGACAGGACCTGCGCGAACGCCCGGAGTTCAAAAACGCCACCGTCAAAGACAAACTCGGTGCGGCGCTACCGACGCGCCGACCCTACGATTCGGGCGTCGCCCCGGGCTTCATGGCCATCGGCGACGCCGCCGCCCACGTCAATCCCACGACCGGCGGGGGCATCGCGGGCGCGGCCTACGCCGGAAAGTACGCCGGCGAGGCGGCCATCGACGCCATCGAGGACGGCGACGTGAGCGAGGCGGCGCTCTGGGAATACAACGAACGTGTCATGGAGCACTTCGGCGGGCGCTACGCGGCGCTCGACGTCTACAACATCTTCGTCACGGCGACCGGTCTCAACAATCTCACGGGATTGTTGGCTGCACTCCCGGCCGCGAAACTCTCGGACGCGCTCTATTCGGGCAGTGCGACCATCGGATTGCCGCTCAAACTGCGGACTGCAGTCAAGAGCTTCGGCCACTGGAAGACGGTCTTCGACCTCTACGAGACCAAACGCGAGGCCGACCGCCTGCTCGACCATTACGAGGAGTATCCCGACAATCCCGACGAGTTCGAGTCGTGGCAGTCCCAGCGCGACGGGCTGATGGACGTCATCTACGCGACGACCGGCGCGAGTGCGAAGTACTAATCGAGCCGTTCGGCCGCATCGCGTTCGAGCAGCGGCGTCGCATTGACCGCGGGCAACGTCACCACGTCCTCGCTCGCGAGCCGGTAGGTCCGCTCGTCCGCGCCGAACACCTCGCCGACGTCGCGCGTGATGCGAACGGTCGTCCGCTCGGTGTCCCTCTCCGGCGTTTCGCCGCCCGCATCGTCCCCACCGGCCGGTGCGCGCTCGGCCGAAGCCGCCGAATCGGCGGCCACCGGTTCGTCGGCCGATTCATCCGTTGAGTCCGTCGATTCAGCCGTGTCAGGCGTCTCGCCGCCCATCACGTCGGCCGCGCTGACGCCACCCTCGGCCTCGCGCGCGGGTTCGCGCCCACTCGTCCCGTCCGCGCCCTCGGGTTCGACCGATTCGGGCGTCTCCGGCGGTGACGTATCGGCCGCTCCGTGCGCGCTCTCGTCGGCCGTGTCGGCCGTCTCGGTGGCTGTCGCCGGTCCGTCGGTGGCGGCGGTTTCGTCGGTCGTGTGGCCGCTCCCGGCGAGCACGTCGTCGAGGACGTGCTCGCGGTTCGATTCGATGGCCGCGACGAGCGTGCCGAACAGATCGCGTTCTTCGCCCGTGAGACCGTCTTTGTCCGCGGGCATGCCGGCGGCGGCGAGACTGGCGAGTTTGACGAGTTTGCCGACGCGGCGCTCGTAGATGGCCTCGACGGTGTTCTCGGCGGTCTTGATGTCGTCTGTCAGTCGGCGGACCTCGGGCGCGTCGAAGGGGTCGTCGGCGGCCTCGGCCGCGCGCTCGCGTTCGGTCCTGAGTTCGGCAACGAAGGCCCCCACATCGGTATAGAAATCCTCGCGCAGTTGCTGGAGGCTGTCCTTCTGGCGCTCCTTGCTCCGCGTCGACTGGAGGTCTCCGAGGTTCATTCTTCGCCCTTCTCGGCGTTGCCGCGTGTCATGAGGAACACGCCGACGTACTCCGGGACGTGAGATGTCCCCGCCGGCACCGTAAAGCTATCGCCGGCGAGTTCCACAGTTGAATCCTCGTCGCAGTCGACAGTGATGTCTTGTCCACGGAAGGTTTCGGGAATCGTATCCGAAAGCGGGTCGAACCCCTCGATTTCCTCGCGCGCGAGCCGTTCGACACGGAGTCCGCTCCCACCGTGAAGACTGCCCGGCAGGCGGATCAGTCGATTGGTGTCCGTGGTGACGGGTTCGTCGATAGGTGCGTTGTCCGCCGCGACCACGTCGGGAATCAATCGCTGAGAGAGCGCGTAGAAAGCCGGATGAACGTCGATGTTCCCCGCCTCGATCTCGTCGTAGTTGGTGCGCGCGGCGCGCAGCGCGGCCGCGGCCTTCCCCTCACCGATGCCGTCGAACTCTTCGAGACGGGCGAGCGCAGCCTCTTCGTCCATGGCGAGCAGTTCGTCGACGAACGCCACGAGGTGGCGGTGGGCACGTCGACTCCAGCCGCCGGTCGTATCGAGCGTGCGCTTTCTGGCCGGACTGGCCCGTCCTGCTGTTCCGCCGACCGCTTCGTGGGAGACAAGCGCGTCGATGTCGAGACCGATTCCCCGGACGTAGTCGACGATCTCGCGGCGCGCATCGCTTTCGAGCGGCTGGACGCCCCTCTCCCGAACGTGGACGTGATAGCCACGCCCGCCGGAGAAGACGATCGTGAGGTCACGGAAGCCGAAGTCGTTTTCCAGAAAGTCGAGCAGGCGCAACAGTGCGGCCTTACACTTTTCGAGCATCTCTCCATAGGTATCCTCGCCGAGTTCCACACTTGGAAGGTGGTCGGCGTCGAGATCGAAGATCAGGTCCGAGCCGCGCCAGTCCTTTTCGGCCATCGACCCCGCGCCGGGATCGTCGTATCGCCCCGCTGAGAAGTAGACGTGGCGGGGGCGCTCGCGCGCGAGGAAATCCGAGAGGTCGCCCAGATCGAGCGTCGAGTTGTGGCGCACCATCGTGGTTCCCGGACCCGCAGTCCACGGGATGTGGCCCCACTCGCGCGCGTCGGCGTCGGGCGGGAGCGTCGGCTCCGTCCGGCGGTAGTGATCCCGAAAGCGCCCCCGGAGATACGCGCGCGTGCGCTCTTCCATCGGGCGACTCCTTCGAGAACACCACGCAAAACGTTGCCGTCTCGGTAGCGTGTCGCTTCATCGGTCGGACAGCACGGCGAGGTGATGACACTAACCGTCTGTGGTGAGTGGTGGCTCGGTAAAGGGCCTCGTCACACGGGGCTCGGCGGGGGTAACGGCTCGTCATCGCCACCACACGAATCCAGCGCGCCGGCGGGCAAAAGCGCTTTCACACCGCCGGGGTCGGCCGCGGTCCGCCCTCACTCGTAGCGGAGCCACACCAGCAGTCGTCCGTTCTCCCGCGTCCGCACCGAGACGTTTCGTGGGGCGGTCTCGAACGACTGCAACCGGCCGAACGCGACCCGGTTCTCGTGGCCCTGTAGCCGCAGCCACGATCGGACCGAGTGTGGCTGGAGCATGGTCACCTTGTGTGCCTGCCCGAGCCGTTTGGGATGGGCATCGAGTTTCGTCGGAATCCCGGCGACGGCGACGGGCGTGTCGGCATCGACCCCACTCACCGAATCGTTGATTTCGGCGAGTGCCGACCGGGAGACGTCGCTCGTCGCGCCCCAGCCCGTGTCGGTATGGACGAGCGGCGACGCCGCGAGCGAGGGGAGCAGGAGGACGACCACGGCGGCGACCACCAGCGCGTCGGTGTCGCGCCCCACCAAGCGCCACTCGTTGAGGGAGGGAAGCGCGCCGTCGAGATACGTCGCGGCCAGCGCGAGCAGCGGGATGGCGAAGAAGTACGCGTCCCGAAAGGCGAACTGCCGGGCGAGGAAGAACAGGGGAAGCGGCGAGAGCAGCCAGAGGACGAAAAACCCCGTCGAGCGGCGGGTGTCGAGTGCGCGTGTCGAGGCGAGTGCGCCCACCAGCGCGCTCGTGGCGGCGACGATGAAGACGATGCCGGCGGTGTACCAGCCGACGTGCTCGACGCTTTCGACCGACGAGAGTGGCGAAGCACTCGGGAACCGAACGGCGACGACGAGCGCGCCGAACCCGGCGACCGCGAGGACGATCGGAAGGGCGTGACGCGGAGTGAGGTCGTCGGGCGAGCGCTCGCGGGCGAACGACAGGAGGAGCGCGAACGGGGCGGCGGCCACGACGATGACGACGAGCGGTACCGAGAAATCCCGAATGGCGGCGAGGACGTCGGCCTGATAGACGAGCGAGAGGGCGTACTCGACCGGGAAGAGCAGTGTCTGAGCCAGCGGCGGGTCGTGCGTGTAGCCGCCGACGCCGCCGAGCACCGCAAAGCGAACTAGTACATAGGCTCCCGCGACGGCCGCGAGCGGGGACACCGCGACGATGGCCCGGCGATACGTCGAGACACGGCGGAGTGAGGGGCCGTCGAGCAGCACCCAGAGGAAGGCGAGTGGGCCGACGACGGCGGCGGGTTCCTTCGAGAGCAGCGCGAGCGCGTAGGCCACGGCCGCCCCCGCGCGCAGTCGTCTGCTGTCTCGGCGGACGCTCTCGACGAACAGCCAGAGCGCCAGCAGGCCGAAGAGCGCCAGCAGGACGTCCTGCCGTCTGGAGATCGCCGGCACGACGTCGGTACCGAGGGGATGGATGGCGAAGAGAGCACCAGTGAGTGCCCCGATGCGCAGCGAGTCGGTCAGCGAGCGGATGGTGAGTACGACGAGCGCGGCGACCAGTCCGTGCAGCAGCAGGTTCGTGAGGTGATAGCCGAGCGGGTCGGGTCCCCAGAGCGCGTACTCGCCGGCGTAGACGAGGTTGACGACCGGGCGATAGAATCGGCCTGCTTCGACGTAGGAGGTGCCGTACAGCAGCGGTTTCGTCAGGATGACTCGCAGGTCGGCGAGCGAGGCGATCCGACTCGTCTCGACGAGTGCGATCGAATCGTAGGAGGTGAACCAGTAACCGAGCGATTCGACGTGTGCCAGCACGCCGAGTGCGAACGCCAGCGCCGCCGCGAGCACGAGTTTGTGCGACCTCTCCATATCAGTTCACCACCGCCGCGCGCGACGGTACGTTCGTCACACCTGGCCGCGCGCTCGCCGTTCTCGACAGTCGTGTGTCGTTCACGGCCCGCTCGACCCAGACGGCGGTCAACCGCTCGCGCTCCTCGGTTCGGAAAGCGAGTTCGGGGATTTCGGAGACGGTCGCCGACCGGACGAACCGAACCTGTGGGTCCCTCATTCCGTCGAGTTCAAGCCACGCCTCGACCGAGTAGGGGCGCAGCGGCGTCACCGACTGGGCGTGCGGGGTTGGTTGGTGACTGTTGTCGAAGCCCTGCGGGAAGTTCACGACGTATATCGGTTTGTCGCCCGACACGCCGTCGAGCGCGTCGTCCAGTCCCGACAGCGAGCGCTCGTTGAGATCGCCCGCCGACCGCCAGCCGTCGCCGGCGTACAGGAGTGGCGATGCGCCGAGCACCGGAAACAGGAGGAGGCCGATGGCGGCGATGCAGGCCATGTCGCCGGCGTTCGGGGCCGAGTTGCGTTCGTCCGTAAGCGCGTCTCGGAGGGCCGCGAGCACGCGCCGTAGCGAGGGCACCACCACCAGCGCGAGCGCGGCCATCGCGGGCGCGGCCGCGAGGTAGCCGTTGCGCATCCCGAAGCCGAAGGTCAGCGGCTTGCTCGTGACGAATCCGCGCGTCACGAGCAGCGAGAGCGGCACGAGCACCCAGCAGGCGAAAAACGCCAACTGTCGACGTCTGTTCCCACCGATCGGGACGCCCCCCGCGAACAGCGCGGTGGCGAGACCGGCGAGACAGGCCCCGACGAACAGCACGCCGACGAGATAGCCGCCGAGAGGGTTCTCGATTGCGGGCAGCGCAACCGCCCCGAGCGACTCGCCGGCGAGCACGAGCGGTATCGCCGCGAACCCGACGACGCTCGCAACCGGCGAGAGCGCCCGCAGCCGGCGGAACCGTCCCCGATGAAAGTAGCCCTGCCGCAGCAGCGCCATCACCACGAGCGCACCGACGAGCAACACGCCGGCGACGCCGACGACGAGCGACGGTGTGCCCGCGGCACGCAGTGACGGCAGCCCCAGGATGGCGTTCTGCGGATAGACGAGCCAGAGGAGGTACTTCACGCCGAAGAGCGATCTATCGAGAAGGGTCGCGCTCGTGGGTACGCGATAGCCCCCGAGACCGTCGAGGACGGCGACACGAACCGCGAGATACGTGAGTGTGACGGCGGCGAACGGACCGACAGTCCCGAACAGCGTTCGGAAGAGCTGTCGCGGTCGGTCGCTCTCACGATGGAGGAGGACCCACACCGTAGCCATCACAGGAACGACGACGGCCGTCTCCTTCGCGCCGAGAGCGAGCGCGTAGGCGACCAGCGCACCCCCGAGCGGGCGATGGCTCGCCCAGCGCCAGGGGAACCGCTCGGCCGGCGCGGTCGCGCGATACCAGCGGACGAACAGGACGAGCGAGAGCAGGACGAAAATAGTGAGGAGTGTGTCCTGTCGCCGTGCGGTCACGGGGACGACCTCGGCGGTGACTGGATGGATAGCGAACAGAGCGCCAGCGAGCACGCCGACCGCTCGCCGGCGCGTGATTTGTACTGTGCAGACGGCGACGAGCGCCGCCGCGGCGGTGTGCAACAGGAGGTTCGTGAGGTGGTAGCCGGCGGGATTCAGTCCCCAGAGCGCGTAATCGATGGCGTAGGTGAGCGTCGAAACCGGGCGGTAGAACAGCGCAGTAGTGGTGAAATCCGAACCGGCCATCAGCGGCTGGGTGAACAGCGCGACGAACCCGGCCGGGTCAGTGACGCGGCTCGTCGCGACGAGCGGGAGCGTGTCGCTGGCGACGAACCAGTACTCGAGCGTCTCGGCGTGGGCGACGAGCGCCAGCAAGACGACCGGCAGGAGCCACCGGCCCCCCGACCACGAGCGCATTCGTCGAAGCGACTCGGTCGGTGCGCATAAATGAGTCGAAGTCACTCACACGATGACAACGGCTCTCGAAGGGCCGTCCCGAACGACGATTCAACAGTGCTCCGACCGTTATCGACGAGCGCGGGCGAGCCGATCGACCAGCATTCTTATCCCCACGATGGGCGATTGGCCGACGCGCATGCGATTGAGGCGAGTGCTCGACGCGCTCGAGACGGTGGGAAAGCGGCGGCTGGGCGCGCGCCGACTGCACGTGTTGCTTGGCCGACGAGTGGCCGTCACGCTGACCACCGCGGTGGCGCTGCTGTCGATCCTCACCGGCGTCGCCGTGCTCGGCTCGCCGAAAACGTTCGGCCCGCTGACCGGTCTCATCGCCAGCGGCGTCCGGCGGACGGCCGGATTTACGGCCGTCCTCACGGGATTTCTCCTCCTCATCAGCTCGCTCGAACTGCGCACCGGGCGGCGAGCGGCGTGGTACGCGGCCGTCCTCTTGCTCTCGGTGACGGTCTTCGAGGCGATCGTCCAGTCGAGCGTCGTCTCGTTTCCGGTCGCCGCCCTCTCGGTGGCGACGCTCTCGGTGCTGGTGCTCACCCGTAACCGCTTCGAGCGGGAACTCGACCTCTCGGCGACGCAGGTCGCGGCGTTCATCGCCGTCAGCGGCGCGCTGCTCTACGGCACCGTCGGGGCCTACACCCTTCGGGAAGCCTTCCGCGGCGTCGAGACGCTCACCGACGCCTTCTACTACACGATCATCACCGCCAGCACCGTCGGCTACGGCGACGCGACGCCCATCACCGAACAGGCGCGGCTGTTCACCGTCTCGGTCATCGTCGTCGGGACGGCGAGTTTCGGGCTCGCGATCGGTGCATTGGTGGCCCCGGCCATCGAGGACCGTCTCACGCGCGCGCTCGGAACCATGACCGACTCACAACTCGCCGAACGCGACGACCACGTGCTCGTGCTCGGCTACGGCGGCCTGACCGAATCAGTCCTCGACGAACTCGACGTGGACGACCTGGTGCTCGTCGTCTCCGAGGCAAACGAACCGAAACTGCCGCCGGCCGCCGAGCGCGACATGCCGGTCTTCGTCGCCGACCCGACCGACGGCGCGGCGCTCGCCCGCGCCGGCATCGACCGCGCCCGGGCGGCCATCGTCGCCAGCGACAGCGACGCGACCGACGCGCTGGCCGTGCTCACCGTGCGCGAACACCGCCCGGACATCCGCATCGTCGCCGCCGCCACCGAGGCCGAGAACGCCCCGAAACTCGAACGCGCCGGCGCGAACGCCGTCGTCAGCCCCGCCGCCATCGGCGGCCGACGGCTCGTCGAATCGGCGCTCGCCGGCGAGTGAGCGCGAAACGATAATCGCTATACGCGGGGCGACGGTAGCGATCACATGACCGAGCACGTCCTCGTTCCCATCGACGGCTCGCCGCGTTCGGAGCACGCACTGGAGTACGCACTCGGCATGAGCGACGTCGAGTGCACCCTCGTGACCGTCATCAACCCCTTCGACATCGACCCGAACACGGTCGGCTTGCAGTCTCCAACTGGTATTCCCGGCATGCCCGGCTACTCCGAGGAGTGGTACGAGGCCGCGCGGACGGACGCCGAGGAACTGCACACGACGGCGAGCGAGCAGGCTGCCGAGGAGGGTGTCGCAGTGTCGAGCGAGATCGCGGTCGGTGACCCCGCACGGCGCATCCTCCGCTACGTCGAGGAGGGCGATATCGACCACGTGGTCATCGGCAGCCACAACCGCTCGGACCTCACGCGCATCCTGCTCGGCAGCGTCGCCGAGCGGGTGGTGCGGCGTTCGCCGGTTCCCGTGACGGTCGTCCGCTAGTTAGAGGTCGAACGCGTCGGCGAGCAGTTCGTGCGAGCGAAGCACGTCGTCGGGGTCGGCGAGTTGGCTCTGGACCATGACCCGCTCGACGCCGGCCTGTGCGGTCATCTCCTCCAGCAGGTCGCGAGCGGTTGCGGGACTGCCCGAAATCTGGCGCGGCCACTCGCCGGGTTCGAGCGGCCGCTCGGTCGGCTCCGGCACGCCGCCGAGTTCCTCGATCGCCTCCTCGGTCGAACGGATCGGCGGCGCGTCGGCGAGACCGCGCTCCAGTCGCTGGCGTGAGGCTTCGGTCGTCGCGCGCAGTCGTGCGGCCTTCTCGTCGGTTTCCGCGCAGGTGACGTTCACCGCGAGCATCCCTTCCGGACTGTCGGGGCCGGCACCGAACGACGACGGCTGGAAGCGCTCGCGGTAGGTCTCGAACGCTTCAACCGCTGGTCCGGGCCTGATGAACGACGCGAAACAGTAAGGCAGTCCCAGTTCGCCGGCGATGGCCGCACTCGACGGACTCGACCCGAGCACCCACACCTCGGGGACCGACTCTGCCGAGCGGGCGATGTCCAACTGGCTGAACTGGTGGTCGTCGGGGAAGCCGTCGTGGAGGTGGGCGGCGGTCTCGTTGATCTTCTCGGCGTGGTCGTCGCTGCGGCGGCGCTGGCTGCGGTCGGCTTGGAGGGCGTAGTCGCCAACCGGGTTGCCGGTCGCCCGGCCGAGTCCGAGATCGATGCGATCGGGCGCGAGCGCGTCGAGTACCCCGAAGGTTTCGGCCACCTTGTACGGGCTGTAGTGATTGAGCAACACTGTGCCGGAGCCGACACGAATGCTCGACGTGTTGGCCGCGAGATGCGCGATGAGCACCTCGGGCGTGGTGCTCGCCAGCCGGTCGGTGAAGTCGTGATGTTCGGCCACCCAGAAGCGCGAGTAGCCGAGTTCCTCGGCGTGCTGGGCGCGCTCGACCGTATTCTCGAACGCCTCGGTCGCCGACCCGTCCTCGGGTACTGGTGCCAGATCGACTATCGATAGCTCCACACGACGACTGCGTGCGGCGGACGAATAAGCGGTGTCAATCGGTCCGTTAGCTGCGATAAGGGAGGGGGAGGCTCCGCGGCGTCAGCGGGTGTTCAGAGGAAGTCGCTCACGCTGACGCCCTGACCGGCACTACTGCTCTCGCCGCCCGCATCGCCCCCGTCGGGGTTGATCTCCTCGTAGGGCTGGACGATGACGAACCCGTCCTGGCCGGCGAATTCGAGCTGGAAGCTCTCGCCGGACGACCGCCCGATGAAGCTCTTGATGTTCAGGTCGCGCTTCGCGCTCGGCGAGACGTTCGCGCTCCAGGCGACGGTCGCGTTCGGGTCGGTCCGGACCGGCGTCGGGAGCACCAGCGGCTCGCCGTGGGTGGTGATGGCGATGTGGCCCGGCCCCTTCAGATAGACGTTGAACAGGCCGCCCGAGGCGGACCCGGCGATGGAGCTCATCATCTTGATGTCCCAGTTCACCGATTCCTCCAAGGCGAGGACGTCGTTACCGTTCACACTCACCTCGTCGTCGGCGTCGAGTTCGAGGATCTGCACCTCCTTGCCGGCGTCGGCGAGATAGAGGTGGCCGTTGCCGGAGGCACGCATCATTACGGTCCCCTCGCCGGTCACGCGCTTTTTGAGCATCCCCTTCAGCCCGCCGGAGGACTTGCGCTCGAAGGAGATGTCGCCAGTGTAGCCGATCATCGAGCCGGCTTTGGCCATGATACTCCCGTCGAGGGAGATGTCGAGCATCTTCGAGCTTTCGCGTTCGAACGCTTCCGTGTTCTCTTCGGGTCCGTGCGACCGGACGAATTCGTCGAAATCCATTGTGTACTCCGAGCCACCGAGTGACTCGACCCCAGAGAGGCCGGCGGGGAGAATATAGCCACCGTGTGCAATCGTCCCATATCGTGAAACCGTCCCACACCATGCGACGAACCCACGCGATGGCTATAACCTGCGTTCGTGCCTCTCTCAGGACGTTGGCGGGGCCGCCGCCGGCGTTCGTGCGGACGAACGGAAACGAAACCACAGGAGACCACAGATGGCAAGCAGCACACAAGACATCGGTATCGAACAGGAATCACCGGCCGCCGAGAGCAGCTCCGGACTCGACAGCACCACCGCGGGGGCGCTGTCGTATCTGTTCGGGTTCGTCTCGGGGCTGCTGTTCTATCTCATCGAGCGCGACGACCGGTTCGTCCGCTGGCACGCCGCCCAGAGCATGGCCTTCACCGGCCTGCTCGCCGTCGCCTACATCGCGCTGACGTTCCTCGGAACGGTCGTCTCGATGGCGACGTTCAGCGGGAGCTCCGGAATGTTCCTCGCGGGCAGCCTCTTCGGGCTGATCCTCGGACTGGTCTGGCTCGTCGTCGCCGTCGGCAGTTTCGCCGCGTGGGTGTACATGATGGTCAAAGCCTACCAGGGCGACGCCGTCAGGATGCCCATCGCCGCGAAGATCGCCGACCGGCTGGCGTAACTCCCTCCCGATCCCCGCAGCGCACCACGAACAGCCAGCCGCGGCGCGAACGCCCATCGACGGCGGCGAGCGCGTCGACGAGCACACCCCGACAGCGAACGATGACACACGCCACAGCCGAGCCGACATTGGAAGCCTACGAGGACGAGGAGCACGGTTATCGCCTCGCCTACCCCGCTCACTGGTCGGTCGACGCCGACGCCGACGGCGCAACGTTCGAGGCCCCCGACAGCGACGTCGGCGCGGCCGTGTTCGTCGAACGGGGTGGCCAAACCACCGCGGCCGCCGTGGCGGCCTTCCGCGACGAACTCGATGCCGACGCGTACGTCACCGAACTCGACGTGCTCGGTGACGGGACCGTACGGGTGGCGAGCGACGAGTCGGGACGGCTGCTCGAATGTACCTACCTCGACGACGCCGGCGAGCGCTGGCGGCTGTGCTACCTGTTCGTGACCACGACCGACGCCGGCTACACGCTCGGTATCGACTGGCACGACGCCATCGCCTTCGCGCCGACCGCGGCCGCGATGGTCGAGTCGTTCGGCGTGGCGACGTAGATCCAGTCCTGTCTTCATTCCTCCCGCTGCCCTCGAACGGCATCGGCGACCGCCTCGACGGTCTCGACCGGGACGTCGTGCTCGTCGGCAATCGCGCCGAGTTCCGCTGCCGACGGCGCGCGAACCGTCCGCTCCGTGTCCGTGGTGCTCTGTCGGTCGTGGTCGTGGGTACGAGCCGGCTCGTATCGTCCGTCGTGTAGCTCCAGATGCACCGCATCCCAGCGGGTGTAGTGGCCCATCGCGTCGAAGTAGGCCTTCGTGGCCCGGCGCTCGTCGCGCTCGAACTCCGCCGTGAGTAACGTCTCCTCGCCGATTGCCGGGCCGGCCTTGACGACGCCCGCCGGGTTGACGAGCATGCTGCCGCCGGCGGCGACGTTGAAGCCGAGTTCGTCCGCGCCGAACGACTCGATGACGTCGTCGCTCATGTAGGCCGAACAGGAGGCGACGAACGATTGGGTCTCGAAGGCGTACTCGCGCACCGCGGGATAGATGTCACAGGTCTCGGTCGCACTCGCGTCCGCGGCGCGAGTTTTATCGCCCGGATGGCCGTTTTGTTCCCAGAAACCGGGCCAGACCGCGGCATGGATCTCCTCGCCCCTCGCCGTCAGCGCGGCCTTCGAGAGCGTCATGTGGTTCTCGTAGCAGATCAGCCCGCCGAGCCGGCCGATGTCCGACCCGTAGGTCCGCAGGCTCTCCGGGTCGCCCCGGCCCCAGACGGCGCGCTCCTCGTGGGTCGGCATGAGCTTGCGGTGGCGGCCAACGAGGTCGCCCGAACGGTCGAAGTAAAACAGCGAGTTGTAGAGGGTCTCGCTGCCCGCGCGGTCGCTCATCTCGTTGGTGCCGAGCACCACGTGGACGTCCGCGTCGGCGATCGCGTCCCCGAGCACGTCGATCGCGTCGTCGGCGACGTGAAGGCTGTTCTTCTGGAGGTCGACCATCAGTTCGGTCCAGCGCGGGATCGAAACGCTGCCGCGCCAGTACGGATAGCCCGGAAAGTACGTCTCCGGGAAGACGACGAGGTCCGCGCCCTTCTTCCCTGCCCGCCGTATCCAGCGACACGTCTTGTCGAGCGTCGCCTCCTTGTCGTGATAGACCGGTTCCGCCTGTGCCGCCGCGAGCGTGAACGATTCGGCCGACATGCGGAGCGATAGCGGCCGGCCGTATAAACCGCTTCGCCACGTGGGAACGAATAACAATCATATCCCACGCCGATCACGTGGCAGCGAACCCACACCGATGTTCGGAGATGGACGCCGCCGACCGAAATGGGTCATTCGTCCGCTCGTGTGGGCAGCTAGCGTTTTCACGCGCTCGGCCGATGCGGAGCCATGCGAGCGTACAAGGCGAAGTCGGTCAAGCGCATCGAACTCCCCGACCGGGCGGCGCGCGAGCGCCACCTCCGCGAGGCGGGTCACAACGTGTTCAACCTCGACGCGAGCGCGGTGTTCATCGACCTGCTGACCGACAGCGGAACCGGCGCGATGAGCGACGAACAGTGGGCGGCGCTCCACTGCGGCGACGAGTCCTACGCCGGCAGCGAGAGTTTCCGGAATCTCGAAGCCACAGTCGAGGAGGTGATGGGTTTTTCCCGCATCGTCCCTGCCCATCAGGGCCGCGGCGCGGAGAACGTCCTCTACGGCGCGCTCGTCGCCGAGGGCGAGTACGTCCCGAACAACACCCACTTCGACACGACGCGGGCGCACGTCGTCAACGCCGGCGGCGAACCGGTCGATTGCCCGGTCGAGAGCGGTCCCGACGACCCATTCCAAGGGAATCTCGACGTCGATGCGGTCCGTGACCTCGCCGAAGAAGTCGGCGCGGAGCGGATTCCGGCCGTCGTCGTCACGATCACGAACAACTCCTTGGCCGGTCAGCCCGTCAGCATCGAGAACCTCCGGGCGGCGCGCACGGTTGCAGACGACCTCGATGCACGGCTCGTGATCGACGCCTGCCGCTTCGCCGAGAACGCCTATTTCGTCGCCCAGCGCGAGGCGGAGTTCGAGGGCGAGAGCGTCGCCGCCGTCGCCCGCGAACAGCTCTCGATGGCCGACGCCGTCGTGATGAGCGGGAAGAAGGACGGCCTCGTCAACGTCGGTGGGTTCGTCGGCATCCGGGAGGGTGACGACGAACTCTACGAGCAGGCTCGCCAGCGCGCCATCCTGTTCGAGGGTTTCACCACCTACGGTGGGATGGCTGGCCGCGACCTCGAAGCGATGGCGGTCGGGTTGGGCGAGGCGGTCGAGGAGCACTACATCGAATCGCGCGTCGAACAGGTCGCCGAACTCGGCGCGCTCCTTCAGGAGGTCGGCGTCCCGATTCGCACGCCGACCGGCGGCCACGCGGTCTACGTCGACGCCGGCGAGTTCCTGCCGTCGATTCCCCGCGAGGAGTTCCCGGGCCAGGCGCTCGTCTGTGCGCTCTACCGCGAGGGCGGCGTGCGCGCCGTCGAACTCGGCGAACTCGCCTTTCCGGGGACCGAACGCCCCCAACTCGTCCGGCTCTGTCTTCCCCGACGAACGTACTTCCGCGACCACCTCGAACACGTCGCCGAGACGTTTGCGGCGGTCGCCGACCGGCGTGAAGCGCTGTCGGGCTACGAGATCGTCGACGAACCCACGATGGCCGAACTCCGCCATTTCAGCGCCGAGCTCCGGCCGCTCGCTTGATTCGGCCAGCGATCACGTTCACGAACCGCGGAGCAGGTGTGTCACGCCGGCGGTCTCGGCGACGACCCACGCGACGAACAACCCGTAGCCGGCAAGCAACACGTACGATTCGAGCGTAGTGAGCGAGAGTCCGGTCCGGAGGACGGTGAAGAGGAGGACTGTCGCCAGCGTGAGCACGCCCAGCATCGGCACGGCGACGGCGAAATCGATGGGCACGCTGCCGACGATGAGGACGCCGACCGGAATCGCCACCAGCAGGTCGAACGTGTTCGAGCCGAGTACGTTGCCGAGGCTCGTGGTCGAGTTGCCCGCACGGGCCGCGCGCACGCTCACGAGCAGGTCGGGCAGGCTCGTCGCCGCCGCGATGACGGTGACGCCGGCGAGAAATTCGGGCACGCCGAAGGTCGCCCCGAGCGCCTCGACGCTGCCGACGAGCTGCTCGACGGTCACGAGGATGACGGCCAGCCCGGCGGCGAGTTTGCCCCACGCGCGCCCGATGTCGGCCTCCCTCTCGATGGTGGCGTCGTGGTCGCTCACGTCCTGCCACTGGATGAACAGGTAGAGCCCGTAGAGGAGGAGTGGAATCGCCGCGAGCGGGCGCGTGATGCGGCCGACGAGCGTCTCTCCTGCAATCGGAGCGTAGATGACCGCGAGCGAGAACGTGACGACGAGCGTGGCGACCGCGAGCATGTAGAACTGAGCCTCCTTGTAGACGATTTCGCGATTCGCGTCGAGGTCGGTATCGACAGCGATGCCCGACAGCGCGGGGATCATCAGCACGTTGAACACCGCCGAGCCGACGATGGCCCCGACGCCCATGTCGAAGACGCCGGCGAGCGCCGTGAACACCACACTCGAGAGTTCGGGAAAACTCGACCCGACCGCGACGACGACCGAGCCTTGGACCACCGCGGGCAGACCGTAGTGGGCGGCCAGCCGTTCGGCCGACTCCTCCAGCCAGCCGCTGCCGAGCCAGATGAAGCCGGTCGCCGCGACGATCACGAGACCATGGACGACCGGTGTGTCCGGAAGGATGCCGCCGAGTACCATCGGCGGCCCTTCAGCCATCGGACGAATGAAGCCGTCGATAGCCCGCCGGGGAAAATCAGTTCGAGCGCTCAGTCGGTCGTCTCCGTGGCATGGCTGGAGAAAACTCCCGAAAGATTTTGCCGGCGAGCGCAGCGGCCCGACTGTCGTCGCGGTCGTTGACCCCCACGACGTCGAAGCGCTCGGCAAAGACGGGAATTCGTACGCTACATTTCGTCGCCACGGTTAAGGACGTGTGACCAGAAATCTCGTTGTGCCATCGCGGCACACGAGGTGACACCAATGGGCAAACTCAAAAAGGTCAGAAAGGCGTGGCGAAAGCTGCCGCACAAGGCACAGCGACGCATCAAGCGCAAGGCGAAACGAACGCTCAAACGCGACTCGAAGAAATAACGCGCTCGCGCGATTCAGTCGGCGGCTCGCACGGCGTGGCTGTAGACGAACTCTCGGAGCAGTTTTCCCGCGAGCGCGGCGGCCTGGCCGTCGTCGCGGTCGTTGACCTCCACGACGTCAAACCCCGTCGAGCGGGGAGCGACCGCCTGGACAACGCGGCGTATCTCGCGGGGGGTCAGCCCGAACGGCTCCATCGTCCCTGTACCCGGGGCGAATCCGGGGTCAGCGGCGTCGATGTCGACGCTCAGATACACATCACCGTCGAATTCGGGGTTCCAATCCGGTACGTCCGCGGGCGGCACCACCGTGACGTCGTCGCGGTCGGCACGCTCCCACTCCTCCTTGCTGCCAGTGCGTGCGCCGAGGATTATCGCCTCGTCGACGACGTCGAGGGTGCGCCGGGTGACGGTCGCGTGGCTCAGTTCGTTTCCTGCATATTCCTCGCGGAGGTCGAGGTGGGCATCGAGACAGACGAAGACATCGGGGTCGGTTGCACGCACACCCGCGGCGCTGACGGTGTGTTCGCCGCCGACGAGCAGCGGCACGCTTTCCTCGTCGAGAATATCCGAAACCATCCCCGAAAGAAATTCGAGGTACTCGGCGGCGTCCTCCCAGCCGTCGAGGTCGCCGGCGTCGTGAACGCCGATATCGGTGAATTCCTTGCCCGTGCGGCGGTCGTAGTCGTCGAAGGTGTGGGCGTGGTGGCGCACCTCGCGGGGCCCGAAGCGCGTGCCGGGCTGAAAGCTCGTCGAGACGTCGAGCGGCGCACCGAGAAGAACGTAGTCGGCCGTTTCACGCGCCTCGTTCGCGCCGGGAAAGCCCATTCAAACGATCTTTCGCTGCTCGTCCATCTCCAGATACTCGATCTCGTCGTCGGGCGACAGCCCCTCGCCGTCGGGCGTCTTGATGGTGAACGTCTGGTAGGTGTCGAGGTCCATCACCTGTGCGACGTCCTCGCTCTCGACGCTGACGACTTGGCCCTGTTTGCGCTGGATGATGGGTACCCAGACCTTGGCGTCGACGGGTTGGGTGAAGTTGCGCTTGTTGTCGTCGAAGACGCCCTTGCCCTCGACGCGGGCCTTCGCGCTGCCGTGTTTTCCCGGTTTCGCCGTGCTGTAGGCGGTGATCTTGCACGGTGCGTCGTCGATCATCACGTAACTCCCCTCGTCGAGGTCGCGGACTTGATTCTGCTGTCTGGCCATATGCGCGATTGCTGACGGGGCTGTATAAACGGTTTGGAAATCGCGGGACCTATCGGACACTCGTCAGTCTGCGTGTGCGTCGATGACGCGCCCGACCCGCTCCAGTCCCTCTACCAACTCGTCGGTCGGCAAACCGAAGCCCAGCCGGAAGCGGTCGTCGAAGCCGAACAGGTCGCCGGGCGCGAGCACCACCGACTCCTCCTCGACGACCGTGCGACAGAACTCCTTCGAGCCATCGAAGCTCTCGGGAATCGTCGGAAAGGCGTTCACGCCGACTGGTTCGTGCCAATCGAGTCCGTGTTCTTCGAGGAACTCGCCAACGCGCTCGCGGTGGTCGCGCGCGAGCGCCCGGTTCTCGTCGAGAATCGTCTCCTCGTCGGCGAGGGCTTGTCTGGCGACGTGTTGGCCGAAGATCGACGGCGAGATCGTCGTATAGTCCTTCCAGCGGCGGGCAGCGTCGACGATTTCGGGCGGGCCAGCGAGCCAGCCGAAGCGCAGGCCCGCCAGCCCGTGGGCTTTCGTCAGACTCGTCGTGCTGATTCCTCGTGATCCCATGCTCGCCACCGGCGGGATGGGGTCGTCGGCGAGCAGGCGATACACCTCGTCACAGAGCAGGTAGGCGTCGTTGTCGGCCGCGAGATCGTAGAGCGCCGCAACGCTCTCCGCGGAGTGGTAGTTCCCGGTGGGGTTGTTCGGGTTGTTCAACACGATCAGTTCCGTTTCGGGTCGGATGGCATCGGCGACGGCATCCACGTCGAGAGCCCAATCAGGAGAATCGAGTTCGACCGTCGAGACGTCCGCGATCGACCGGGGCAGCGCGTGCAGCGACTGGTAGGTCGGTGTGACGACGACCGCGTGGCTCTCGTCGCCGAGGGTTGCGAGCATCGCCAGTAGGTTCGCCTCCTGGGTACCACAGGTGAACACCACCTCCTCGGCCGAGCGGTCGTAGCGTTCGGCCACCCCCTCTCGAAAGTCGGGGTCGCCGTCGGTCGGGATCACGTAGCCCAGTTTTCCGGGGTCGGTGTCGAAGCGCGAGGCGGGCAGGCTCCGGATGCCGCTCTCGGCGAGCATGATGTCGGCGTCGTGTTCGTACTTTCCGAACCAGCGTTCGAGTTCGAACGGTTCGATTCGCATGGCTTGGCTACAACAGCAGACATGATAACGATACGGTCAGGAGAACGGATGGACCGACTTTTCATGCCGGCCGTCGACCGCCTGATATGGCCAAACAGCCACACTTGCTCGTCGAACCGGGCGACCTGAACGACGTTGCCCTGCTGCCGGGCGACCCCGGTCGCGTCGACCGCATCGCGGGCCACTGCGAGAACCCCACGACGGTGGCCGAAAACCGCGAATACAAGATCGTCAACGCGACTTACGAGGGTACTCCCGTGACCATCTGCTCGACGGGCATCGGCTGTCCGTCGGCCGCCATCGCCGTCGAGGAACTCTCGAACGTGGGCGTCGAGAGTCTCATCCGCGTCGGAACCACGGGCGCGCTCCAGCAGGACATCGAGGTCGGCGACGTGGTCGTGGCCACGGGAGCCGCCAAAGACGAGGGGACCACCGGAAGATACGAGCGCGACACCCTTCCTGCGGTGCCCGACTACGACGTGCTCTCGGGACTCGTCGAGGCGGCCGAATCCCGCGAGGAACCCGTTCATGTTGGTGCGATCGCCTCGGACGACGCCTTCTACGCCGAAACCGACGAGTACATCGAGGCGTGGGAGCGGGCGGGCGTGCTCGCCGTCGAAATGGAGGCCGCGGCCATCTTCACGCTTGCTCGCCGGAAGGGTCTCCGTGCGGGCGCGCTCTGTACGGTGGACGGCAACCTCGTCGCCGGGACACAGAAGGGCGAAACCGACGGCGAGGAACTCCCCGCAAAGGCAAAGGACAACGTCGAGCGCGCCATCGCCATCGCGCTCGATGCAACCACCGACCTCTGAATCGGCCGCTCAACCACCGCTCACGGGTGGAAACGCAGCGAGTTCGTCGTCCGCGTCGAGTTCCGTATCGAACCCGTCGCCGACGGTGAAGGGGTCCTCGCCGTTTCTCAGGAGGTTGATGTGCTCGCGCACGTCCCCATCCCGAACGATCTCGTCTTCGAGGGCGGGGTGGCGCTCGAACAGCGCCGCAAGCGCGTCGTCGAGGGTCGCGTTCGGTTCGACGTCGATGTCGACCTCGCGCTCGCCGGCCGTCTCGGCGAGCGTGGCAAACAGTTTCCAGTGCATACTCGACGTACGGGCGGCACCCCCAAAGGCGGTTCGCCCAACAGACACGAGGACTAGCGGAGCTATCGGATGCGCACGATGCCCGACCGGAAGACGCGGTCGTTCGGGACGATGAACTCCTCGCCGTCGTCCTCGACGTGGGTGACGAGGACGTCGACCTCCTGGACGATGCCCGCACGCCCGTCGATACGGACCTCGTCGCCGATGGCGATGGGTTCGGCGAGCAGGAGATAGAACCCGGCGGCGCTCGCCGAGAGGAGATCCCGGCAGGCGAGCCCACCGAGGAAGACGACGGCGAATGCGTAGGCCGCGAGCAGAATGAGGAGGGCGACGTTCGCCACGCCGAGCTGGCCGAGCGCGAGCAACACCGCGACGTAGATGATGCTGTATTTCACCAGTAGCGCGAGCAGCCCGATCTCGGGGAGTTTGACGCTTCGCAGGCGCTCGGAGACGAGCAGTTCGGCCTTGTCGGCGACGACCAGACCGAAGACGACGACCAGCGCGGCGACGAACAGTTGCGGAAGGAAGTTGATGAACTGACGGAGATACAGCCGCGCGTCGAGCACGGCGGCGACGGTGAGCGCGAGCACGACGAACACCAACACGACGAACAGCCCGAACAGCCCCGCGAGCACCGACACCGTCGAACTGCCGAGTCGTCCGGCCGCGCGCTCGAACGTGGTGCCCTCGACGGCCTCGCCGACGCCGGCGGCCGTGAGCGTCCGTTTGCCCACCCGCACGACGAGATAGCCCACCAGCACGCCGACGATCAGCACGACGAGGACCAACACGAGGTCGAGTCGACCGCTCAGAAGACCGCGAACGAGCGTACCGAGGTCGGCCATCAGTATTCCTCCGGATCGAGTTCGAGGATCAGCTCGCCGCCCTTGAACGCCCGCACCAGCCTGTCGCTCTCGCTCAGTACGACCGCCGTCGCGTTCGTATCTCGGGTCACTGACGCCGCGGCCATGTGGCGGGTGCCGAGACCCTTGGGGATGTCGACGCCCTCGGCGTTCGGTTCGAGATACCGGTAGGCCGAGACGATCTTGCCCGAGTCACTGATGACGAAGGCTCCGTCGAGTCTGGAGAACTCCTTCAGCATCACGTTCACGATGGGGTCGCCGACGTGGACGTGTGATTTCTCGAAGGGATTGTAGGAGAGCGGTCGGGACTTGTTCATCACCTTGCCGGCGTCACCGACGACGAACAGCGCGCCGACCGGTTTGCCCTTCTGGCCCTTCTGGCCGAGTTCGACCGCCACGTCGACGACGGCGCTGATGACCTCCGGGTCGGCCCTGGAGGCCGTAAAGAGGTCGTACACGCCGGAGTGATTGAGTTCACCCACCCGCACCCGACAGACGCCGTCGATGACGTCGTCGAACAGTTTCAGCGCACAGACCACTTCGTCACCCTCGGCGACGAACCCCTCCTCGGCCGCGCCCTCGACGCCGAAGCGAATGCGCTCTTTGGCGTCGACGAACTCGAGCGGGAGTTCGACGAACCGCTCCGCGCCGATACCGTTCGTCGGCGCACAGACGACCACCGAGACGTCCTTGATGTCTTTGCAGCGCTCGTAGTAGGCCGCGCTCGGCGAGAACAACACCACCGTCTCGATCCCTTCGACGAGTTCGCCGACAAGCCCGCGTACGTTCGCCATTCGTACTCGATAGCGCTCTCCCGGACCGCAAAAAGGTTGTGACACCGGCGTTCGTCTCGCCTATCACTAGTCCGAGCAGCCGCCGTGCCTGCCAATTTTCACCATCGTCCACAGGCTTTTGAGCGCCGCGTGTGAGTTCGGGGCATGCAACGACGCCGAGTGCTCGCCGGCGTGGGCAGCGGCTGCGTGGGACTTTTGGCCGGCTGTCTCGGCGCTGGCGAGGGAAAATATGCACGCCGCATCGCGGTCAACGGAACCCCGAACGGCTCGGGCGGGATCGATACCGCCGGCGACCCGCCGACGAGTCAGGGACTCCGCCTGCTCGACCACGAGTTCTACCGAAGCGGGTCGGGCGGCGTCCGTGGTCGCGCCGCGAACCGCGGCGATGTGGACCTCGACTTCATCGCGGCGTACGCCCGGTTTTTCGACCGCTCTGGCACCGACATCGGTCACGCCTCCGACAGCGAGAGCAACTTCGAGGTGGGCCAGACCTGGAAGTTCGACGCACAGGCGCTCGAAACAGCCCCCTCGAAGGTCGCACAGTATCAGCTCGTCCTCATCGACCAGCGCTCCTCGGAGGTCGACCCGTTCGCCGGCACGACCTGAATCGGAGTAGGATAGGGAGTAGCAAAAGTATCCATATATTCTCCGTGTCGGTTAATTCTGCGCCCTCGTTTCCAAAAGGACAATTCCGAGAAATTTTACTAATCCCTATATAAGGGGCCGCGATGACCCCGCCGAAGGCTTTTGGCTCGATGACTGGGTCATCGAGTATGGCTGCCCGTTCGCGCCTCGCCGCGCTCGGCTCGCGGCTCTCGCCGAGCATCGACATGACCGCGGTCGAGGGCGTCGTCATCGGCGGACTGTTCGGCGCGCTGCAGGCCGGTCTCGTCATGAGTCTCTATCGAACGGAGATGGTCTACGAGATCGGCGGTATCGTCGGTCTCTACTCGCTCAACGGCGGCTGGTACGTCCTGTTGGCGCTCGGGATCCTCTTCGGGATCCCGTTCGTCGCGTTCGTCTCCGGCTCCATCAACTCCTTTGCGAACACGGTCATCATGCTCTCGTCGCGGAGTTCGGCGCTCCAGAAACTGCTCGTGCCGCTGCTCAAGCGCTCGGCGCTCGGCGTCACCTGTGCCGGGGTGGGCCAACTGTACGGAGTGGGCGTCGGCGTGCTCTTCCAACTCGTCGCCCTGCCGGTCTGGCTGCGGTTCGTGATGGGGCTGTCGGTACCCGTCCCCTACCTGACGGTCGGTGGCGTCGTCGGCGTCGTGGCGTGGGCGCTCTACGGCGGGGCGATGGGACTGGTCTACGGGCTGATTCTCGAAAACTCCACAGGATGATCAGGCGAGGCGATTGCGTACCCAGCGGAGTGCGCTGCCGACCACACCGCCGATAGCGCCGTCGAAGCCCACGAGCGCCGGAAGAATCACAACGGTAGCAACGAGCACGAGCAGCGGTTGGCGCGAGAACACCGCCGAGATCGGGGGTGTGAACTGCCCGATTATCGTCGGCGTCTCGATGAAGACGAACCCCAAGAGGAGTGCCTGCCCCACGCCCAGACCGGCGAGGACGACCCCACCGATGACCGCCGCGACGACGCCGTGGACGGTCCCGCGCACCAACCCGCCGGCGGCGTAGGCCGCGATGAACCCGCCGACGACACCACCGGTGATAAATCCGAAAAACGGGATGATGGGGACGACCAGCGAGAGTAAGCCTACCAGAAACGTGGCGGCGATACCGGCGTAGAGCGCCTTCTCGTCGATGGTGCCCGCGAGCGCCTCGATGCGTTCCTCGACGGTGACTCTGGCCGTTTCGACGCGCCCGCTCATCCGTGTCCGGATGCTCATAATCCTCCCTACGACTCCCGAAGCATAACCGTCGTGACGGCGTGACAGGGGTTTTTAAGTCTATTTCGAGGCGAGAATTGGACCCCGCTCGAACGTCGAGAGATCGAAATGTTTCCCACCGCGGATCCAGTCGAATCCCATGAACGCGAGCGACCCGCCGCCGGCCACGGCACAGATGACGAGAAGAATGCCTTCGGTGCTGCCGTAGGGCGATGTTCCGTACACAATCGGCAGCAAGTACGAGGCGGTCATCCCGAGACCGATCAAGACGTCACCAGCGCCGACGAACTGATACCATCTACCCTGTGGCTGCACGCCCGCGCCGCCGATGGCCATCAGGACACCACCGAGAACGAGCACACTGTTCATCGCAGCGGTCGCTGGGTTGTCGAGAACCGTCGTATCGAAAGCGAAGAGAAATCCCAGATTGCTCACGATGATTCCGAAGCCAAGTATCAGGAACCAGCGCCGCTTCATACGAACGAATTTTACTACGATAACAAGTAGCTTACGCTGAGCGATTTCGTGCCGATTTCGATGGCCTGCTGCACGCGGGTGGCTGTTTGCGGGTGAGTTTACAGAACCGCGAACGAGCGCAGCGAGTGAGCGGGCCAAGGAACCCCGGAGGGGTGACGCCGGCTTTTTCCCCACGTTTTTGCAAGCGGGGGCGAAGCGACTGAGCGCAGCAAAAAGTGGATGCGCGGGACCGGATTTGAACCGGCGGACCCCTACGGGACAGCGTCCTAAGCGCTGCGCCGTTTCCAAGCTTGGCTACCCGCGCGCGGCCTGACTTCCGGCGAGTCGAAAAAGAACCTGTCGTTTACTGGCCCGTCAGCCGGCTCTTGATGGCGTCGGCCACGTCTTCGCCGTCGGTCTCGCCGAGCACTTCGAGTTCGTCGCCGACGCGGAGTTCGCCACCCCCGACGACGCTGACGCAGATGCCACCACGGTGATTTTTGAGTGCGCGGGCGACGCCCGACTCGTCGGCGACCTGCTCGACGTGGGCACACGGCGGGCGCGGGCGCGTTCCCTCGAAGGTCGCCTCGCCGATGCGGAACTCCTGGTCGAGCAGGTCCTGGACCGAGACGCCGCGCGTGACGATGTTGCGCCGGTGGCGACCGTCCGAGAGATCGATGTCGTAGTCGTCTCGAATCTCCTCGATGGCCTCGCTCTCGATGAGCGTCACCTCGCACTCGTCCATGCCCGAGTAGTAGCCCGTGCCCTTCATGTAGCGGTCGCCGCGCAGGCCTTGGCGTTCGACCGCCTCGATCCCCTCGACGGTCTCCATCGGCGCTGACCCCTCCGGCGTGGTGTATATCGTCTCGACGGCAGCCATGCCTCGGGTTGGCGAGCGCGCTGGATAATCCTTCGGCTCCGTACCCTGGTGGTTGAGTTCGGCGTCGATCGCATCGAGGGCGGACCGCGAACCCCTTTGTCGCCGGGCGTCCAAGGCGTAGTATGGACCACGACGCCGATAGACCTCGTGGCGTCCTCTCGCCGGCTGATCGGGCGTTCCTCCGCGGCGAGACCGAGATGACACACGACCAGTCGCGCCGGAACGCCGAGGCACGCATCCGCAAGCGCGTCGTCAACGCCATCCAGGACTTCACGCTGCTCGTCCATGCGCTCAAACCGAAAGACAGAGCGGGGATCTTCGACACCGTCGACGACCCGGCATTCGTCGACGGCGTGCTCTCGATGCTCTCGTTTACCTATCTCGGCCTGAAGGAGAGCGGAATGGACTTCGAGCGCGTGCTCGTCCCCGCCGTGCGCCGTGCCGAGGAAGTCCACGCCGCCGACACGCTCGGCAGCACCGCCGAGGTCGCCGTCGATTTCGACGTTCGCGCCGAGTACGGGACCTCCGTGGCCGATACCGCCGACCGCATCCGCTCGGACACGCCCGTGACCCCCGAAGAACTGTTCGCCGTCGCGATGGCCGACGACCCCGTCATCGGGGAGGTGGAGACGATTCCCGTCCGACTCCCCCACGGCACCGAAGCCGACGACGGCGTCCTCGAACGGCTCGCAACCTACCTCGATGCCGACGTTACCCACCGACCCCCGAACCGCGTCGAGCTGAATCTATAATCCATTTCAGATTATCACGTCGTCCATTTTTGCGATAGGCTTATACTGGTTGCGGGACAAGGGGTGGTATGTTCGTTGCAGCGAACCGATTCACGGTCGCGGACGGCTACGGAGACGAACTCGTCGAGCGCTTCACCGAGAGTTCCGAGGACATCGCCGAACAGCCGGGGTTCGTCCGGTTCGACTTCCTCGTGCCGCCCGAGGACGGCAACATCTACGTCGCACAGACCTACTGGGAATCGGAAGACGACTTCGAGGCGTGGACCGACAGCGAGCAGTTCCGGAACGCCCACGGCGGCGACGCGCCGACGGAGATGTTCGAGGGCCACCCGACCCTCGAAACCTACGAGACGGCCATCACCCACGAGTGAGCGGGCATGGCCGACGAAACCGACGGCGAATCGGGTAGCATCGATCGGCGACGGGCCATCGCCACGCTGTTTCTCGTCGTCTTCATCGACCTGCTTGGCTTCGGCATCCTCATCCCGGTCATCCCGCTGTACGCCAAATTCTTCGGAGCCAACGAGTTCATCGGCAGCCTGCTCATCGCCACCTACTCGCTGTTTCAGTTCGTCGGCGCGCCAGTCCTCGGACGACTCTCCGACGACCACGGGCGGCGGCCGATTCTCCTGCTCTCGCTGCTCGGAAGCGTCGTCGCGTGGACGCTGTTCGGCGTCGCGGGCGAACTCGGGCCGCTGCTCGGCGCGGCGAACGGACTCGTCGTGCTGTTCGTCGCGCGGGCGTTCGCCGGCGCGATGGGCGGCAACATCGCCACCGCCAACGCCTACATCGCGGACATCACGCCGCCCGAAGACCGTGCCCGCGGCATCGGGATTCTTGGCGCGGCGTTCGGTCTCGGGTTCGTCTTCGGCCCGGCCATCTCGGGCGTGATGTCGAGTTCGTTCGCGCTGTCGTTTTTCGAGGGTGTGCTCCCGGCGTTCGTGCCGGTCTCGCAGTTCACGATGCCCTCCTTCGCCGCGGCCGTCCTCTCGCTTTTGAATCTCGGACTCGCGTTCGTCGTCCTCCCCGAACCATCGCGCCGCAAGACAACCACGGAAGCGACCGCCGGTTCGCGGCTGCGCGGGCTGTACGAGGCGGTCACGTCGCCGGCCATCGGACCGCTCGTCGTCGCCTTCTTCCTCGCCTCCTTTGCCTTCTCGGCGTTCGAGAGCGAGTTCATCTTCCTCACCAACGACCGACTCGGGCTGGGCACCGCCGGCAACGCCGTCCTCCTCACGTACATCGGCGTCGTCATCGCGGTCGTGCAGGGTGGTCTCATCGGCCCGCTGACCGATCGCTTCGGCGAGCACCGCCTCGCGCTGGCCGGCGCGGCCATCCAGCTCGTCACGCTGGCGCTCGTCCCGTTCTCGATTTCGTGGTCGTTCGTGCCCTCTCTTGGACCAATCGGGTCGGGGACGGTGGGACTGGCGCTCGTTGCGACGCCGCTCGCACTCGGCAACGCGTTCACGAACGTTTCGCTGAACGCGCTGGTCTCGTTGAACGCCGATGCGGACGCACAGGGCGGGGCCTTCGGGCTCACCCAGTCGGCGGGCAGTCTCGCGCGGACGTTCGGCCCGGCCGCCGCCGGACTCCTCTACGTGGCGGTCGCCTACTGGTCGCCGTTCGTCGTCGCGGGGCTGCTCTTCGTGCCCATCCTCGCGCTGCTCTGGCGGATGGGTCGCGGAAGCGCCAGCGCCGTTCCGGGCTGACGCCAACGTTTAGTTCACGCCGTCCGTCCGGACGGTCGTGTACCGGGCGCGCGACGAATTCGCGAACGAGGAGTGGCTCGCCGAACTCGAAGCGGCAGCCACGGACCTCGCCCTCGACGCGGCGGCGCGCGAGCGCGCGGCCGACCTGTTCCTCTCGACGGTCCCCGACGAGGAGCGCTCGAAGCGGGCGGCGCTCGCGGCGAGTCTGTACGCCGGCGCGCTCATCGCCGGCGACCGGCGCTCCCAGTCGGCGGTCGCCGAGGCGGTCGGCGTCGCCCGACTCACGGTCCAGAATCGGTGGCGGGACGCGCTCGAAGAAGCAGGTCTCGAACCGCCGGCGTGGTGATCACTCCGGATGCGGGCGACCCTCGCGTTCGGGCGTGAGATTGCCGTGTTCGTCGATCTCGCCGTTGACGATGCGCGTACTGGAGACGATGCCGCCGTCGGCCGCGGTGAGGTGGTCGACGACCTCGATGTCGAGCGGGTCGAGATCGCGCTCGCGGCGGCGCTCGTTCACCCGCTGGCCGCCGTTTTCGGTCTCGGGTGAAACGACGAGGACGTCGAAATCCTCCTCGGCAGCGATGCCGGTCGGTTCCGTGAGTTCACGGATCTCGTACTCGCGGTCGTATTCCTCGGCGAGGGTTGCGAGTTCGCCGTCGAGGTCCGCCCGGCGCTCCGCGAACGGGCGGACGTAGCGCTCCTCGTGTCTGGTCTCCTGTGCCAAGGAATCGCTCGTCAGCCCCACGGTGACGTCGCCGCGCTCGAAAGCACGTTCGAACAGCCGTCGATGGCCGTCGTGAATCGGATCGAACGTGCCGCCGAGCGCGACCTTCATACCCGCCACAGACCCGCCCGTGGCTTAGTGGTGTCGCTCCGCAGCCGTTATCGTTCTTCCTCGACGGGTATCGTCACCGGTTCGGTGCGCTCGCCCCGGGACGACCGGCCGGTGTGGCGACGCGGGCTGAACATCTCTTCGAGTTCGTCGCGCAGTCGCCCGCTGGCGATGTCGAGGAGTTCGTCCGGTCGTGCGGCGGTGTACGTCGGGTCGTCCGTGCCGCGGCGCTCGACGACCCGCTCGTCGTGGAGGTCGTCGAGAACCCGACGGACGGCACCCGGATACAGCCCCGTTCCTTCCGCGATCTCCTCGACGGTCGAGTGCGGTCGGCGGCGGAGGAAGACGTACACCCGCGTGCGCGTGTCGGTGTCGAGCGCCCGTGAGAGCAGGTCGACGAGACCACCGTCCATCGGCTCGTCCCCGGCGTCCGCTCGCTGGCGGTCGAGTTCCTCGCGCACGTCGGCCGGTTCGACATCGTCGGCGTCGTCCATATCCATACCAATCGGTCGCCGGGCAAAAGCCTTCCTCACAGCACGAGCGCCGCACAGAGCGCGTCGAGACCCTCCTCCCGAAGCAGGCGGCGCTGCCGGGTCGCACCGCTCTCTGCATCCGCGACCGCACGGATCCCCTCGATACCGAGGCGCTCGCACTCACGTTCGACGACCTCCATCAGTTCGATCGTGTCGGTGCCCTCGCGGTCGATGAACGACGCCTCGTGGCCATACCTGAGCGCGCGCCACTTGTTCTCGTCGAGGAACTCCCGGCGCAGTCCATCCCCCTGTCCGGAGCGATACGCCGCCCACGGCTCCGAGCGCTCCTCGTAGCGCTCGGCGAAATCCATCACGAGCGCGTGGACATACTCGACGAACGCGAACACGTAGTCAGGATTCGACTGACCGTCGGGCGCGCGCACCTCGACGGTGCCGTGACCGGTGTGTGGGCGCACGTCGTACCAGAGCGCGCCGCGGTCGTCGATGGAGTCCAACTCAACCATCCGCCGCTCGAAGCGCCGGAACTCGTCGAAGCCACCGAACGCCGTCGGCATCCCCGTGTTGGGGAGGTTCTCGAATATTTTCGCGCGCGCGGAGGCGAGTTCGGTGTCGAACCCGTTCCAGAAGGGTGAGTTCGCCGACAGTGCGAGCAGGATGGGCAGAAACCAGCGGAGTTCGTTCGCTATCCACGTCGCTTTCTCGGCGTCGTCGACGCCGACGTGGACGTGAATCCCCGCGGTCGTGTTCCGATGCTGTGGATACCGAATACGGTCGAGTTGGGAACGGTACCGTGGCTTCTCGGCATGTTCGAGTTCGCGCCACCGGGCGGCGGGATGGAGACCGGCCGCCGCGATACCGTAGCCGTGGACGGCGGCGTGGTCGGCAAGCGCCTCGCGGACGGCGACGAACTGCTCGCGGGCCTCCGCCAATCCCTCGCAGACGGGCGTCTGCGTCTCGATGATGAACTTGAACAGTTCGTGGTCGAGTCGCTCGTCGAGGATTTCGGGTGGATCGGTCTCGTAGACGAGTTCGTCGGTACCCGCCGTGGGCCGGCCCGCGTCGTCGACGACGTAAAACTCCTCCTCCACTCCGAGAGTGCCCATCCGCGTGAAGCTGTCGGCCGAACCCACGTCCATTGCGCCGCGATACCCGCTCGCGCGATTAAAACCCACAGGTTTGCGCCGGCCGTGACCGGCGGTGGGTCCCGATGGACGAAGGGCGAGGCTGCGGAGTGGCCGGGCTTCGGCGGTGCGGTCGCGGCGAGTGACTGCTGTCCGCGCGCGATGTCGTTCGAGACGGCGAAACCGTCCCGTGAAGGCGAAAATCCCCGACGGAGGTTTTCAAACTCTCCCGAAGTGAAAAGCGAGCTACCGCGTCACGACCTCTATCTCGTGACCGTCGGGGTCTTTCGTGAAGGCGTACTGATGGTCGCAGGATTCGGGGTCGCGGTAGTCCGCAGCGCCGCGGGTCATCAGAGTGTCCCACGCCTCGTCGAGGTCAGAACACCGAACCGCGACGTGGCCCCACGCGTCGCCCAGGTCGTACGAGCGGTCGTCGTAGTTGTAGGTGAGTTCGACGCTCATCGCCTCGTCGGCAGCGCCGCTTGGCTCGACGAAGTAGTTCGCGAAGTCGTCCGATTCCCAGCGGCCCGCGGGGCGTTCGTCGTACTCGAACTTCCGGGTCCAGAAGCCGATGTGCGCGTCGGCGTCGGTGACACGCATCATCGTGTGGTCGATGCTCCAGCGCGCGCCGTGGTCGCGCTGGACGATCTCGATCTCGTGGCCGTCGGGGTCCTTCACGAAGGCGTAGCGCCCGCCGCAGGATTCGGGGTCGCGATAGTCCTCGACACCCTCGTCCATCAGTTCGTCGTAGGCGGCTTCGAGTTCGCCCTCGGGGACTCGAACGGCGATGTGGCCCCACGCATCGCCCATCTCGTAGGAGCGCCCGTCGTGGTTGTAGGTGAGTTCGAGCAGCGCGCCCTCGTCGTGAATCCCCTCGGGACCCATGAAGACGTTCGTGAAGCTATCGGCCTCCATGCGCCCTTTCTCCTCGTAGTCGAGGTGGTCTGCGTACCACTCGGTCGCCTCGTCCAGATCCTCGACACGCATCATCGTGTGGTCGAGCGTCGCGTCCATACCCGTCGTACTCCGTCCGGGAGCAAAAGCCTACGGAACCGTCCGGCGGATGGCCGGCCAGTACAGCCACCACGCGAGCGCGAACGCGAACAGCGACCCGAGCGGAACCGCCAGCCGACCCATGCGGAGGAAGCCGACCGCGAGACCCGCGTGGGCGAGGCCGGCGAGCACGAGCAGTCCACCGGTCACACGCCGGTCCTCGCGACCCATCACACCCCCGAACGCGCTGCCGAGCGCGCCGAGATAGAGCAACACGCTCGTCGGCCACGCCTGCAGGAAACTCGGGAGTGCGGCGAACCCGCCGGTGTAGCGGAGGTAATCGACGAGCGGTGTGAGATGCAACGGCGTCGTGTTCACGAGACCGAACGGGAAGACGAGCGTGAGTACACCCCCGGAGAGGAGCGTCCACGGCACGAGTGCCAGCACGAGAACGGCGAGCAGCCGTCGCCGGACCGAGAGACCCCTCATCACCGGCGCGCGACGATACGGAGCACGTCCTCGTCGCGGAGCTGGTGGTCCTTGCCCACCTGTTGGTCGTCGTGTTTCGCGCTCGGACCCGACACACGGGCGAAGCGGAATCGGTCTTCCAACTCCCCGCCGAGTTTCTCGCAGGCGTCGCCCACGGTTTGACCTGCCCGAAGCATCAGCGGCTCCTCGTAGTCGGTGCCACGACCGGGTTTGTCCATGTAGATGCGGATGAGTTCGAGCTCCTCCCAGATACGGTCGGTGAGCGCGTCGAGACCCTTCTCCACTTCGGCACTGATGAAGATCGCCCTCTCGGGGTCGATGTCCTGCTCGCGGAGATCCTCGTTGACGGTATCGAGATAGTCGCGCTCGATGAGGTCGGCCTTGTTCACGGTGACGAGCGACGGCAGATACACCCGGTTGTCGAGAATCCCGTCGAGGAGTCCGTCGAGGTCCACCGACTCGGTGATGGCGACGTCGGCGTTGACGTAGCCGCGCTCGCGAAGCACCTGCCGAACCGTGTCGTCTTCGAGGTCGACCTCGGGACCGGTCGTGACGTCGATACCGCCCTTTCCTTTGGGCGTGATGCGGACCTTCGGGGGTTCGGTATCGAGGCGGACCTTGTTCTCGTAGAGTTCCCGCGCGAGCGGTTCGTACTTATCGATTTCGAACACCGAGAGCACGAACACCACGAGGTCAGCGGTCCGAATCACCGAGAGCACCTCTCGCCCGCCACCGCGCCCGCCCGCCGCACCTTCGATCAGGCCAGGGACGTCGAGCAGTTGGATGTTCGCCCCCTTGTGTTTGAGCATGCCGGGATTGACGTCGAGCGTCGTGAACTCGTAGGAACCGACCTCGCTTTCGGCGTTCGTGAGGGCGTTGAGGAGTGTGGATTTCCCCGCACTCGGCATCCCCACGAGCGCCACGGTCGCGTCGCCGGTCTGTTCGACCGAGTAGCCCTGACCGCCGCCGGCGGAGGACTGGTTTTCGAGTTTCTCTTTCTTCTCGGCGAGTTTCGACTTCAGTCGGCCGATGTGGGCCTCCGTGGACTTGTTGTATGGCGTCTCCGCTATCTCCTCGCGGAGGTCTTCGATTTCGTCTTCAAGCCCCATCGGGTGAGTGTGAGAGGTGGGCGTCGAAAAGTCCTTCACATCCACTCGCTGATACTGGCGGTCGGAACTCGCGTGGCACTTTCACGACAACCGAGAGACAGCGAAACGCTCGCGCAGCAGAGTGGGAGATACTGCCGACCGACAGTAGAAAAGTAATCCTTAACCTCGCGGCGACGATTTGCCATTTCATGGCTGGAACCATCGAAGCACTCGTTCCCGGCGGGGAGGCGGACCCCGGTCCGCCGCTCGGCCCGGAACTCGGCCCGACGCCGGTGAACGTCCAGGAGGTCGTCGCCGAGATCAACGACCAGACCGAAGCCTTCGACGGGATGGAAGTCCCCGTCACAGTCGAATACGACGACGACGGCGCGTTCTCCATCTCCGTTGGTGTACCGCCGACCGCGGCACTCGTCAAGGACACCGCGGGCTTCGAGACGGGCAGCGGCGAGCCACAGAAGGACTTCGTCGCCGATATCACGGTCGAGGAGGTCAAACAGGTCGCCGAACAGAAAGGTCCCGACCTGCTCGCCTACGACACGAAAAACGCCGCCAAGGAGGTCGCCGGCACCTGTGTGACCCTCGGCGTGACCATCGATGGCGAGGACGCGCGCACCTTCGGCGAGCGCGTCGACGACGGTCAGTACGACGACGTGCTCGCCGAGGAAGCCGCCGCGTAGAGCGGTTAACCGGTTCTCGACGGCGTATCACACTATCGAACGGTACCGGTAGGTTTAGGGATTGCTCCGGAGTAGCCCCGTTGGCATGTCCGAAGAATACGAGAGCGAACAGGAGTTGAGCCGTGCGGCGATCGCCGACGTCTTCGAGAGTTTCGCCGAGGAGCTGCGCAGCGAGGGTGAACTCACCCTCGCGGTCGGCGGCGAGCACGTCTACATCGACCCGACCGACCCTTGCGAGTTCGAAGTCGAGGTCGAGGAGGAGTCGTCGCGATTCGGCTCGACCGAGCGAAGCGTCGAGTTCGAGTTGGAGTGGGACCGCCAAGACAGCGAGCGCGACCTCGTCGAGTAGTCGGTTCGCTTCGACGGGTTTAAACACACACGGCGGTGGTTTTAGGCCGAGACAGGCGTCGCCTGTTTCACGCCGTAGCAGCCGCGAAGGCGTACTACGGAGGTGGATAATGGCAGATCAGGACATAGAGGAGGCCGTGACACGCGCACTCGACGAGGCCCCACCGCGAAACTTCGGTGAGACGGTGGACCTCGCGGTCAACCTGCGCGATCTCGACCTCAACGACCCATCGAACCGCGTCGACGAAAGCATCGTTCTTCCAGCCGGCACGGGCCAAGAGACCCGTATCGTCGTGTTCGCCGAGGGCGAGACCGCCCTCCGCGCCGAGGAGGTCGCCGACGACGTGCTCGACGGCGACGACCTCGAAGAACTCGGCGATGACGACGACGAGGCGAAGGACCTCGCGGGCGAGACGAACTTCTTCATCGCCGAAGCCGGCATGATGCAGGACATCGGTCGCTACCTTGGTACTGTGCTGGGGCCGCGCGGGAAGATGCCCACGCCGCTCCAGCCCGACGACGACGTCGTCGAGACCATCAACCGGATGAAGAATACCGTGCAGCTCAGGAGCCGCGACCGACGGACCTTCCACACGCGGGTGGGGGCGGCCGACATGAGCGCCGACGAGATCGCCGACAACATCGACGTCATCGTCCGGCGACTCGAAGCCGACCTCGAAAAAGGTCCCCTCAACATCGACACGGTGTACGTGAAGACGACGATGGGACCGGCCGTGGAGGTGGCCTGATGGCCGCCGAGGGCGAAGCCGGCGACCATCGCACCGAGACGATTCCCGAGTGGAAACGACAAGAAGTCGCCGACCTCGCGGACCTCATCGGCGAGTTCGAGAGCGTCGGCGTCGTCTCCATCGCGGGCATTCCGAGCCGCCAGTTGCAGGCGATGCGTCGCGACCTCCGTGGCTCGGCTGAACTCCGCGTCGCGCGCAACACGCTGCTGGTGCGCGCGCTCGAAGACGCCGACGGCGGCGTTGAGGACCTCGTCGACGAGGTCGACGGGCAGGTCGGACTCATCGGAGCCGACGCCAACCCGTTCGGTCTCTACCGACAGTTGGAGGCCTCGAAGACGCCGGCCCCGATCAACGCCGGCGAGATCGCGCCGAACCCGATCGTGATTCCCGAGGGCGACACCGGCATCGACCCCGGTCCGTTCGTCGGCGAACTCCAACAGGTCGGCGCGGCCGCGCGCATCATGGACGGGTCGATTCACGTCACCGAGGATTCCACAGTCTTAGAGGAGGGCGAGGAGGTCTCACAGACCCTCGCGAACGTCCTCGGTGAACTCGAAATCGAACCCAAGGAAGTGGGTCTCGATCTCAGAACCGTGTACGCCGACGGCATCCTGTTCGAGCCCGACGAGCTAGCCATCGACATCGACGAGTACCGCGCAGACGTCGCGGCGGCGGCCGCTGCCGGGAGGAACCTCTCGGTCAACGCGGCCTACCCGACCGCACAGACCGCCGGGACGCTGCTCGGCAAGGGCAGTACGGAAGCCAAGAGCCTCGGGTTAGAGGCAGCCATCGCCAGCCCGGCCCTCGCCGACGACCTCGTGAACCGCGCGGACGCGCAGATGCGTGCGCTCGCGGCCAACATCGACGACGAGGAGGCCCTGCCCGAGGAGCTCCGCGGCGTCGAGGTCCCCACAGAAGCAGGCGACGAGGACGAATCGAACGACGACCAATCGGCCGACACCGAGACCGAAACCGAACCCAAGGAGGACGAGGACGACGATGATGACGACGCGGGCGGCGAGGGTCTCGGCGCGATGTTCGGCTAACGACTATCAGCGACTACCAACCCAACAACAATGGAATACGTTTACGCAGCACTCATCCTGAACGAGACGGGCGAAGAGATCAACGAAGAGAACGTCACGGACATCCTCGAAGCGGCCGGTGCGGACGTCGAGGAGTCCCGTGTGAAGGCGCTCGTGGCCGCCCTCGAAGACGTCGACATCGAGGAGGCCGTCGAGCAGGCCGCCGCGGTGCCCGCGAGCGGTGCTGGCGGCGCGGCAGCCGGCGGCGAGGCCGACACCGGCGCGGACGAGGCCGACGAAGCCGAGGCCGAAGAGGAAGCGGAAGCCGAGGAAGAAGACGACGATGACGACGACGCAGGCGGCGAGGGTCTCGGCGAGCTGTTCGGCTGAGCAGCCACCTCCCGACCCATCCAATTCTCGATTTATTTTTCGCGGAGAGCGGTGCGAGCGTTTACGTTGGATGACGCAGCCACCTCGTGATGGATGGTGTCGCTGACCGAGAGCGTGGTGTTCGCCCCGGAGTCGGGACTCGTTGCGCTCGGGTTCGTTCTCGGTGGGATCGTGCTCGGAACGGTGAGCGGTCTCGTTCCCGGCCTGCACGCGAACAACTTCGCGCTGTTGTTGGCGGCGGCCGCGCCGGGGGTTCCGGGTCCGGCGCTGTTCGTCGGGGCGGCGATGCTCGCCGCGGGCGTCACGCACACGTTTCTGGACGTCGTGCCGGCGCTTGCACTCGGTGTCCCGGACGCGGCGATGGCCGCCTCGGCGTTGCCGGGCCATCGGCTCGTCGTCGCGGGCCGCGGGCGCGAGGCGCTGCGGCTGTCGGCGCTCGGGAGCGCGCTCGCCGTGGTGCTGGCCGTGCCGCTCGCGCTCCCGATGACGGAGCTGATGATCGCGGTGTATCCGGCGGTGCGGGCGCGACTGCCGCTCGTGTTGGGTGGCGTCGCGCTCTTCTTGATACTCACCGAGCGCTCGAACCCGGCGCGTTTCGGAGGTCTGGTCGCCTTCCTTCTGAGCGCGGGACTCGGCTGGCTCACCCTCGACATTGAGCCGAGCGCGCCGCTCGCAAGCGGTGGGATGTTGATGCCGCTGTTCGCGGGACTGTTCGGTGCTCCTGTCCTCATCGAGGCCATCGACGGAGCAGGTGTACCGGAACAGGCCGATGCGGCGGTGACGACGCCCCGGCGGACGGTCGGGCTGACGGCGCTCGCGGGCACGCTGTCGGGTGCGGTCGTCGGCTACCTGCCGGGCGTGTCGGCGGCCGTCGCGGCGACGGTGACGCTGCCCGCAGTCCCGAACGACGATGGCGCACGCGGGTTTCTGGTCGCGACGAGCGGCGTCAACACCTCTAATACGATTTTCGCGCTCTTTGCACTCGTGGCGCTCGGGTCGCCCCGAACTGGTGTACTGGTCGCGCTCGATTCGACCGGCGTGCCGCTCGACCTTCCGTTGCTACTGTCGGGAGTCGTCCTCGCGGCCGGTGTCGGGTTCGTGCTCGTGCCGGTCGTCGGCGACCGCTATCTGCGGACGGTGGGGCGGGTCGATTACACGTTCCTCTCGGTGGGCGTGCTCTGCCTGCTGCTCGCGCTCGCGTACCTCTTTTCGGGATTCATCGGTGTTGGCGCGTTCTGTGCGAGCGCGCTGGTCGGGTTGGTGCCGGCAAAACTGGGTGCGCGTCGCGTGCATCTGATGGGCGTGCTGATGGGGCCGCTGATATTGGGAATTTGAGCGGTGCTGTCGGCCGTTTGCAGTATGGTGGCTGTGCGGTGTGGTTGCGGTGGCGGGTGGTGCGGGCGGTAGTTGCTCGGTAGGAGTGCCACGCGGCTGCGATGACGGTCATCGCAGCCGCACGGGGAGGGATGGGGGCTTGAGCGCGTGCCGGGCCACGCGCCCGGCGCGCGCAATGTGGTGCTGTGCGGGCCTGGTGGACATTGAAAGGGCGAGCGAGCGCGTCAGCGCGAGCCGAGGGCTTTCAGGGGAAGCGCCCGTTCTTCTCGGCGGCGTCGAGCACGCGCTGGATGGCGATGACGTAGGCGGCGGTGCGCAGGCTCGGGAGGTCGCGGTCCTCGAAGGTGTCGATGAGCGCCGCGAAGGCGTCCTCGATGACGGTTTCGAGTTCGTCGTTGACCCGTTCTTCGGACCAGTGGAAGCGCTGGCGGTTCTGCACCCATTCGAAGTAGGAGACCGTGACGCCGCCGGCGTTGGCGAGGATGTCGGGCAGGACGTAGACGTCGCGCTCCGCGAGCACGTCGTCGGCGGCGGGTGTGAGCGGGCCGTTGGCGGCCTCGATGACGAAGTCGGCTGCGAGCTGTTCGGCGATTTCCTCGTCGATGGCGTTTTCGAGCGCCGCCGGAATCAGGAGGTCAACGTCGAGGGTCAGCAGCTCCTCGTCGGTGAGGTCGTCGGTGTGTGGGTAGCCCGTGACACTGCCGGTCTCGGTCTTGTGGTCGCCGACCGCCTCGGTGTCGAGTCCGTTGGGGTCGTAGATCGCGCCGCTGGAGTCGGAGATGGCGACGATGGTCGCGCCGCGGTCTTCGAGCAGGCGGGCGGCGATCGCGCCGGCGTTGCCGTAGCCCTGTACGGCGACCGTCGCGCCGTCCATTTCGACGTCGAAGTACTCGAATGCCTCGCGGGCGGTGAGCATCACCGATCGTCCCGTCGCTTCGACGCGACCCTCGCTGCCGCCGACGGCGATGGCCTTGCCGGTGACGACGCCGGGGGCGGTCGTGTCTTCGAGCAGTTCGTAGGTGTCCTTGATCCAGTTCATCTCGCGCTGGCCGGTGTTGACGTCCGGTGCCGGAACGTCGCGTTCGGGTCCGACCAGCGGCCGGAGTTCGGCGGCGTACGCCCGCGTGATGGCTTCGAGTTCGGTTTCGGAGTAGTCGTGCGGGTCGATGACGATACCGCCCTTCCCCCCGCCGAAGGGAACGTCGACGAGCGCACACTTGTAGGCCATCCAGCCCGACAGCGCCTTCACCTCGTCGCGTGAGACGTTCGGGTGGTAGCGAATCCCCCCTTTGTAGGGACCGCGGTCGCCGTTGAACTGCGAGCGGAAGGCTTCGAGTGTCGCCAGCGAGCCGTCGTCGCGCTCGACCGAGAGAGTGGTTTCGAGCACGCGTTCGGGGTGTTTGAGCCGGTCGAGTTCGCCCTCCGAAATATCGAGAAATTCCGCGGCCGCGTCGAGTTGGGCCTGGAGGCTCTCGAAGGGGTTGACTGTCTCTGACATACCCCCACTTACTCAGACGGCAGTTAAGACCGTCGCATTTCACCGTTCCGGTCGATTTATCGTGAACTATCGCCAGCACGGGCATGGTCGAGGACGCGCTCGGCCTGCGTGATCAGTGGTGCATCGATCATCTCGCCGTCGACGCGGAAGACGCCCCGTTCCTCGCCGTCGGCTTCGCCTTTCGCGTCGAGCACGCGCTCGGCCCACGCGATGCGCTCGTCGTCGGGCGTGTAGGCGTCGTTGATGACCGCGACCTGTGCGGGATGGATGGCCAGTTTGCCGTCGTAGCCGAGTTCGATGGCGAATCCGGTGTCGTCACGGAGCCGCTCGGTCGCCTCAATGTCGGTCACGAGCGTGTCGATGGCGTCGACGCCGGCCGCGCTTGCCGCGAGCACCGTCTGTTCGCGCGCGTAGAGCACTTCCGTTCCCTCCTCGGTTCGCCGTGCGCCGACGTCGGCCGCGAGGTCCTCGGCCCCGAAACAGACCGCAGTCGTTGCCTCGGCCGCGGCGATCTCCTCGGCGTTGAGCACGCCTCGCGCCGTCTCGATCAGCGCGAACACCGGGTAGCTCGCGTCGCGTGTGGCGAGCGAATCCGCGAGCGCGGTGACGTCCTCGCTCGCCTCGGCTTTCGGGAGCATCAGCGCGTCGAGGCGTGGTTCGCCGTCGAGGAGCACGTCGAGGTCCGTGTGGAAGTCCCGACCGACGCGAACACAGACTTCGCAGTCGGGATCGAACTCGCCCGAGAGCACCTCGGAGACGGCTTCGCGCGCTTCGTCCTTTCTGGCGGGCGCGATCGCGTCTTCGAGATCGAACACGACGACATCGGCTCCGCTGTCGGGGGCTTTTCGCATCATCTCGGGCCGGTCGCCGGGCGTGAAGAGGACGCTTCGTCTGGCCATAGCGGGCAAAAAGCGGCGGGCGGCTTGAATCTACGGCCAGAGACCGCGGACCTCGTGGGCCTTGGCGACGCGGGTCAGACCGACGATGTAGGCCGCTTCGCGCCACGTCACGTCGTCGTAGGCGTTGTACGCCCCGCGGACGTCGTTCCACGCCGAGAGCATCTCGTCTTCCAACTCCTCGTTGACCTCTTCGAGCGTCCACGCGCGGCGATTGATGTCTTGGAGCCACTCGAAATACGAGACCGTGACGCCGCCGGCGTTGGCGAGGATGTCCGGAATCACCGGGATCTCGCGCTCGGCGAAGATCTCGTCGGCGCGCGTCGTCGTCGGGCCGTTCGCGCCCTCGACGATGAAGTCCGCCTGGATGTTGTCGGCGTTATCGACCGTGAGAACGTTGCCGATGGCGGCGGGGATCACGACGTCGACGTCGAGTTCGAGCAGGTCGGCGTTCGAGAGGTTGTCGGGGGCGTCGTAGCCCGAGACCATGCCCGGTTCCTCCTCGTGGGAGAGCACGTCGCGCGTGTCGAGACCGTCCGGGTCACGGATGGCCCCCTCGACGTCGGCGACGGCGACGACGTTCGCGCCGAGTTCGTCGAGCAGGCGGGCGGCGTTCGCGCCGACGCTGCCGAAGCCCTGAATCGCGACCGTCGTCTCCTCGACGTCCTTGCCGTAGTAATCGAGCGCCTCGCGGGTGATGATGGCCGTGCTCCGACCGGGAGCCTCCTCGCGGCCGTAGCTCCCGCCGATGACGGGCGGCTTGCCCGTGACGACGCCGGGGTGGCTCTCACCCTCCTGCATCGAGTAGGCGTCCATGAACCACGCCATCGTCTGGGCGTTGGTCCCCATGTCGGGGGCTGGAATGTCCCTCATCGGCCCGATGACGTCGCGCAGTTCCTCGGCGAGGCGGCGGGTGAGCCGTTCGTTTTCCTTCTCACTCAGTCCCTTCGGGTCGGCGACGACGCCACCCTTGCCGCCGCCGAAGGGGATGTCCATCACCGCACACTTCCACGTCATCCACATCGAGAGCCCCACACACTCCTCTTGGGTCACGCCGGGGTGGTAGCGCAGTCCACCCTTGAACGGCCCGCGTGCGCTGTCGTGGTGGGCGCGATACCCAGTAAAGATCTCCATCTCGCCGCTGTCGCGTTCGACCGGGATGGAGACTTGATGGACCGACTTGGGATGTTTGAGTCGCTCGACGACGCCGGGGTCGACGTCGATATGCGACGCCGCCCGGTCGAGCTGGTGGCGGGCGATCTCGGCGGCGGTCTCGGGCGGGTCCTCGGTTTCGGTTGGGGCTGTCGTCGTCATGATGATGGGATGTTCGGCGCTCGCCCCGCGACGGGACGGAGCGTCATCGACCGTGCCGTGCTGTTTGCACGCCCGGCCCTATAGGTATTGTTATAACCGTATCGGCGTCGCCATCATTTGCGAACCGCGACCGATGGCTTTTGGCCCCGGCGTGCGAGCGTCCGTCCATGACCGGACGCTACTACGAGGAATTCGAGGAGGGCGAGACCATCGACCACGACAAACGACGGACGATAAGCGAAAGCGACAATCAAGATTTCTGTGACATGACGATGAACCAGCAACCGCTGCATCTCGACGGCGAGTTCGCCGCCGAGACCGAGTTCGGCGAGCGCCTCGTCAACGGGCTCTACACGCTCTCGCTGGCCGTAGGGCTGACGATTCCCGACACCTCCGATGGGACCATCGTCGCTAACCTCTCGTACGACGACGTCGAGCACCCCAATCCCGTGTTCCACGGCGACACGATACGCGCGCGCTCGACGGTCGTCGAAAAGCGCGAGACCAGCGACGGTGAGCGCGGCGTCGTCACGATGCACGTCGAGGCGCACAACCAGAACGACGACCTCGTCTGCGAGTTCCACAGAACTATCCTCTCGCTGAAACGCCCCGAGGAATGAGTTCGGGGCGGTAGCACCAAAAAGAATATATCACGCTGGTGTATCGTATCCATCGACGACGAACGGAGCGACGGCGGTGGTGCCGGCGGACGGTTCGACGACCGAATCGCCGCCGACCCGCCCCGTCACACGACATACGAGAAACAATGACACAGGACACGACATATCGGAGCGTCGGTCTCGCCGCGCTGGTGGTGCTCGCCGCCGTCATCGGCAGCGTCGCCGCCGCGGGCACGGTCGCCGCACAGGACGCCGGCGAGAACACCTCCAACGAGAGCGCGAGCGAAGGGGACTTCTACAGTCCATCGGACGAAGAGCCGCTGAACGTCCGCTTCAGGGACGGCGCGGCGAACACCGTCGAGTCGGTCGCCGAGGGCGTGCTCAACCTCAACATCGTCTACGGGGCGTTCGACGGACCATACGACGTCGAGATCACTACGCCCGGTCTCAGTGAAGAACAGATCGAGGACAGCACCTTCGACGGCGAGGGATACGACACGGAGGACCTCGACCGGACGGCGATCGTCGGCATGGACTTCAGCGACGTGCCGGCCGGCGAGTACGAGTTCACCGTGAGCGTCGTCGGCGGCGACGCCGAGCGGACGGTCCCGCTCGAAGTCACCGGCGAGGGTGACGAAGGCGCGATGGGCAACGAAACGAACGCGACGACCGACACCGCCGACAACGAAACCGCCGCGAACGAGACGGAAACGACCACGACCGCCGCGAACGAGACGGAAACGACCAACGAGACCACCGAACAGACGACGAACGCGACCGCCGCGAACGAAACGACGGCCAACGAGACCGAGATGGGTAACGGCACGGCCGAGACCGCCACGCCGAACGGGACGGCGGCGAACGGGACGGCGGCGAACGGGACGGCCGGCAACGCTTCCATCGTGGCGACGCCCGCCGCTGCGGGCGCGAGCGCGAACTACACGGTCACGATCCCCGTCGACGAGGGATCGGCCGGCAATCTGAGCGCGGTTTCGGTCGACTACACCGGCTCGAACGCTACCGTCTCGCTCGGTCCGAGCATGGTCACCGCGGCGAACGTCTCCGGCGAGAACGTCTCCGGAAACGTCACCTCGGCCGGACTCGGTGCGGCGGGCGAAAGCGCACTCATCAGTTTCGACGGGACGCGAACGGTCGAGGCGGGCGACACCGTCACGCTCACCTTCGGTGGCATCACCAATCCCACCGAAGCGGGCGAGTACGAGGTCGGCATGGACGTCAACCCGGAGAACGGCTCCGGCGCGACCAACGCAACCCTCTCGATAACCGAAGCCACCGAGACGACCGGCACCGCCGCCACCGCGACGACCGGCGGCGAGACGGCGGCTGGTAGTGAGACGACGGCCGGCGGCGAAACCGCGGCCGGAACCGACGGCGGTGCGGGGACGAACGCGAGCGGACAGGGAACCGAGGCGGGCGGACCCGGCTTCGGCATCGCCGTCGCAGTCGTCGCACTGCTCGGCGCGGCGCTGCTCGCGACGCGACGCAGCTAATTACCACGATTTCTTTCGCAGAACGGTTTATCGGCGCAGCGACGGACGAACGACGAAGCTTCGAGTTTCGAGGCGCGTACCGCGTTTATCGAGGCCCGTGGCCGTCGACGAACACCGATTCGTGAAGGCGGCGCGTGACGGTGTCCAGCAGCGATTTGAGGTTCACCGTATCGGCACGATTGTACGCGACCAGCGTTTCGAGCGATTCCCGGTCGCCGCGTTCGTACTCGTGCCAGAGCCGGACCGCGTCCCGCCCGGAAATGTCTGGCCGGTCGCGCTCGATGCCGAGCGCCCGTTCGATGGGCTTCAGCCCACCCGTCAGGTCGAGTTGGCGACAGGGGTACATGGCGTCGAGATGCGGGTGGCCGATATCGAGGTCGAACGAGCGTTCGAGGAAGGGCACGTCGAAGCGCTTGCCATTAAAGGAGACCAGCAGGTCGGCCGCGTCGAGTTCGCGCGCGATGGCGTCGCGCGTGAGGTCCTCGCCGCGGACGAGCGTCGTCGTCTCGCCGGCACGGTGGAAACTCACGGTCGTGACCTCGCTGTGGCGGGCGTCGAGTCCCGTGGTCTCGATATCGAAAAAGCAGGCGTTCTCCCGGAAGTTCTCGTAGAGCCGCCAGCGACTGCCCGACGGGAAGGCACGGTCGAAGAAGGCACTGTCGTTCGCCGCGAGGCGGTCGCGGGCGCGCTCGATGTAGTCGTCGATGTTCTCGCCCTGCACCCGTCCGACGTGTGACGGCTCGAAGTCGTCCCAGTGAGTGATGCCCTCGTTCCAGAGTCGGCGTTCGGTCTTCTCACCGACGCCGCGCACGGGGACGAAGCTGTTCTCGATGCGCACGAGTAAAGCAGGTGACGACCGAACCTAAACGTTGCTTACGGCGACTTCGGCAAATGGGCCGGCAGTGTGTATTTCCGTCCGGCCCACCAATCGGAGGTGATGTCACACACGAAGGTGAACTACGACGAGACCGAGACCACGTACGGCATGCACTTCCTCCGAGACCCGCTCGACTGCGAGGACCACGGCGTCACCGTCGTCGACGCCGACCCGGGCTGGGAGGGTCCAGAACACGAACACGACGACGAGGACCACGAGGAAGTGTATCTGCTCGTCGACGGCGAAGCCTCGATGACCGTCGAGGGCGAGGAGCTGTCGCTCGAAAGCGGTGACGCGGTCCGAGTTGCGCCCGGCGCGACCCGACAGGTCACGAATGGCGACACCGAGAGCACGTTCGTCATCACCGGCGCGCCGTAGCGTCCATCGGAATCGGTATCGTCGGTCGGAACCGTCCTCGACCGTGAACGAGACGCACTTTCGCAAACTGGAGCGGATGTATCGGCGCGCGCCCATCAACGAAGACGAGGGGACGACTCTCACCGTCACCGAGGGCGCGGCGACGCTCGACGTCCCCATCTCGCCGGAGAGCTACCATCCGCTCGGAGCGGTCCACGGCGCGGTGTACTTCAAGGCGCTCGACGACGCAGCCTTCTTCGCGGCCAATTCGCTGGTCGAGGGCGTCTTCGTGCTCACGACGAACTTCAACCTCCATCTCGAACGCCCGGTTTCGGAAGGCACGATCCACGCCGAGGGCCGGGTCGTCAACGACAATCCGAACCAGTTGATCGCCGAGGCGGTCGCCCGCGACGACGCAGGCAATGAACTCGCGCGTGGCTCGGGCACCTTCCAGAAGAGCAGCGCCGAACTCACCGCCGACATCGGCTACGAGTGACCGAGTGGCAGGCGAGGCGGCTCAGAGTATCGTGCCGTGTTTCTTGTCGGGCAGCGATTTCTCGATGTCCTCGTAGAACTCGAATCGAGCGGCGAGTTCGTCGCGCAGTTCGCTCGGCGGCACGATGTCGTCGATGACGACTTCGCTCGCCATCCGGTGGGCGTCGATGTCCTCGCGGTACTCCTCGCGGAGTTCGGCCTCGCGTGCGGCGCGCTCGTCGTCGTCTGCGATGTCGTCGAGCCGGTTCCGATAGACGGCGTTGATGGCCGCCTCGGGACCCATGATGGCGATCTCGCCTGACGGGAGCGCGAGCGTCGATTCGGGGTCGTAGGCCGGCCCGGACATGGCGTAGATACCCGCGCCGTAGGCCTTCCGGACGACGACACACTGCTTTGGCACTGTCGCCGAGGAAGTGGCGTAGATCATCTTCTTGCCCTGTTCGAGGATGCCCTCCTTTTCGACCCCCGAACCGGCCATAAATCCCGGTGTGTCGCAGAGATACAGGAGTGGAATGTTGTATGCGTCGCAGGTCCAGATGAACTCGGCGGCCTTCTCGGCGGCGTCGGGGAAAATCGCTCCTGCTCGGTGGGCCGGCTGGTTCGCCACGATGCCCACCGGTCGGCCGTCGATCCGCGAGAACGCCGTGACGATTTCGGGACCGTACTGCTCGCGGAGTTCGAGCACCGAGCCTTGGTCAGCGACGCGCTCGATGAGGTCGTGCATGTCGTAGCCACGGTTCGGCCGCTCGGGCACCACCGAGTCGATACCGGCGGGCGAGCGCGACGGCGGGCGCGAGTCGGCTCGCGGAGGTTTCTCGTCGGCGTTGTCGGGGAGGTAGGTGACGAGTTGGGCAACGAGTTCGCGGGCGTGTTCTTCGTCTTCGGCCACGAGGTCGGCACTGCCGGATTCGGCGGCGTGGACCTGTGGTCCCCCGAGGTCCTGGAGGTCGATCTCCTCGCCGGTCACCATCTTCACCATCCGCGGGGAGGCGATGGCCATCGCCGACATTCCCTCGACCATCACGGTGAAATCGGCGAACACAGGCGTGTAGGCCGCGCCAGCGATGCAGGGCCCGTAGAGCACGCAGATTTGCGGGACGCGCCCCGAGAGCATCGAGTGGTTGTAGTAGTATTTCCCGATGCCCTCGCGGTTGGCGAAAAAGCCCGTCTGTTGGTCGATTCTGCCACCCGACGAGTCCATCAGATAGAGGACCGGGCGGCCGGTCTTGAGCGCGCGCTGTTGCATGCGGAGGAACTTCTCGACGCCCTTGCCGGCCATCGATCCGGCCTTCACCGTGAAGTCGTTGGCCATCGCGTGCAGCGTGCGGCCCTCGAACTCGGCGGCCCCAGTCAGGAGTCCATCGGCCGGTAGCCGGTCGTCGCTGTCGAAGTTGGCGAACTTGCCGTCCTCGAAGGCGAACCCGTCGTCGAACCAGAGGTCGAGGCGGTCGCGGACGAACAGTTTGCCCTGCTCGCTCAGGCGATCCTTGTACTTCTCGGGACCGCCCTGCTCGATGTCGGTGATCTCCTCGCGGAGCAACTCCTCGCGCTCGGTCGGTCCGAGTTCGGTCTCCGACCCCGGCGACTCGGTTGGCTGGTCCGCCGCGGACGGTTCGGCGTCTTCCGGTGGTTCGGCGGTCGCCGCGGGCGCGTCGTCGCCGCCGACGTACACCTCGATCTCCTCGCCAGTGTGTTCCGCGAGCGCGCTCCCGATGACGTGGGCCTCCTCCTCGCTCGCCCCCTCGCCGATACGGATTTGCATACCGATACTGCGCAATAATTGCTGAAAGACTTTTCCATGTGCTCGGCAGTACGGACAGCAGGGTAGATCCGTGCTGTCCGAACGGTTTTGTCGTCCGCCGACCGAGAAGTGATAAATGACGGCGCGAAAACACGCCATCAGGCGGGCGTACGACGACGTCTCCGCGGACTATCACGCACAGCGCTCCGAGGAACCAGCGGCAGTCGCCCACATCGACGACCTTGCGAAGCGCCTCCCTACCGATGCGCGCGTGCTCGACGCCGGCTGTGGGAGCGGCGTTCCCGGGGCGAAACGACTAGTCGAGACACACGAGGTGATCGGTGTCGATTTTTCGATCGAGCAGGTCCGTCGCGCCCGCGAGAACGTCCCACGAGCACGATCCGTACAGGGGGACATGAGTTCGCTTCCGTTCGCCACGAACACCTTCGGTGGACTCTGTGCGCTCTTTTCGCTGCTTCACGTCCCGTTGGACGAGCACCCACGCGTTGCGGCGGAGTTCTCTCGTGTGCTTCGGCCCGGTGGGATGGCGTTGCTCACCGTTGGTAACGAAGAGTGGAAAGGCAACAACCCGAACTGGCTCGACACCGGCGTCGAGATGCGCTGGAGCTTTCCCGATACCGAGACGAGCGTTCGCCACCTCACGGAGGTGGGTTTCGAGGTGCTCGAACGTGACACCGTCGATGACGAGTTCGGTGGCTCGTTTCCGTTCCTCCTCGTGGAAAAAGAGGAGGGCTAACCGTCGGTGGAATCGTCCCGCCGACTGCGCCCGCGGATGGCGCGATAGGTCTCGATACCGAGTGCCACCACGCCGACCGCCAGCGCACCGAGCGCAAGGAGCCACGGTCCCCGCTGGTCCGTTTGGTCGTCCATCACTACTCGTCGAGCGCCGTTTCCAATCGGTCGATCAACCCTGTGTTCCCGACGTAGACCGGCACCCGTCCGTGAAGTCCGTCGGGGTCGACGGCGAGCAGTGACCTATTCCCATCCGAGGAGCGTCCGCCGGCCGACTCGACGATGTACCCGATCGGGTTGCCCTCGAACTGGAGGCGGAGCTTGCCCTCGGGAGCGGATTCGAGCGCTGGATAGGCGAAGACACCGCCGTAGGTGAGCACCTGATTCACGTCACCGATCATCGCGCCGCCGTAGCGGAGTTTGAGCGACGAATCGGATTCGATCTCGCGGGCGTAGTCGGTGAACCCGTCGGGCCAGTCGGGTACACGCCCGCCGAAGCCGTATACCGTCGGGTCGTCGGGGAGCGTTACGTCCTCGGTCACCGTGTGGCGCTCGCCGTCCTCGACGACGGATTCGGTCACGGTGTCATCGACGGCGGTCATCATCGTCGTGATCGGCCCGTAGAGCGTGTAGGCTGCCCCAACGAGGTCGTGCCCGCCGGCCGGGAGCGCGGCGTCGTAGATCCCCACGATGGTGCCCATCGTGTTGTTCGGCTTGATGTTCGATGAACCGTCGAGCGGGTCGACCGCGACCGACAATCCAGAGCCGTCGCCGACGATCTCCTCGCGTTCCTCGCTCGCGTAGCTGCCGACGCCGTCGACCGCGAGCAGGCGTTCTTCGAGCAGTTGGTCGGCGTGGACGTCCGCCGCGAGCTGTTCCTCGCCGCTCGGGTTCTCGCCCTCCTGGTATTCGCGCCGGCCGACGAGTCCCTCCCGAATTTCGGGGGCCGTCTCCGCGAGCACCGCGAAGACCGCGTCGATGGTGTCCATCACGAGAGCGCGGCGTCGACGGACGCGCCCTCGTGGATGACCGCTTCGAGCGCGTCGAGTAGCTGAGTGGGGTTCTCGCGCTGCCAGACGTTCCGTCCGACGGCGAGTCCCGCACCGCCGGCGTCCATCACGGCCTTCACGTTCTTGAGGAAGTCCTCGTCGGACGTCTTCGACCCGCCGGACATGACGACCTTCGCGCCGTTCTCCCCGCCGGCGGCCTGGACGGTGTGTTCCATCGCCTCGCGGCTGCCGGGGTATTTGACCTTCGCCACGTCGGCACCGAGTTCGAGCGCCTCGCGGGCGGCGTAGGCGATCGTGTCGGGGCTGGTGTCGTTCTTGAGTCCCTGTCCTCTGGGGTACGACCACATCACCATCGGGAGGTCGTGGGCACGGGCCGACTCCTGGGCGTCGCGGAACTCCTCGGCCATCTCGATTTCGTTGTTCGACCCGCCATAGAGAGTGAATCCCACGGCGTCGGCACCGATGTCGGCGGCGTAGTCGACCGTGCAGTTCACGGAACTGTCGGGTTCGCCCATCCAGAGGTTCGAGGTGCCATTCAGTTTCGTCAGCAGCGAGACGTCGTCCTCGTAGGAGGGATAATACCCCTCAGCGAGGCCCTTCTGGACGGCGACCGAGGTGACGGCGTCGTGGGTCGCCACGTCGAAGACCGTCTCGGGGGCCATCCGTTCTGGATGCTCGGTGAAATCGGTGGGACCGTGTTCGAGACCGTGGTCGTAGGCGAGAATCAGGATCTTGCCGTCGCGTGCGAGCGGTGAGTCTTCGAGCGAGAGCATATCTCCATGTCCGTCGACAGCGACTAATAGTTTGCGTGAGCGCTCGCCGCCGACCCCGAAAGCGGCGAGAACGGACAGATTATAAGTCTCCCTGTCCCAGAACGGACGGACAATGAGCACCGGCATCACGATGGCCTCGATGTCCACCTATGCGATCCTAGGCTGTGGTAGCGTGGGCTACGCCGTCGCCGAGGAACTCGTCGACGAGGGCAAGGACGTCCTCATCGTCGACGTCGACGAGGGTCGCGTCGAGGCCCTGCGTGACCAGGACATGAACGCCAAGACCGCCGACATCGCGGACGAAGGGGTGCCCGAGGCGGTCGCGGATAGGGATGTGCTCCTCGTGCTCTCGACGGACATCGAGGCCAACGAGGCGGCCATCGAGAACGTCCGCGCACGCGGCGACGAGCAGTTCGTCATCGCGCGTGCCTCGGACCCGGTGACCGCCGACGAACTCCGCGAGGCGGGAGCCGATGCCGTGGTCAACCCCTCGGAGGTCATCGCCGACGCCGCGCTGCGCGCGCTCGAAACCGGCGAACTCGAACACAAGGCCGGCCTGCTCGCGGACGTACTCGACGACACCGAGAAGAGACTCGCCATCCTCGCTAACGACAACCCCGGCCCGGACTCGATCGCGAGCGCGGTCGCACTCAGAGCCATCGCCGAGGCGCGCGGGATCGAGGCGGACATCCTCTACGAGGGCGAGATCGGTCATCAGGAAGATCGCGCGTTCGTCAACCTCATCGGCGTCGAACTGCAGGCGCGTGCCGACGTCGATTTCGACGATTACGACACGCTCGCGCTCGTCGACCACGCCCAATCGATGGAGGAGACCATCGAACGGCCCATCGACGTGCTCATCGATCACCACGAACCGGAAGAGGGCTACGAGGCGACGTTCTCGGACGTGCGCGCGAACGTCTCGTCGACGTCGACGATCCTGACGAAATACGTCCAGGAGTTCGACCTGAGCCTCGACGACACCGTCGCGACCGCGCTGCTCTACGGTATCCGTGCCGAAACACTCGATTTCAAGCGTGATACCACCCCGGCGGACCTGACCGCCGCCTCGTATCTCTACCCGTTCGCCGACCACGACACCTTAGAACAGGTCGAGTCGCCATCGATGTCGCCCGAGACGCTCGACGTGCTCGCCGAGGCCATCGGCAACCGCGAGGTGAACGGCTCGTATCTCGTCTCGAACGCCGGCTACATCCACGACCGCGACGCGCTCGCACAGGCCGCCCAGCACCTCCTGAATCTGGAGGGCGTGAGCACGACCGCCGTCTTCGCCATCGACGACGAGCGGATCACCCTTTCGGCGCGCTCGAAGGACATCCGCATCAACATCCGCAACGTGCTCGAAAACGCCTTCGAGGAACACGGCGAGACCGTCGGCCACTCGACGGACGCGACCGTCTCGATTCCACTGGGAATCTTCACCGGCATCGAGACGACCGACGACAACCGCGAGACGCTGCTCGAACTCACCAAACAGGCCGTCCGGCGAAAGCTCTTCGACGCACTCGGCGTCGACGACAACGGGAATTAGACTGTGGCTTCGCTTTCGGACTCCTCGTCGGGTTCGCGCAGGCGCTCGACGGCCTCGTTGACGAGGACGATATCGCCGACCGAGCGCACCCAGCGGAAGGGAACGATGACGCCGCGAGCGCCGCGTGCGCGCCCGGCGAGCAACTCACGGTTCAACCCGCCGACCGCCAAGCCAGTGACGAGTTCGCGGTCGAGATCGAGGCGGACGTCCTCGATTTCGCCGACGAACCTCCCGTTGTTCGAGTAGACCTCGCGGCCGACGAGCGAGTCGATTTCGGCTTCCGTCGCATCCATACGCGAACGTACGCCGACGGGGACTTAACTGTTGGCGAGTTCGCCCGACTACCCCTCGAGGGGGTTGTACGAGCCGTTGATGTCCCACTCGTGGATGCAGTGTTGGGAACCGCTCTCGACGACGTGCCAGTTGTCGGCGTCCCAGACGTCCCGACGGCCACACAGTTCGCATTCACGCTCGGCGGGTGGGGTGAGCGTCTCGCCCATACCCTCCGTTCGGTGCCGGGGACATTAACCGCTCGGCCGACTCTCAAAAATCGGGCAGGTCGTCGGGAGCCTCGTAGTCGGCTTCCCAATCGATGTAGTCGTCTTTGAGCACCTCACAGACGAGCTGGCCGAGTTCGGTGAGTCCGGCGTTGATCGAGGAGACGGCCCCCCACGAATCGAGGTCGGGGTGAATCTCGCGCTCCTTCCAGTCTTCGGGCAATCCGGGAGCGTGATAGCCCACCCGATCGGCGAAGTCGTCCCAGAAGAAGTCGAAGCGGTCGACGAGGCCGAGATCGCGGACGATGGCGAACTCGCGGTCGGTCATCGCCGTCTCCGTGGCCCAGCGCTCGAACGCCTCGTCCCACGCACCTGCTTCGAGGAACGCTTCGAGTTCGTCGCGGCGGTACTCGTCGCCGCCCACGTCGGCGTCTTCGTAGGCGTCGGCGTCGACGCCGGCTTCGAGCGTCGGCGGTGGCGGCGTCTCGACGGAAAGGCCCATGCAACGGGATGGCAGCCGTGGCTGCTAAAGCGTTTCCCGGGGCGACGAAACGACCGACCGTCGCGACGGTTGCCACGAGCCCGCAATCTTTTGCCCGGGCGGCCACAACCGGAAGCGATGAGCGAGACGGCCGATGGAGACGACCGACCGAGCGTCGCGGTGCTCGCGCCCGACGGCGAGGCGGCCGACGTCGCCGAGACGGTTCGGGCTGCCGGCGGCGACGCCGCAACCGGCATCGACGCCGTTGGCGGTGCGGACCTCGCGGTGGCGCTCGGAAGCGCCGCACTCGCCGACCTCGCCGCCAGCGATGTCTCCACAGCCGTCTTCCCGGCCAGCGGCGAGATCGAGCTACGGGACATCGGGCGAATCCTCGACGGGCGATACACCGTCGAGGAGCGTCCGCTCGTGGCCGTCTCGACGGCCGGCGAATCGGTTCACGCGCTGTACGAGATCACTCTCACGACCGCCGAGACGGCCACTATCTCGGAGTTCTCGCTCGACAGAGATGGGGGCTCGTCGGTCGCACGGTTCCGTGCCGACGGCGTGACCGTCACGACGCCGGCCGGCAGTCGTGGCTACGCACACGCCGTCGGTGGGCCGGTCGTCGCCCCCGGCAGCGACGTTCTCGCCGTGGTACCGATCTCACCCTTCGCGACCGATCCCGACCACTGGGTGCTCCCGCTGACCGAGCTCTCGCTGACGGTCGAGCGCGACGACGCCGACGTAGAACTGCTGGCCGACGGGCAGGTGATCGAAACGGTCGAACCGAAGTCGGCGGTGCGGCTGACGCGGGCGGGAACGCTACCGGTCGCCTCGCTCCCCGAATCGGGCCGGGAATGAGAAACCTTCTAATGGAGTCGCTTCGGACGGTAGCCCATGTACCCGCTCTCGCTGTTCGGTCCAGTCGACGCCGTGCTCGGTAGCGGCGAGCCGCCGCTCATCGTGTACGTGCTCGTCGTCCTCGCCGTGGCGAACGTCATCACGCGCATGATTTCACACCGTTCGAACGTCAACCAGGCACGCGACGGTGCCGACGCCATCGAACAGCATCCCGCACACATCGCCACTACAATACTCCTCATCCTCGGCTCGTTCTACCTCGGGACCGTCGAACTCCACTCGGGGATGGTGCTGTCGGTGCTCGTCGTCGGGATGTTCGTCACCGACTTCTTCGAACTCGAAGCCAGACGGGTCGAGGCCAGAAACGACCGCGCCATCGGCCGGCCCAACGGGGCCATCGCCGCCTCGGTGCTCGTCGTGCTCTATGCGGCCTACCTCAGCGTCTTCTTCGTCGTCGCCCCGCTCTGGAACGCGATCGTCTGAACGCCAGACGACAGCCGATACGTCAGAGAGCCGTTCCGACGACCATCGAACCATCCTTTCGTCCCGAGTGGCTGCGGTGGCGCGCGAGAGTGCACGAAGCGCACGACTCGTGCGAAGGGATGAACGAGCGAACGGAGTGAGTGAAGCGAATCGGTTGGAGAAGTTTGTGGGCGGTTGCGGTTCTCAGTCGAATCGGGATTCGCTGCTCGTTGCCCTCATACCCGACCGGTGATGAATCGCGCAGAGGAGAGACACGCGAAAGTGTTGAGGCGTGAAGTTCACGAGAAATCCGGCCGCTACCGATTCAGTTCGACGAGCGCCGGTCGCGCCACGCGGCGCGGGCCTGTCTGCCCGCCGGGATGAGCACCCAGAAGGTGATCGCACCGAAGATGGCGAACCAAAAGAGCGCCTCACGGATGGTGAGTGCGATGTTGCCGTAGATCGCAGGGTCCGATGGGGCTTCCCCGATGAGTTGATTTGTCGATTCGAAGCTCTCAGTGGTGTACCAGCCCGAAAAGACCATCCAGCCGAACAGCCCGCCACAGAGGGCGACGAGACCTTTGGCGAATTCGTCACTCATTACTCGAATCTTCCCCGCTGTCGTCTTGAGCCTTTCCCATCCCTTCGGTACGAAAGCGCGTGCCGAGGACGTAGATGCCGGCTCCGAGCGCGATGAAGCCGATGCCGACGAGCGCGCTCACGAGCGCGAAGGCACTGCCGCCGGCGTCGGCGAGCCCGATGGTCTCGAACAGTACCGAGAGCGGGCCCGCGCCGCCGGTGGCAGCGTCGAGAAAGCCAAAGCCGAGGATGACCGCAACGATCGCGAGCAGCGTCGAAAAGACCGTTATCGCCTTGTACGCGCGCAGCGGAACGACGATTTCGCGCGACCCGCTCCCCTCGTTGTCGTCGGCCACGTCAGCGCGGCGGGCGCAGCCGGTAGTACCGTCTGTTGAGTTCGAACATGTACCCCTCGCGCATCGCCTTCAGAATACCGTAGGTGATGAACCCGGCCACGAAGGGCAACAGGAGCGTCATGTCGAACAGCAGGTGGACGTCTACCCATGCCGGTACGAGGTTCTTCATCGACAGTGCGCTAATCATCACGGCGAAGACGACGCCGAAGACGCCGACGGCCGACCAGAACGGCTGCTCGACGGGCCGGCGCGCGCTGCCCTTGTTCAGGAAGGGTACGATGGCAATGATACCCACGACGACGAGGTTCGCGAGCACGCCGTAGGTCGAATCACCCATGAGCTTCTCGCCACCGAGGATGGCGAGTTCGGGGTTCAGCGGCCCGAGTTTCAGCAGCCCGAACGACCAGTAGAGATACCAGTCGGGCAGGATGATCGCCGGCGTCGTCGACGGATCGGCCGGCGCGCCGAGATGTGGCGGCAGCGTGGCCGCCAGAAAGAGGATCAGGCCGACGAAGAAGCTCGTCAGCGAGAGATTCCGAATCATCTCGTGGGGCCACGTCGGGAACGCGAGCACGTCGCGTTCGACGTAGCTCGATTCGGTTCTGAGATCCTGATCCTCGCGCCGGGAGCGCTCGAAGTACTCGTAGGTGAGCCGCGAGAGCCCCTGGCGGCGCTCCTTGCGTTCGCGCCACGTCGGCGTCTCGTCGTCCGGCGCGACGATACCCGCGCCGTCGGCGGCGACCTCGGTGGCGTCCGTGTCGTCGGTGTCGGTGGTGTCAGTCATTGTCTTAGTGTGGCTCCGCGATCCCCTGCATCCAAACGATGCCGATGTGGACGGCGATCAGCGACGTCACGACGAACGGCAACAAGAAGACGTGTAACAGATACATCCGCATGAGCGTCGCCTGTCCGAGCGCGAACCCACCGAAGATGAGTTGGGCGACCCACTCGCCGATGAGCGGGATCGAGAGGCTCATCTCGACACCGATCTGGCCCGCCCAGTAGGCGAGCTGGTCCCACGTCAGCAGGTAGCCCGTGTAGCCGAAGACCATCGTCAGGCTGATCAGGACGATGCCGAGGATCCAGTTGAGTTCACGCGGCTCCTTGTACGCGCCGGTGAAGTAGACCCGCAGCATGTGCAAGAAGACGGCGGCAGTCATCACCTGCGCCGACCACCGGTGGAGACTCCGGAGGAAGAACCCGAAGTTGAGGTCGACCATAATCATCGTCAGCGCGTTGTAGGCCGCCGACGGGTCGCCGGCGGTCGACGGCGCGTAGTAAAAGCCGAGCAGTGCGCCCGAGAGCGCCGCGACGACGTAGGCGATGGTCGAGAAACTCCCGAGCGCGTAGAGGGGATACCAGTACCAGAACTTGTTGTCGAGATTGTACTGTTCGGTGTGGCTCTTGGGCATCTGGAGGTTGACCTTGTAGTAGAGGTTCTCCAGGACTTCGAGGTAGTCGACGATGCGCAGGCGCTTGTCGAGCCACATCAACACCGTGAGATACGTGCTCTCGACCGGTGTCAGCTCCTTCTGTTCCATCCAGCCGCCGTGGTCGTGTTCGTCGGGGCGTTCGAGGCTCATGAGCTGCTCTCACCGCCGCTGCTGCTCTCGCTGCCGAGGTCGTCCGGCCGCGGAAGCGACGTGAACTGGAGTTTGACGGGATTGAACGGGTCGTACACCGACTGGTGGCAGGGGCAGTAGACGTCGTTCGACCCGCCGAACTTCGCGCTCTGAGCAGACGACTTGAATCCCGGCACGCAGCAGAAGTGCGTACACTTGTTCAGCCACGCGATGAACCCGTCCTTGGTGCTCGCCTTGACCCACTCGGGGTGCTCGCTCTCCTTGGCCAACTCCTCGATGCGCGTGCTTCTGAGCACCTGTATCGGCATCGTCTCCTGTGGCGGGAGGTCCTCCGAACGCCACCGCCCCATCGCCGGCTTGCCAAGGCCGGACTTGCCGATGTCGTTGCCCCACGACTCGTAGTCCTTGAAATCGCTGACCTTGAGTTTGTCGCCGGCGCTCAGGTCGCTCATCCAGTCGTAGGTGGTCGAAGCCGACTCCGAGACGCGAAAGAAGTTGTCCTGGTCGGCATCGGGCGCGATGCCGGCGTAGGTCTGGACGCCACAGTACTGGAACCACTCGCTCGAGTAGGTGATGCCACCGAGTTTCATCTGTGCGACCTTCACCTCCTCGTTGTTGACCGTCTTTGTCGATACCTCCGGCCAGACGCCCTTCAGATACCCATCGGAATCGATCTCGATGGGGATCTGGGGCATCCCGCGCGGGGCCGGTCCAGCGATGTTCTCGATGCCGAAATACTGCGTCGCCCCGCCACCGGCCCCCGAGGAGGTGGTGGCGTACTTGATGGCGGTCGCGCCCGTCACGCCGGTCGCGCCGAGCGCCGACGCACCGACGACGCCCTTGACGAACCGCCTGCGTCCCGATTCGGCCGGATAGCTGTCTTCGTCTTCTGGCATTGTTATTTCTTGTAGTACGGATAGACTGCTCGTTTCACGCTGTCCCACGCGCCGGCCCCACCCATGCTGGTGCCCTCCATCTGCTCTTCGCGGATGTAGAGGTCTTCCCACTTGCGCCGGCGTTTCTTGACGATCATCACGTCCGGGAGGAATTCCTTGCGGTAGAGCAGGAGGACGAACGCGAGGTCGATGAAGATTATCGCCAACACCGTGCCAAGATACATGTTGCCGACTTCCTCGGTCCCCCAGCCGTTGATCAGCCCGAAGGCGAACAGGCCGACGAACACCACCTCGACGATGGTGAGCAACACGATGGCGACGGCCGCGGCGGTGCTCTCTCTCGCCGGCTCGTATCGGTGAATATCGCCGTAGGTACTGCCTGACGTGGACATCTAATCTCCCCCCTTCGCGTTCGGCGACTCGCCGTATTTCACGAGGAAGAAGGTGTACACCAACGACAACACCATCATTAGCAGGGTGGCGATGCCGACGAAGTGTGCTTGGAACGGCACGCCCATCTCCTCGGGGCTCGGCTCTTCCTCCTCGCCGCCACCACCGCCGCTCGAACCGACCTGGATGGTCCCGACCATCCCCGCCGACTCGTGTGGTGTGCAGACGTACTCCTGTGCACCGGACTGCTGGAACGGTGGCGTCGTGTAGCTGAAGCCCTTGTCCTCGATTGGCTGGTGGCCCCAATTGCCGCTGCTCGGACTCACGTTGTGGCCGCTCGACTCCCAGACGAACTTCACTTTGCCACCCGTCGGGAGCGAGAGCTCTGCAGGTTCGAACGTGAGCGCGCCGCCGGGACCGACTTTCACCGTCTTCGTGGGGCCACCGCCGCCCCCGCCACCCGCACCGCCGGCGCTCTGGTTCCCACCGCCGCCACTCGCGTTGCCACCGCCACCGGAGGCGTTGCCGCCACCCCCGCCGGAAGCGTTCCCGCCGCCACCGCCGGACCCGTTGCCCTGCTGTGCGGCGGCGGTCCCGCTGGCGGCGGCCGAACCCCCCGCAGCGGCACTCGCTGCCAGCAGAAAATCCCGCCTGTTCATGTGTATCCACACTCTGGACTGCCCTCGCATAAGTCCACCGGATGCGGGTATCTGGCGCTACGCCGAGGGTGTCGACTCGTCCGGTTCGCCCTGTTCGTCGGGTTCCGCTTCCGCCGCGAGACTGCCGGTCGGCTCGCGGTAGCGCTCGGGCAGAAAGTCGGGGCGTTCGTCGGAGCCGATGCCGACCGCCCGGAGGCGATTGCGGTACTCCTCCGAACGGAACTTGTCGGAGAGCCGCGCGTTCGCCACCTGCACGAACAGGAGGAGCGCGAAGAGGACGAACACGAGACCTGCGACCGGTGCGAACAGCGTCTCGACCGAGAAGAACGCCCACGCGACGATGAGACCGAGACCGGCCAAAAGCTGTGCGGCGGCGACGAACTGGAGCATCCAGTTGCCGAGTTCGCCGCCACCCTCCGGGACCGCCTCCGGTTCGGGCAGCAGTTCGCCCTCGGGTGGCTCCGCGACGTCGTATTCGTCCATCGAACAGAGCGCGACGGTCGGTTTGACGTCCCTGAGGACGGTCCCGCGACCCTCGACGCTGCCGTCGGGGTGGACCACGGCGTACCCTTCGTCCGAATACGCGAGCAGGCCGTCCTCGACGCCTTCGAGTCTGGCGAACACGTCGCGCTCGGCGATGCGGTTTCTGAGGTCGGCCTCGACGCGCGCGAGCAGTTCGTCGCCGGTGATCCACGAATCGGCGTCGAAGGCGGCCTCCCACTCTTCGGCGCTCATCTGTGCCATGTCCGCCGGCCCGAAATCGTCGAAATCGTAGGTCTCCTCGACCTGCCGGCGGAGCTGGTCGGTCGATTCCGCCGTTTCGGATGGGGTCGCGCCAGCGGCCGCGCTCTCGCCGTCGGCACTCCCCGCGCGCTCGTCTCCCTCGTCCGCCGTGGGTCGGGAGTCGGCCATCGCGTCCCGTAGGCCGCCGACCGGGTTAGGCTTTCCGACCGCCCACGCGCGGGTTTCGGCAGCCTTTAGCGCCCGCGCGGCCGAGTTCTCGCATGTTCGGGCTGGCCGACGCGACGGTGGCGACGGTCGTCGCGCTGTTGGTCACGGCGAGTTTTCCGCTCTTTCTCTACGGTGCGTGGATCATGATCGACACCGAGGACGTGACGTGGGGCGTGCTCGTCTACCACCTGAAGTTCATCTTCACCGGGCTCGCGCTCACCACGATTCCACTCCTGTTCTGGATGGTGCCCCGCCTGTTCGGCCAGCTCGGCGGTGCGTCCGCCCTTCACGCCTTTCTCGGATTACAGGCCTACGCGCTGCTCGCCTTCGCCTTTACAGGAATAATCCGCATCTTTCGGGCGAAACGCAGACACAACCTCTATCACGACTACGACGAGGACGTGCTCCTCGACGAGATCGGCTCCGAGCGGATGGATCACTGGCGCTCCCGACTGCGTATCGGCGTCTTCGGCTACGTGATCTTCTGGCTGCTGGCCTACCTCGTGGGTATCGCCCGGTACGTCGGCCAGTATCTCGGCTGAGAACGAAAGCGCCCGGCCGGAGGGCCGGACGGCGAATGCCACGCGCAGCAGTGCAGCCCGCCGGCTGCGTGCAGGGCGACACACGTCTGTATAAAAATCCCCGGCGACCGTTCGCCCATTTCACGGTGAAACGGGGCGAAATCGTCCAGAACGACTCAACTCCACTCCTCGCCGCTGGCGAGATCGGTGGACGAATCGAGCTTCGACGACGGACAGATGTCTTCGAGGATACAATCCCCACACTCGGGATTGCGAGCCGTGCAGGTCGCTCTTCCATGTGAGATGAACAGATGAGTGAAAGCCTGCCAACGCTCTTCGGGAACGAACCCCATCAAATCTTCCTCGATGTTCTCGGGTCGTTCTTCCTCGGTGAGTCCGAGCCGTCGCGTCAATCGCTGGACGTGTGTGTCGACGACGATTCCGTCCACGATGTCGTGGCCGTGCTGGAGCACGACGTTCGCAGTCTTGCGCCCGACACCCGGAAGGTCGGTGAGGTCGTCCATCGTATCGGGCACCCGGCCATCGTGCTCCTCGACGACGATTCGTGCCGATTCGCGGATGTAGCTCGCTTTATTGTTGTAGTAGGTGATCGAGTTCAACCGTTCGGCGAGTTCGTCTTGTGGGGCCTCCGCGAACGCCTCGGGCGAGTCGTAGGTCTCGAACAGGTCGTCGGTGGTGGCGTTCACCCGCTCGTCGGTGCACTGTGCCGACAGGACGACGGCGACGAGCAGTTCGAACCGATCCTCGAAATCGAGTGAGATGGTCGCGTCGGGATACTCGGCGTCGAGGCGGTCGATGACCGCGGTGGCCTGTGCCTCGCGCGAGTCGAGCGGCGTGCCCATGCGCGGCGTCCGGGCGAGCGACCTTTGAGCGGTTCGGTCGGCGGGGCGGACAACGGGGCGGTCAGAAGAGCACGACCGGCCAGACGAACCGGAACAGCAGGTATATCAAGACGGTGAGAACGGCCGTCATCAACACGTTGAGGACCATGCCGGCCCGGAGCATGTGCGACTGTTTCATCCGGCCGCTGCCGAAGACGATGGCGTTCGGCGGCGTCGCCACCGGGAGCGCAAAGGCAAAGCTCGCCGCGATGGCCCCGCCGACCGCGAGGACGATACCGGTCTCGACCGGAGAAATGCCGAAAGTCGACGCGAACACGCCACCCGTACCGATGAGCAGCGGAACGATGATCGTCGAAGTCGCGGTGTTACTCGTCATCTCGGTGAGGAAGATCACGAGCACGACGACGGCGCCGAGGACGAGGACGGCGGGCTGGTTCGCCAGCGAACCGAAGATGGTGTCGGCGAGCCACTCGGTCGCGCCGGTCTCGGCGAACGCATCCGCGAGCGAGATACCGCCGCCAAAGAGGAGAATCGTTCCCCAGTCGATGTCCACGAGGTCGTCCCATTCGACCGTGTCGGCGAGCACGAGCGCCGGAATCGCGTACATCCCGACCATCACGTAATACAGCAGTCCCTGATGGCCCGAAACGCCGAATATCGTCGGGCCGTCACCACCAAATAGCGTCGTGAACACGCGCGGCGGGAGCACACCCTCGAAGAGGATGTCGAGACCACCGACGACCCACAGCCCGGCAGTGAGCGCGAAGATCCACGCCACGCGCCGCCCGCGCGTTCTCAGCGCACCCTCCCCTTCGAGATACCGTTCGGCCTGTGCTCTGGCCTCGCTCACGTCCGAGACTTCCGGTGGGTAGAGCACGAACGTGAGGACGTACCAGACGATCGGCAGCGTGACGATCACGACCGGCATGCCGACGAGCAGCCAGTCGAAGAAGGTGAGGCTGTAGTTCGACAGCGCCGCGAGCTGGGCGGCGACCACCGCGTTCGGCGGCGTCCCGATGAGCGTGCCGACGCCGCCGACACTCGCCCCGTAGGCCGTTCCCAGGAGGGTGGCGATCTGCATGTTCGAGAACTCGGCCGCCGCGTCGTCTTGTTCTTGGATCTCGTCACGGCCGATGACCTGTGCGAGCACGCCGAGCGCGATGGGCGTCATCATGGCCGTCGTCGCCGTGTTCGAGACCCACATCGAGAGGAAGGCGGTGGCGAGCATGATGGCGAGGATCAGGAGTCGCGCCGAAGAACCGAGGCGTGCCATCATCCAGAGCGCAATCCGGCGGTCGATGTTGTACTTCTGGAGGGCGTTGGCGATCATGAAGCCCGCGATGAAGAGGAAGATGAGGTGGTCGGCAAAGCCCGTGAGCGCCGGGTCGATATCGTCGTAGACCCCGAAGGCGGTGAGTAGAACGGGTATCGAGAGCGCCGTCACGGGTAATGGAAGCGCACCGCTTACCCAGAGCGTGCCCGCGAAGAAGGTAGTGGCGATGGCGTACTGGCCGCGAATCGAGAGCCCGGCCGGCGACGGCGCGCTGGCGATGACCGCCGTGCCGAGAAGGGCGAGCGCAAAGAGAGCGAGCCGTCCGGTGGGGTCGTTCCGCGAAGGAAGGTTCACAGCGCACCCAGTCAGACTTCCCCCTTAATGGTTTTTCACGCCGACCGTTCTGTTTATCTTGCCGACAGTCGTGGCGGACACGAAGACGTGACCAACCGTCGAGCGCAGCGCTTATTCGCACGTCGCTCGCCGCATGGGTATGAAAGCCACCGCGCGCGCACACCCGATTCAGGGTCTCGTGAAGTATCACGGGATGCGCGACGACGAACTCAGGCTTCCGTATCACGACTCCATCAGCGTCTGTACCGCCCCGAGCAGCACCACTACCACGGTGGAGTTCGACGATGCGCTCGCCGGGGACGAGTACGTCGTCGACGGCGAAACGGTCGACGGCCGGGGCCGCGAGCGCATCGAAGCGGTCGTCGCACACGTGCGCGAGCGCGCGGGTATCGACATGCCGGTGCGCTTCGTCAGCGAGAACGACTTCCCGACGAACGTGGGCTTTGGCTCGTCGTCGTCGGGCTTCGCAGCGGCGGCGCGGGCGCTCTGTGCGGCGGCGGGTCTCGACCTCTCGCTGCCCGAGATCTCGACGATCGCGCGGCGCGGGTCGGCCTCGGCCGCACGCGCCGTCACGGGCGGGTTCTCGGACCTGCACGCCGGCCTGAACGACGCGGACTGTCGCTCCGAGCGCATCGACACAGGATTGGAAGACGACCTGCGCATCGTGAGCGCGCTCGTGCCCGCGTACAAGGAAACCGAGGAGGCCCACCGCGAGGCCGAGGCGAGCCACATGTTCGAGGCGCGTCTCGCACACGTTCACGAACAGCTCGCGGAGATGCGCGACGCGCTCCGAAAGGGTGATTTCGAGCGGACCTTCGAACTCGCCGAGCACGACTCGCTCTCGCTGGCCGCGACCACGATGACCGGTCCCTCCGGCTGGGTCTACTGGCAGCCCGCGACGCTCGAAATCCTCGAGACAGTACGCGAGTTGCGAGAATCGGGCGTTCCGACCTACTTCTCGACCGATACGGGCGCGAGCGTCTACGTCAACACCACGGTCGAACACGCAGAGCGTGTCGAGAGCGCCGTCGCCGACTGCGGCGTCGAAACTCGAACGTGGGAAGTCGGTGGCCCTGCGCGCGTGCTCGACGAATCGGAAGCCCTGTTCTGAACTATCGAGTCAGAGTTGTACTTGCGGTGGCGCGCGGGAGCGCCGTAGGCGCGACTCGCGCGAGGGATGAGCGAGTGACCGAAGGGAGCGAGCGAATCGGCTGGGGAGGGTGTGGCCTGCGGTTCTCGTTTGTAACGTGCAAGTGTGGGACGCTACTGTAGCGGACTAATCAAAATTCGAGACGATTCCGACGAACGAGAATACACTTCGAGCGAAACGACAACCCGAAGAGCCGCATTCTCAAGCCATTTAACCGACTGGTCCCTACGATGAGCGATGCGAATCGCCGTTCTCGGGGCCGGCTACGCCGGTCTCACGCTCGCCCGTCGGTTGGAGAAGAAACTCCCGGAATCGGCCGACCTCGTCGTCGTCAACGACCGACCGGATCACCTCGTGCAACACGAACTCCACCGGGTGGTTCGCCGGCCGGCGCTCGCCGACGAGATCACCGTCGCGCTCGACGACGCCCTCGACCGTGCGACCGTCCGCGTCGCGCGCGTCACGGACGTCGACCACGAGCAGGGTGTCGCCGAACTCGACGATGGCCGGCTGGAGTACGACGTCGCGGCGGTCTGTCTCGGTGCCGAGACGGCCTTTCACGGCCTGCCCGGCATCGAAGAGTACGCCACGCCCCTGAAACGACTGCCCGACGCCGCCCGCATCCGCGAGGAGTTCCTGAATCTCGATGCCGGTGGACGGGTCGTCGTCGGCGGTGCGGGCCTCTCGGGCGTGCAGGTGGCGGGCGAGTTGACCGCGCTCGCACGCGAGGAGAGTCTCGACCGCGAGGTGCTCTTGCTCGAACGGCTCGATAGCGTCGCCCCGAGCTTCCCGGCGAACTTCCAGGAGGCGGTCCGCGAGGAACTCGAATCACGGAACGTCGTCGTCGAAACCGGACGGACGGTCGAGCGCGCCACCGACACGACGGTCGAGTGCGAACAAGGGAGAATCGACTACGACCAGTTCCTCTGGACCGGTGGCATCCGCGGGCCGGACGCACTCTCCGGCGAGCGCCCGGTGGTCCCTGACACACTCCAGCTCGGGGGGAACACGTTCGTCGTCGGCGACGCCGGGCGGGTCACCGACGCCGACGGGGCGGCGGTGCCCGCGAGCGCTGCGGCCGCCGTCCGCGAGGCGCACAGCGTCGCGGCCACCATCGTCGAACTCGCCGAACACGACGAGGGGAGTGACGTTTTCGGACCGCGACCGGAGCGATTCAGGTTCGACGCGCCGGGCTGGCTGGTCAGCATCGGTGACGGCGCGGTGGCACAGGTCGGTCCGACGGTGTTTCGGGGGCGAGCGGCGAAGGCGCTGAAGACCACTGTCGGCGCAGGCTATCTCTCCTCGGTCGGCGCGATCGAGAACGCCGCCGACCTCGTCCGCGAGGAGTTGGCGGGCGACTGAGAGCCGGGGCGTCGATGGCCCTCCGGGATTCGTACGGGACGACCCCCAGCGGACGAAACGGTCGGCGCCTGAAAACAACTATCGAGGGTATTATGGTCCGCACGCCGGCTGGTTGAGGCATGAGCAGACGATCCGTGATAGCCGTGTTGCTCGTGGCGCTCCTCGTGAGCGCGGGCTGTTCGCAGCTCGCGTCGGCCCCGGGCGAGGGGACGCAGACGGCCACCGCGCAGTCGAACGCGAGCACGAGCGGCGCGGCCGAGACGACACAAGCGTCGACGGCGACGCAAGCACCGACCGCAACGGTCCAAGGGCAAGTCACGACCACCGCAACGGCAACGGCGACGAACACGCCGACGCCGACCGCGACGGCGACACCGACCGCAACCCCGACAGCCACCACGACCACGACCGACACACCGACCACGACTGCGACGCCAACGCCGACCGCGACGGACACACCGACGCCGACCGCGACCGACACGCAAACGGCGACGGCGACCCCGAAGCCGAAATACGTCGTCATCGTCGGCGGCGATCCGGACGAGAAAGTCAACTACCGCATGAGCGTCACGGGGTCGATAGAGCGCCGCGGGCAGAGCTACGGCGCCCCCATCGACGACGCCGACGTGACCGAGGACCCGGACCTCGACGTCATCTCCGGGTCGACCGTCGCCGGACGGCTCGGTGGCGGCGGCGACGCCTACCGCATCACCGGCGAGATAACGGGCTTCGAGAGCGAAGAGGACGTCTCGGTCTACGTCGACGGCGAGGAGACCGACCTCGGGGAATAACCGTCGGCCGACTCCGGGATCGGTAGTTGCGCTGCTGTCTGGGGAATTTTTGACGGTAGATACGTCGCGCTGTCAGTCGATGAACAGAGAGACGGACGGCCCGGGATCGCCCGGCGTTCCGGCGCGGGGAAACCCGCGTGCCTCCTCCACCCCGCGACCCGTCGAGCGACGGCTGTCCGGCGGTCCGCTGCTCGCTTCCGCGCCTGACGGACTGCCGCCGATCAATCGCGGTCGGTCGTCCCTGCAGACGAGCGACCGCGAACCGCCGCCCCCGACGGACGAGGCTTCGACGTTGGCTTGCGGGGCCCGCGCCGGTCTGTCCGGACGCACCCGGGGTTCGGTCCCCGCTGAAGACCGTAGTGCGGGAAGTGAGCAGGGCCTAACTGCCCGACCTAGTCCATCTTTGAGTAGCTAATTCCGGCATAAGGACTTTTCGCTATACGAGCGCGAGTGCACGGGCGTACCACACGCCGCTGACCGGAATCACGAGCGAAACGAGCGCCAGCACCCAGCGATGGATCTCGATGAGCGACGTGGTCGCAAGCTGGAAGACGATGCTCTCGGGGACCGTCAAGCTCCACGCGAGCGACACGCCCACGACGAGGACGCCGAAGACGAGCGCGACACCGGCGGCGGTCGCGGGGTCGGTTCGGCCCGCCCGCCCGGCGGCGAGGACGATCACCGTCACCGCCGCGAACAGGCCGCCGACGAGCGGGTTGAGCGCGCCGGCCGCGTAGTAGGTCCCGACCGCCCCGCCACCGAGACCGAGATACGGGGCGAGAAGCGTTAGCAAAACGAGGCCACAGCCGACGATACCGACCAGTGGAGCGACCCGCGACCCGTCCATAGCTCCACCTCGGCCGGCGGCGTCTTAATCGCCCCGTTCGGGCGGAACACAAAAGCCACGTAGCTCCGCGCGCAGTCACGAACATGGGACTCGGCAACACGGCGAAAAAGCTCCAGCGGGTGGCCGACATGGCCGAAACGCTCTACCAGAAGGTCGACGAACTTCGCTCGCAGGTCAACGACGTCAAAGCCCACGTCGAGACCACGAGCCGGAAGGTCGACCGCATCGAGCGCGACCTCGACGACCAGCGCGCGGTCCTCGACGCACTGGCGCGCGAACAGGACATCGACGTCGACTCGCTACTCGCGGAGGCGGCCATCGAGGAGGCCGAGCCCACCGACATCGCCGACGCCGAACCGCCGGCCGACGGAACGGACGGGACGGCCTCGCCGGGCGAGTAGCGCCCGGACACACCCGATCAGCAGAGGCGCTGGTGTTCGACCTTCATACAGCGGTCCTCGACAACCCGATGACCGTCCGCCTCGGCGCGGTCGGTGGCGTCACCGTCGCGGATGCCGAGTTGCGTCCAGATCACCGGGGAGTCCTCGCGGTCGAGCGCCGCATCGACGATTCCACTCACTTCGTCGCTCGGCCGGAACACGTCCACGATGTCGACGTCCTCCTCGACGTCCGCGAGCGAGTCGTACGCTTGCCGGTCGAGGATTTCGTCGGCGTACGGATTGACCGGAATCACGTCGTAGCCGTGCTCACGGAGGTACTGCGGGATCTCGTGGGCGTCCTTGCCCGGCGTCGACGAGCAGCCCACCACGGCCACCGTCTCGCCGTCGAGGATTTCACGAAGCTCGTCGTCGTCAGTGACTGGCATGACCGAAGTACGTCGGCAGCGATGAAAAGAACACCGCCTACACGGCGACCGCGAGCCGGCCGACGACGAACGCGCCGCCGGCGAGGAACATCGCGTAGCTCAGGTGTTCCTGACCCGCGGTCGGGTCGGAAAAGCTCTCGACGGCGGCGACGGCCATCACGAGGTCGGCGACCGCGACGACGGCGAGATACGGCCAGCCGAACGTCTCTTGGAGGTAGGGAAGCGGGCTGGCGAGCAGCGCGACCGCGAGCAGGCCGGCGGCGAGCCAGAGCGCCGGGCGCTCGCCGATGGCGATGGGGAGGGTGTTCAACCCCTCGCGACGGTCGCCCGCGACGTCCTCGACGTCCTTGACGATCTCGCGGGCGACCGTCGAGAGCGCCGCGAGCGCGAACAGCACGACGACCGCCGCGGTGATCCGCCCGACGGCCGCCGCGCCGAACAGGAACGTGCTACCGCCGAGATAGCCGACGACCGCGTTGCCGACGCCGGGTAGTCCCTTGAACAGTTCCGTGTAGGCAACGAGCGCGAGGAGGTTGACGACGGCGATGGCGATAGCAGGCACAGGAAGAGCGAGCGCGAACACGACCGCGCCGGCGAACAGCAGCCCACTGAACCCGAGCGCCGTCCGGGGCGCGACCGCACCGCGGGGAATCGGGCGATCGGGCTGGTTGATGCCGTCTATCTCGCGGTCGAAGTAGTCGTTCATCGCGTTGCCCGCGGCGGTGGCGAGCACGGTCGCGCCGACGGCCGCGCCGACCGCCACCCACATATCGAGACCGCCGGCGACGAACGCACCGATGAACGTGAGCATCCCCGCGGCGACGGCGTTGACGGGTCTCGTGAGCTCGAGCAGGCCGCGAGCACGCTCGCCGGACATGACCATCCTCCCGCCGGTGAGCGGATAAAGGGCGCGAAACGCGCCGATCGGGGGATTTAACTGCGACTCGGCGTAATCGGTGGCTACGGGCGCTTAGCTCAGTTTGGACAGAGTACTTGGCTTCGGACCAAGCTGTCGCGGGTTCAAATCCTGCAGCGCCCATTTCTGCGAACGATACGGAAAGAAGCGTGAGCCGTGGAGGTTCAGTCGAGAGCGGAGAGAGGAACGTCGCCGATTCAGTAGCTGTCGTAGACGGTCTTGATGATGGTGAAGTAGTCCATCCCCTCCTCGCCCTGCTCGCGGTAGGTCTCGCTCGACGAGGCGTTCATCCCGCCGAAGGGCACGTGGAGTTCCAATCCTGTGGTGGCCTCGTTGACCTTCACGATGCCGAAGTCGACCTCGTCGACGAATCGGTTTGCCTCCGAGTGGTCGTCGGTGACGATCCCCGCCGAAAGCCCGTACTCGACGTCGTTTGCGAGTTCGATGGCTTCGTCCAGATCGGAGAAGGTCATGACGCCGGCAAACGGGCCGAAAACCTCTTCCTGCATCACGGTCGCGTCCGAATCCAATCCCGTCACGACCGTTGGTTCGACGAAGTGGCCGTCCTCGTACTCGCTACCCTCGGGCTGGCCGCCACCGTACTCGACCGTTGCACCTTCGTTCTGTGCGGTCTCGATGTAGTCGAGGGTGGTTTCGAGTTCGCTCTCGGAGACCTTCGGTCCCATTCCGGGGTCCTCGACGGAGTGACCGATCTCGACACCCTCGGCGTAGTCGACCAGCGCGTCGACGAACTCGTCTTCGACCGACTCGTGGACGAGCACGCGCTCGGTCGCCGTACAGGCCTGCCCTGTGACCCCGAACGTGCCGCTGCCGACGATTTCGGCCGCTTGCTCGATGTCGGCGTTGTCGGTCACGACCGTCGGGTTCTTCGAGCCGAGTTCGGTCTGGACGCGCTTGTGCGCGTTGGTGGCCTGCTCGTAGATCATGTCGCCGACCTGCCGGCTCCCCGTAAAGGAGACCGCATCGACGTCCTCGTGGGTGACGATCGGCTGGCCGACCTCCTCGCCGCTCCCGGTGAGGACGTTGACGACGCCGTCGGGGACGCCGGCCGCGTCGGCAGCCTCGTCCATGCACTCGACGACCTTCAGATAGACCGTCGGAGCCTCGCCCGAGAGCTTACAGACCACCGTGTTGCCCGTCGCGAGCGCCGGGGCCATCTTCCAAGCAGGGATCGCGATGGGGTAGTTCCATGGAGTGATGAGTCCAGCGACACCCATCGGCTCGCGCACGGTGTAGAGGTTCTGTCCCTGTGCGCTTGGGTTGTAGCTCTCGCCGGCGTAGTCCATCGCGCGCTCGGCGAAGTAGTAGAAGATGTTGACCGCGCGACCCACTTCTCCGGCGGCCTCCGAGAGCGTCTTCCCCTCCTCGCTCGCCAAAGTCTCGGCGAGTTCGTCGCGGCGCTGGTCCATCCGTTTTGCCGTCTCGCGGAGGAACTTGCCGCGTGCGGGACCGGGCGTGTCGGCCCACTCGTCCTGTGCGGCCGCGGCCGCTTCGACGGCCCCGTTGGCGTCGGCCTCGCTCGATTGCTGGACCTCGGCGACGACCTGGGTCGTGTCCGACGGATTGAGCACCTCGAAGGTCTCCCCCGTCTCGCTCGCACGCCACTCGCCGTCGACGTAGTTCTGGTAAGTATCTGCCATCGCCAGTCTGATACGAGGTCGGGACATACCCTTCTTTCGGCTTCGATGGCAAGCCCACCCCGTGGGACTTTGTGCGCGGCCCACGTTCGTCCGGTATGCGCTACTATCGCACGATCGAGGACGGCACGGCGCGACTCGTCGCCCGCGACGGCGAGAAAGCCTACGACCTCACGGCCGCCCGCGAGGGTCTCGACTCGTTCGCCGCGCTGGCGAACGTCGCCGACGTGCTCGGGACGGGCATCGACGGCGTCGTGGAGGGGCTGACCGCCGACGCGCCGCTGCTTGACGCCGAATCGGTCGTCGCGCGCGCGGCGATGCCAGCCGTCCCCGACGAGGTGTGGGCCGCCGGCGTCACCTATCAGGTCAGCAGCGACGCCCGCGAGGAGGAGAGCGGCCGCGGTGAGATCTATCAGGGCGTCTTCGAGGGCGACCGCCCCGAAATATTCTTCAAAGCCACCGCATCCCGGACGGTGGGACCGGGCGAGAAAGTGGGAATCCGCGGCGATTCCGACTGGGACGTGCCCGAACCCGAACTCGCCGTCGTCGTCCACCGCGGCGATATCGTCGGCTACACCGTCGGCAACGACATGAGCAGCCGCTCGATCGAGGGTGATAATCCACTGTATCTCCCGCAGGCCAAGATTTACGACCGCTGCTGTGCCATCGGGCCCGCGATCGCCTCGCCCGCAACCGTCGGCGATCCCCAGAACGTGGAACTCTCGATGCGAATCGAACGCGACGGCGAAACGATGTTCGACGACAGCACCTCGACGTCCAATCTCGTGCGCTCGCCCGAGGAGCTGGTCTCGTATCTGAATCGCCACAACGAGACGCCCGAACTCGCCGTCCTGCTCACGGGCACGTCGCTGGTTCCCGAGGAATTCACGCTCGCGGAGGGCGACGAGATCGCTATCGGGATCGAAAACGTCGGTCGACTCGAAAACAGGGTGACGACGGTTTAGCTCAGAACGAGACCGTCTCGACGTCCTCGCTGGTTCCGAGATAGACGTCGTCGACCATGTCGAGGAAGATGCCGTGTTCGAGCACACCGGGGATCTTCTCGATGTCGCGGGCCGTACCTGCAGTATCGTCGAGCCCGCCGAAGTCGCAGTCGATGACGAGGTTGCCGTTCGCGGTGAACAGGGGCCCGTCCTTGCGCTCGGCCATCCGGAGTTCGGGGTCACCACCCACCGCTCGAAGGTCCTCGGCGACGACTTCGCGCGCGTCGGGCATCACTTCTACTGGTACGGGATAGTCGAGCGGATCGGTGGCCTTCTCCTCGTCGGTGGCGATAACTAGGCGATCCGCCATCGCGTCGATGATCTTCTCGCGGGCGTGCGCGCCGCCGCCACCCTTGATCACCGTTGGCTCCTCCTCGGAATACTGGTCCGCGCCGTCGATCGTCACGTCGAGTTCGGTCACTTCGTCGAGGTTGACGAGCGGGATGCCGACTTCTTTGGCGAGTTCGTGGCTCTGGAGCGACGTGGCGACGCCACGGACGTCCTCCAGTTCGCCCGCACGGAGCAGGCGACCGATCTCGGCGACTGCCCACGCGGTCGTGCTGCCGGTGCCGAGTCCGACGTCCATCCCGCTCTCGACGACCTCTTGTGCTGTGCGCTCGCCACCTCGCCGCCGGCGCTCGTCGAAGACGCCGTCCGTCCCGCTCTTGATGCGCCGTGGCGACGGAATTACCGCTATCTGCTCACGGATTGCCGATTCGTCCATTTCGACGCCCGCGGCGTCGAGTTCCTCGTGGGCGTTTTCGACTACCTCGTCCTCGGTTTCAGCCCAAACGTGAATGTCGTTCTCGTCGTCGGTGAATTCCTTTGCCATAGTTCATTCCTCCTCGTCGGCGAGCGGCCCCACAGGATCGACGTCGCCCTCGTCGCGGAGGTCGTGGCGCGCCTCGTTGTCGACCCGCCCGTGCAGGCGTTCGCTCCTGATGGCCTCGTCCTCGCCGAAGGGATGCTCGCCGAAGCCGTGGCGCATCAGCGCGATGGCCTTGTAGGCGTGGCGTTGGTTGCCACGGGATTTGAACAGTTCGGTGACCGACTGGCTGATGACGGGGATGGGCGTTTCGCCCTTGTACGCCTCGCTCACGAGCCAGTTGACCTCGCCGGTGTCCTCGATGTAGTTTGGGATGTCGTCAAAATCCGGCGCGTCCTCCTGCTGGTCCTCGTGGCGAAGGCCCTTCTCCATCAGTTCGACGAGCCAGCTCTCGATGACCGCGCCGTTCGACCAGTTGTGGAAGACGTCGGCCATATCGAGGTCGAACTGGCCCGCTTCGAGGAGTTCGACACCCTCGGCGATCGACTGAAGCATGCCGAACTCGATACCATTGTGGACGAGTTTCGTGAAGTGGCCGCTGCCCGGCGGCCCAGTGTGGAGGAGTCCGCCCTCGACCGAAAGCAGGTCGAGGTACGGCTCGGCGATGTCGAAGCCTTCCTGTTTGCCGCCGACCATGAAGCAGGCTCCTTCGCTCGCGCGCGGCGGGCCGCCGCTGGTGCCCGTATCGAGATAGTAGATCCCCTGGTCCCACGCGCGCTCCTCGCGGTGGATCGAGTCGCGCCAGAATGAGTTGCCGCCGTCCATCACGACGTCGCCCTCTTCCAGATGGTCCAGCAAGTCGTCGAGTTCCTCGTCGACGAGCGGGCCGGCGGGCAGCGAGAGATACACCACCCGCGGCGCGTCGAGTTCGTCGACGAGCGTATCGTACTCGCTATCGCCGTGTACTTCGACGCCCTTGTCCTGTAACTCCGGTTTCTCCTGGGTATCGAAACCAACGACGCGAACGTCCTTTTCGACGGCCTGTTTGGCGAGGTTACCGCCGATCTTTCCGAGTCCGACGATGCCGAGTTCGAGGTCTGTGTCTGACATGTGATAATTCTGTGTGGTGAGTCGCTGTCGTCCGTCCCGTCACTCTTCGTCCGCGCAGTCGCTCACCGTTCGTTTGCCCGTCGAAGCACGAGTGCATAGTAGTGTCGCCTGCATTCGTCAGCACCGGTGTTCACTCGGTGTACTCGGCATAGACGTCCCACGACGGGTCGGCCGGGGGCGGCTCGATCCGCTCGCCGTCGACGTACGCCCCGCTCCCCGCCGAAACCTCCCCGACGACGGCGGCGGTCGTGTCGCGGTCGGCGAGCGCATCGAGAACGGGGTCGACCCCCGCAGAATCGACCGCGAGCAGGAGCGAACCGGCGCTGGTCGCCGCCCACGGATCGATGTCGAGGTACTCACAGACGGGTTCGACGCTGGGGCGCATCGGCACGCGCTCGCGCTCGATATCGAAGCGCACACCCGTGCTCGCGGCTATCTCACAGAGCGCGCCCCGCAGGCCACCCTCGGTCACGTCGTGCATCGCCGTCACCGGGCCGGCGGCCACGGCCGCGAGCGCATCGTACACGGCCCGCGCGTCGTCGAGGCGCTCGCGGGCCGTCTCGATCGTCTCTTCTGGGAGGTCCATCTCGTCGCCGAACAGCGTCGTCAACAATCCGACCGCCTCGACGGCCGGCCCGGTCGTCAGAACGAGTGAATCACCGGGTCGCGCGCCGTCCGGGCGAACGATTTCGTCCGCGCTACCGACGCCCAGCACCGTCGCGCCGCCGATCCACGGGTACGAACAGCCCTCGTAGCGGGCGGTGTGACCCGCGACGATGCTCGCGCCCAACTCGCTCGCTTCGCGGTCGATGGCCCGCCAGAGCGTGGCGAACTCCGCGTCCGTCATCGCCGGCGGGAGCGTGAAGTCGAGCGAGAGATACGCCGGTGGAAGTCCCGAGACCGCGACGTCAGCACAGACGACGTCGAAGGCGAAGCGGGCGGCACGCTCGAAACCGAGTTCCGGCAGGATCGAGATCGGGTCGGTCGCCACGACCAGCGAGCGCTCGCCGATGTCGACGACCCCGAAATCGACGCCGTGCTGTGGGCCGACTCGAATTTCTTCGCGTTCCGCGCCGAGATGTGGGTAGATGTGCTCGTCGAAGAAGGTTCCGTCGACCTTGCCGTAGTTCGGCATGGCGGCGATACTCGCGCGGCGATAAAAACGGTGTTCGGATTCGGATTACGCTCCGACGTTCGTCGCCCGCTCGACGACATCGGTACCGTACAACTCTTCGAGGTCGTCGTGTTGGTCCGGACGATGTTCGTAGACGTCCTGGAACAGGGTAATGGGCGTCATGGCGGCCTGATAGGTCGCCTCGTCCCACATCCGGTCGTTCGACACACTGATTTCGACGCCGTCGATTGCGATGGTGGCAGCGCGCTCCATCGCTATCGCGCCAGTACCACCCTCTCTGGCTTCCTCGAAGCGCTCCATCGAGTCGACGATGTCGTCCATACTGGGAACGTATTCGACCATGTTCAACAGTTCCTCGCGCAACTCGTCTTCGTCGAGGTGCTGCTCGTCGCCGCCAATTCGAAGGCTGTAGCCGTCGCCACTCTCGTCGAGTGAGACACGGTCGCCCTCGTACACTTCCCTGTCGCCATCGCTTTCGAGGGCCACTTGTTGAGTGCCGTCATCCATGAGCCACCGTCCGGATTCGGGTGGCAGCGGCGATTTGTTCGCCTCCACCACTTGTCCAGGCGTCAGCGACCAGATGCCGAGCATGCCCTTGGCCTGGTTGTCGGTCATCCGCTCGCGGTAGCCCTCGACGTCCCGAATGTCGCACTACTGGCCATCGCCCGACAGCAAAACC